>JAEUQO010000153.1 GCA_016789605.1 Acidobacteriota bacterium
TGCGCTATAATGCGTTCCGTTTTGAGTATGGGGCCAGTAACCAGGGAGAGTCGTGATGACCGAGTCGAATAAAACATCTGCCAGCAAACCGCGTTGGAACCTGTACCGCATCGTACTGGTGGCCATTCCCACGCTCATCCCCTTCGCCTATTTTTACGCCAACGGAAAACAGAATTGGACGTTGACTGATCTGGCCATCGTCGCCGGATTGTTTGTCGGTTACTGGACGGTTGTGTTGCTGGTCGCCACGCGCGTGTTACGTCATCGTCAGTCGCTGCAATCGGTCACACTGGCGTCCCCCCTGATTGAACTGCCGTTGAATACAGAACTGCGCGCCAAGCTGTCGGCCTTTGCCGCGACCAAAAAGCAAAAGCTGGCTGTCGCGGCGTTTGAATTGCTCGATCAGGAAATCCCGCGTTTTGAACAAGAAGACGAACGCGACCGCGCGCGCCGCGACAACGAACATTTGCGCCAGCAAGCCGGACAAGGCGCGTTTCTGGTCGCGGTCACCACCGAAATTTTGAAACGGTTGTTGTTGCTGAGCGGCGCACACGAAGAAGATCGCCAAATCTGGCGCTCGCAAATCAGCGAAACAGCGGTGCGTATCGTCAGCGATGCGCTTGACCACCGCGAACCGCTGACCGAACAAACCAGCTAGCGTTCCCGCCATTCCTTTCGGAGCTTCTCAAGCTATGAACAATTCCACGTGCTCTTTGGCTTTGCTAGGCAAAGCCGCCCTCGTCGTTTGCCTGGCTGTCGTCGTCATGCCTTTGGGATTTGCACAACCCACTCCCACGCAGAAAAAAGAAGAAGCGCCAGTGGATGTTCTGGTGCAAGGCGCGCTGGATTGGGAATTACAACCGCTGGTGGCGGCGCTGAGCGAAAAGGAAGAGGTACAGTTGGCAGCCTGGACGTTTTGGCGCGGCAAAATCGGCAACAAACACGTGGTTGTATCGCGCACGGAAGTCGGTCCGATCAATGCCGTCGCCGCAACAACGGTGGCCATCGTCCATTTCAAACCAAAGCTGATCATCAATCAGGGAACCGCGGGCGCACACGATCCATCGTTGAAAGTGTTCGACATTGTGGTGGGCGAAGCGGCGGTTGATTTTGGCGCGTTCCGCTCTGCGCATGCGGATGAAGGCAAAGGCATAGACCAGTCGCGCTGGTCGCCGATTCCTCATCGTTTGCGGCTGGCTGGCAAAGAGCGCGTGCCGTTCAAAAGCTTCCCCGGCGATGAAGAAACATTACGAGTCGCGCTGGCAACGCCATACAAACGCGGACGTCTGAGCAAAGGCATCCTCGGTTCTGCGTTTGAATACAACAAGGAAATTGACCGGCTGTTGTGGGTGCACAAAACCTTTGGCGCGTCGTCAGAAGACATGGAAAGCGCATTTGTCGCGGGCACAGCCCTCGGGTTTCAAACGCGCTTTCTCGCCATTCGCATCATTTCCAATTCAGAATTTTACGCGCCGGAATTGCAGGAAGTCGCCGGGGAATATTGCGCGGCCTTTGTCGTTGACGTCATCAAACGGTTGAAATAGCCAGCCTAACGGGCGAAATGAAAAAGGCACGCAACCAGTCCGGCGAGCGCAGGGCTTTGGTTGTGTGCCTTTGAATTTTTGGGAAACAGTTGATTATCCGTGCAACGGAATGCCTTGGTACACGACGTTCCAGCCCCGCTCGATGCTGGTGCTGATGGCTTCCTGGTAATTGCGAATGGCTTCGTTGCTGGTATCAAACTGTTTCAAAAACGGCTGACCTTCGCGCGGGTCGTGTTTGATCACGCCAGTCACCGGTTTGTTGTTGCCGTCAGCATCTACCACCATTTGCGCCCGAACCAGCCCCAAAAACGAAAAGATGCCGTTTTTGGTCAGAATCGTTAAGTGCGTCATCGCTTTTTCATCCATAGGTCGCTCACCTGTTAACAATGTTTTCGTAAAAATTTCGTGCGCATCATACCACACCTGCCCGGCAAAGCACGCCCGGGCGCAGGTCAAAGCCCGCTCAGGGCGTCGCGGAATCCTGGCGCTCGGCTTTGAGCAAATAGGCAATCAACCCGATCGCCGTCGCCCCCGCCACGCCAAACTTATATGCCTGATGCACGGGCAAAGGTGAAATGAATCCTTCGATGCAGCCGGCAATGACCAGCAACGGAATGCACCCAACCAACAGGCGAATGGCGAGGGCTCCGCGCTCGATCAAGGCTTCGCGGCGCGTGCGCTCCCCCGGCACCAGCAACGCCATTCCAATCAGCAATCCGGCGCCGCCCGCAATAAAGATGGCAGAAAATTCCAGCACGCCGTGGCCAATGACAAACGACCAGAGCGTGCGTGTCATGCCATATTTGAGAATCAGCGCATTGATGGCGCCAAACTGCAACGCCGAAGGCCTAAGCACGTCAATTGTTCCCAACACCGGCACGATGCTGAACGCGAAGACTTTCAAACTGACGCCGATGTTGTTGGCCATAATTGCCGCCGCGCCGACGGGCGCTTCTTTATTCAAACTCTCCCACCAGCGTTGATGCGCTTTGATCTGGAAAACCGTTTGCGGCGAGACATAGGCAAAATCGGCAAAATCGTCATTGCGCCAGGTCGCGACAAACGAACACACCGAAATGGCGGCAAAGATCAAAAACGTCGCCAGCGTGTAACGAAACGTGCGGCGAAAAACAGCCGGGAAGTCATACCAATAAAAATCAAAGATCGCACGCAGCCCTTTGTTTTCGACGCGATAAATCAACCCGTGCGCGCGAATCACCAGATTGTTCAGGTAATTCACCAACCGCTGATCGCGTGATTCGACGCGCGCAATCGCCAGATCAGAAGCCGCGCGGCGATAGCTGCGCCCCAGTTCGCGCACTTCCTCTGTGCTCAGTTGCCGCAAACCGCGCACGGTACGCGCCTGGTCAATCAGCTCTTCCAACCGCTTCCAGTTCGCTTTGCGTTTTTCGATGAAGTTCTCAGCCATAATTCGTCAAAACTTCTGATAGAGGAAATGCTTGTACCCAACGCTCATGCTTTCCAGCAGCCACGAGGGCAAAGCCGTCATCAACAGCAAGCTGATGACCGCGTGCGAAAGCGCCAGCGCAAACAAATTGGGCGCGCGTTCATATACCCACGACCAGATCAACGCGCCCAACAACGTCAAGAGCATCAACGTCACATTCGGCGCGTGCAACAGCGCAAAGATGCCTGCCGTCACCAAAACGGCCAGATGCGAACGGCGACGCTGTTGCTCTGGCGAAGCCTGCGACGGCATCAGCACAAAGCGCACGCGGCGGTAGATAAATCCTTGCAACACATATTGCTGTAATAACGCCCAGGCAGGCAAAACCAACAGGTTGGTCCAGAAATGCGACGTTTGGTGAAATGAACCGGCCCACCAACCGAGTGCCGCAAACAACATACAAGCCAACACTGTCGGCCCGGCCACCAGCCGCAAGGCCCGGCCCAAATGTTCGGTCGTAAACCCCAGCGCGCGCCAGCTTTCGCCACGTGCATGATGCGAATGGAGCATCAACCCCACCGCCAACAACGCCGGAATCGCCGCCAGCCAGCGCGGCCACGGTTGCAACGGCAACAGCGCCCAGGTTGTCAGCAAAGCCGACGCCGAGACAGAAGCCACTTCCAACCCGGAAACCGCCCGCAAAGACAATTGTGCGGCAGATTCGGGCGCGGTTGTTTGCGTTTCTGCAGGACGCGCTGACGGTAAAACTTGCATACGTCGAATTACGTCTTCTACTTCTTCAGATACCGATCAAACCACTGAATCGTGCGCGCCAGACTGTCTTCGCGGTGGCGCGGTTCGCGGAAGCTGTGGCCTTCGCGCGGATAACGTACCAAAACAGCGTCTACGGCGCGCATGCGCAAGGCCGTATACATCTCTTCGGCCTGTGTAATGTGAACGTCGTTGTCGTTTTCTCCGTGTAATAAAAGCAGCGGCGTTTTGGCATTTTTGATGTGCTTGAGCGGCGAACGATCCCACAGCAGATCGTAATTGTCCCACGGCATATTGCCAGCCGGGCCGTTGAATTCGGCGTGAATCAAATCCTGATAGAGAGACGTCGCGTAAAAGCTGATCAGATTCGACAAGCTGGCGGATGTCACGGCGGCTTTGAACCGATCCGTCTGCGTCACGATCCAGTTGGTCATATAACCGCCATAGCTGCCGCCCATCACGCCCATCCGGTCTTTGTCGAGGAACGGAAACTTTTCCAGCGCGACATCCACGCCTTTCATCAAGTCGCGGTAATCGCCGCCACCCCAATCATTGAGGCAGCCATCGGCGAATTTCTGCCCGTACCCTGACGAACCACGCGGATTGATGAGCAACACGGCATAACCTTGCGCGGCCAGCGCCTGTGCTGTGGGATTGAAACTGTAACCGTGCATTCCGTGCGGGCCGCCATGAATGCTGAGAATCACCGGATACTTTTTCTTTTCGTCGAGATTGAGCGGCGCAATGACCCAGCCTTGTATTTCAAAATCGCCCTGCGCGAATTTGAATTCGCGCAGCGGTGAAAACACGACGCTATCCAGCAAATTCTTATTGGCCTGGCTCAAAACTGTGAAGATGCCAGCGCCCGGCTTTCCGCTAATGCGACAGAGTTCGGCGGGTCGGACGTCTTGGGCAACCACATAGACAGACTGATGGGGATTACTGTCTCGCGCGTATGAGTAACTGGAGATTTGCCCGGCGTTGCCTGTGCGAAGCTGCGGTGAGACGCTTCCTGGGCTCCCCATAACTGCGCCGGGGTAAATCGTCGTTCCGCCCGAGTCAGAGACAGAAAAAGAGGGATTCGTGCCCGTCCATTCAATTCGACTTACGCGCCGGTCAAACAGGCTGCTCAAATCCTTGGGCGGGCCGCCTTGTGCTGAGATGCTATACGCCTGGGTATCTTCCGCCACGCTATCAATGGTCGTGACCGCGCGTTTCGTGGCCAGATAGGCAATCTGATTTCCATCCGGCGAAAAGACCGGTTGCCATTCGCAGCCCTTGGTTTTGGTCAGTTGCCGAATCGCGAAGGTGTTGACGTTGACAGTGAATAAATCCGTGTTGTTGACGCGGTCAGGATCGGGTTCGTGGTTGCTGACAAAAACGATTTCGTCGCCTTTGGGCGACCAATGAATCGAGTGTTCGTAATACAGCCCCGTGGTGAGTTGGCGCAGTTGCCGTGTTTCCACCCCGACTTCAAAGATGTGCGATTGCAGATTGTCGGAAAAGGCCGTGCGTGATTTGTATTGCAGCCGCGTGATGACGCGCGGGTCGTCGGGCAATGCACTCAGCGAATTTTCGATCGGTGAAGACGGTTTGTTGCCAAACGCCTGTCCTTGCGCGCGAAAAATCATTTCGCGGACTTCGACCGGCAGTTTTTCAATCTCATCGCGCGTCAACGGGCGCAAAACTTGCGGCGGCAAGCCAGCCAATTTCGGATCATTGGCGAGCGGTGCTGGCGCGGCAGCGTGCGCATCGTTCAACACTTCGGGGGAAGAAAGAAACGCGACGCGTTTGCTGTCAGGCGCCCAGGTAAAGCTTTCGCCCGCCTTGGTCAGAAAGAAATTCGTGCGCACCACGTGCGTCAGCAACTGCGGCGTTCCGCCCGACGCGGCCACAAACCATAAACCATCTTTTTTGTCGCGATTGGAATAGAACGCCACCCATTTGCCGTCCGGCGACCAACGCGGCGTTGATTCATTGAATGTTTCTGTCACCGCCCCGCTGGTCAACAGTTTCGGTTCGCCGCCAGACACAGGCACAGTCCAGAGGCGCGAAATCGTGCGGCTGCGGTCGGGCGCGACTTCGCCAACGACATAGACGACCTGTTTTCCATCCGGCGAAAGCTGCGCATCGCTGACCTCTTTCAACGCCGACAAATCGGCGGGTTGAAACCCTCTGCGGACTGCGGGCGTTTGCGCGCCGGTCAACAGCGACAACCAAATCATCAGCGCAACAACTGGCAACCAGGTATTTCGCATAACTCAATCCGTCTCCAGAACAACAAAGGCGATGGCTTGCCCCTCGGCGTGCGACAACGACACGTGCGCACGCGTGACGCGCAACATTTGCGCCAACTCCGCCGCACGCCCGTGGAATTGCAACTGTGGCGCGCCTTCAGATGATGATATGATCTCAACCTCTTGCCACCCCAAAGCTTTCACCGGGGTGGCTGCGCCGATGGCTTTGCGCGCGGCTTCTTTGGCGGCAAACCGTGCGGCATAGCGTTCTGCCTTGGCAGCGGGCGTGGCAAATTGCTCGCTGTAAGCAATTTCCCCTGAGGTAAAAACGCGCTGGCGAAAGCGTTCGCCGTGTTCGGCCAGCGACTGGATAATGCGCGCGATGTCCACGATGTCTACGCCAATGCCAACAACCATATCAGGATTTCAACTGTCTGCTTTTGTGATTTTGAAATGAACCAGTTTTCTTTTCGACAACACGGCGAAGTGCAATTGCTCGTCTGTGAACCGCTGGCGCACGCCGGTTTCAAACACGCGTTTAGCACGCGTTTGGGTGGCGTCAGCCCGTTGCCTGCCGCAGCGCTCAGCTTGGGCAATTTCAGCCAGGACGAACGCGCCAACGTCAGCGAAAACCGGCGTCGGTTTCTGTCTGCACTAGACGCCACGGACTGGACGCTGGTAACCGCCAAACAGATTCATTCGGCGGATATTTGCTGGGTACGTGACAACGCTGAGGCGCGCGGGTTCATAGAACAAGGACCGCCTACGTGTGACGCGTTGACAGCCAATGTGCCAAACACGTTGTTGGGCGTGCAAACTGCCGACTGTATGCCGATTTTGCTGGGCGATGAGCGCACCGGCGCGTTTGCCGCCGTGCACGCAGGCTGGCGTGGCACGCTCGCGGGCATCGTCGCACGAACGGTTGAGCGTATGCAACAGCAGTATGGTTCGCATCCGGCGGACATTCACGCCGCGCTCGGCCCGGCCATCAGCACGGCTGTTTTTGAAGTCGGGCCCGAAGTGCTGGCCGCCTTTCGCGCGGAATTTGCTTATGCCGAAGAGCTGATCAGCGACCAGCAAGCCAGTGGCAAAGGGCATTTGAATCTGAATCTGGCCAATGCCCGGCAATTGCTGGATGCGGGATTGCGCGCCGAACGCATTTACGATTGCGGGCTGTGCACGGTCCTGCGCAATGATCTGTTTTTCAGTTACCGTTTGGAACGCGGCGCGGAAAAACCCGTCGGACGTTTGCTGGGCGTCATCGGACGCGCGCAAACGAATTGATAAAATGGCTTTCAATGGGGGAGAACATATCGTGAAGCGAAGTCTATGGTCGGTTGTGATGTGTATTTGTCTGTGTCTGTGTGTTGACGCATACGGACAAAACCCGCCTGCGGATAAGCCCCCAAGCGAAGCGCCGCCCTCGCCCATGGTCATGGAAGAAGATTTGCGCCGGGCAATTCAGTCTTCTGGCGGCAGCGAACCGCAACTCATCGCCAACCTCGAAGCATATTTGAAAAAGTATCCGTACAGCGAACGGCGCAACGAAATCGAAAACGAGATTTTCAAAATGTGCGTCAAGCTGCGCGATTATGACCGGGCAATCCGATACGGCGAAAAAATGCTGACGGACAACGACACCAACATCGAAGTGCTGACCAGCACCGTCACCGTGTTGCGCGAACGTCACGCCGAAGGCGACCTCAACAAAGCGCTGGTTTATGCCGACAAATTGGTCAAAAGCTTTGAAACGTTGCTGACGGAAAGCGCCAAACCGCGCCGCATCAGCGCCGCCCAGTGGGAAGACCGCAAACAACAAGGCCTGGCTTCGGTTTACCTGCTGCGCGGACGCGTGCACGCCGATCTGGGCAATTTGGATAAAGCGCAAGCCGATTTGCAGAAAAGCTTCAAGGCGGCCCGGTTGGCCGGTGCGGCGGTTTCGCTGGCCGAAGTCGCCGAAAAGCGCAAAGACAACGATCTAGCCATCGAAAATTACGCGCAAGGATTTGTCATTTCCCTGGTCACCGATGAAACGATTGACAAGGCTGCCGTGCGGCGCAAACTCGGCCAGTTGTATGCGGCCAAAAAAGGCTCAGAAACAGGGCTAGGAGATCTGCTGCTCAAGACCTATGACAATTTTGTCAAAGAACGCAACGAACACCTAGCCAAACTGGAAGCGCCCAACATCAACGAAGGGCTGGCGGATGCAATGCAGTTCACGTTGACCAAACTGGACGGTTCGCGCCTGAAGATGAGCGAACAGAAAGGCAAAGTCGTTGTGCTGAATTTCTGGGCGACCTGGTGCGGCCCGTGTTTGACTGAGATGCCGCTGTTTGAAAAGACCATGGCCAAATACAAAGACGACAAGGACGTCGTTTTTTTGGCGGTCACCACGGACGAAGACCGCGAACTGGTGTCGCCTTTTCTGAAGCAACACAAATTCAATTTGCCGGTCGCCTATGCCGAACACCTGGACGATCTTTTTGCCGTCGCTTCGATCCCGACCACGATCATCCTGGATCGCAACGGGCAAATTGCCTTTCGGCAAGCCGGGTTCAATCCGCGCGAAGATTTCGTCGAATCGCTGAGTGCGCGCATTGAAGAAGCCAAGAAAAAATAACGACTGGCAATAAACCGAAAAAGGAACGGGAGCCTATGGCCACAGGCTCCCGTTCCTTTTTGTCTTTAGCGGCGCACAGGCGGCACTGGAATGTACATCACAGAGGTAGCGCTTTCCTGGCGCTGACGCTCAGCCTGTTGGCCACGATATTGCTGATACCAATCCACCAAAGCCGCCACCTGCTTTCGTTCACGATAAGCCGCATAAGCCGTGTGTACGCGCAAGGCCAAAATAATCGGACAAATCGTTCCCAGCGTCGCCCCAAAAAAAGGCGCTTGCCCGCGCAGCAACAAAACGCCGAGCAATGCGCCAAACGCAGGGAGCAACAAACTCATGTCGCCCAGAAAACTCAGCCACAGCGAACGAGGCTCAGCAGTCTGTTCGGGGGTAGGAAAAACCAATAACTCATTGAGCGACGATACCGGCGCAAGCTGTCCGGTCGCGCGTCGCAGGGGCACTTTGGGGGTCATACGTCAAAACTCCTGGAGTTAAAGATGTATTGAAATGTCAGTGCCGCCGCACACGACAACCGTGCGATGCCGGGTGACAGCACTAAAAATTTTGCCGCTGTTGTTGAGGACGTGAATTTGACGCTGTCGCCGTTTTGTTGGATTTGGGCAACCAGTTGACCTGTTTGGCGACCGCGTGTGACCGCTAAAAACGGCGGGGATTTTACCGTTTTCGTTACAGGTTGAAAATGAATTTAATGAAAGGCGGAAGAGAAAACGAAACGCCGTCGCTTGTGCGAAATGCGCAAGCGACGGCGTTTTTGTCATGCAGAACTAGCAGTTGGCCTATTTCGGTTCGCGGCCCCACCAATATTGCGGCGGCAATTTTTTCTGCGCAGGCCAGATTTGATCCAGCGACTCGCCTTCATATAGCTCGCCGTTTTTCATCACGTACCGAATGGTGTTGGTATTGTGAATATCGGTGAGCGGATTTTGGTCGAGCACCACCAAATCGGCCAGCTTGCCGATTTCGAGCGAACCAACATCTTGCTGCAAACCGATGGCTTCCGCGCCAAAGATCGTCGCGCAGCGCAACGCTTCATGCGGCGTCAATCCACCTGATTGCAACGACCACAATTCCCAATGACAGCCGATGCCCTGCATCTGCCCGTGTCCGCCCAGACAGACGCGACCGCCTGCGCGCACAATTTTGGCGGCGCCTGCCGCGATGCCTTGATGGCCATACTCTTCAGGCAAAAACCATTGTGGACGGCGACGCAACATCGTCATCAACAATTCACCGGGCACAAACCGCGCCAGCTTTTTGTTTTTGGCGACATCAGTCGTTTCAAAGAAATAATTCTCTGTCCACGGCGCGCCATACGCCACCAACGTCGTCGGTGTGTAATACGTTTTGGTTTGCGCCACAAATTCCGCCATGTCTTTGTACAGCGGCTGGATCGGCAATGAGTGTTCGTTGCCCGAAAACCCGTCGAGCATCTGCGTCAGGTCCAGTTTCATATCGAGCGCGCCTTCGGTGGTCGGTGTGATCTTGAACTCTTTACACGCCAACGCCACCCATTGCCGCACGATGCGATCACCGGTCACATATTCTTTGAGCGTATCGGTTTGATATGCCTCGCGGTAACGCTTGATGAAATTGCGCGCCGCATCTTTGTCATCCAATCCGGAGCGATCAAAAACGCCCGGACCAGTGGTAAAGATACGCGGGCCGACGATCTCGCCGGTTTCGACCAGATCGGCATATGCGTAAATGTCTGTCGTGGCGCTTTGCGGATCACGCGTTGTCGTTACGCCATACGCCAGATTCGCCAGATATTGCCAGACCTGGGTTTGATGCACGTCACGCGGCGGCCACATGTGCGCGTGGACATCCACCAAACCGGGAATGATCGTTTTGCCGGTGACATCAATGGTGCGCGCTCCTGCCGGAATGGCGACGCGACCTTTGGCTCCGATGGCGGTAATGCGGTTGTCAGTGATGACGATGTCGCCGCGTTCGATGACTTCGTCGCCTTTCATCGTGACGACCCGCGCACCGCTGAGCACGACCGTGCCCGAAGGTTTCACGCGCGGTTGCGAAACCGTGATGTCAACGCTTTCTGATTTGTCGCTGCTCAGTGCTTGCCGATAAAACTTTGCGCCCCACGACCAGGTCAGCGTTTTTCCATCAGCAGACCAGGCGATAAAGTCTCCGCCCTCGGCTGACAGTTTTTTGACCGGCACGGTCGCCACTGGCCCGACAACGCTGACATTGACGATCTCTTTACCCGCTTTGGGAATGGTGACCAGATAGTGTTTGCTTTGCACATCGCAAAACGCCTGTGTGCCATCAGGAGAAATCTTGATCACGCTGGCGCTCACCTGATTGGGCGGCGCACCACTGCCCGTCACACGCAAATGCGTGCGGCGATCCTGTCCATCCAAACGGACAGACGTCAGCCCCTGATTGCTGGTCAAATACACACGGTTAGGATCGCTGGCAAAATGCGGAAACCGTCCGCCCTGCGCCGATCCGATCAACACCGAATCACCGCCCGCAGCCGGGATGTAACGCAAATCCAACGACAATCCGCCGCCGACACCTGTGACTTCGCCTTCGGGATGCCCGTGCAAAATCGCTTCGGTTTCTGACAAAAATTCGTGTTCGCCGCGCAAATCGGCAAACAGTTGATCTTCTACTGCGCCCGCGCTGAAGACGATTTTGCTATTGTCCGGCGCATACACCGGATAGCTGTAATACGCCGCACGCCGCGTCAATTGCTCTGCCTGGCCACCGTCAGCGGCAATGCGATAAATGTGACCGCCTTCGCGCGTCCAGGTGACAAAGGCCACATAGCGCCCATCAGGCGACCAACTGGGCATGAATTCGCCCGCTGCCAGATTGGTCAACCGGCGCGGTTGTCCGCTGGGTAAATCCTGCACATAAAGTTTGTTAAATGCTGAAAACACCACGCGCCGCCCATCAGGCGACAACGCCGGATAGCGAATCAACCGCGCTTTGACCGTGGCGCTGTCATCTACGCGATAATCGAAACGCAAGCGCGCGGCATAATCCACCTCGACTTTGGCGGTGAAAGGAATGGTCGTCGCCTGTCCGGTAGCAAAATCCACGCGTTTGATTTTGCCGTCAATCGGCACGAGCAGCGATTTGCCGTCGGGCATAAAGGCATAGCCCGGAAAGGTGTCGCGTGTGGCGCGCGATTCCTGATCGTCGCGCGTGACGTTGTTGATCAGCCAACGCTCTTCGTGCGTTTCCAGATCGCGCACGCGCAAAGCGGTTTTGGTTTCCCAACGCGTGGCATAGACCAAATGCTTGCCGTCGGGCGACAGCAGCGGACGCATCGCGCTGCCCTGGGCATTGGTGATGGTCGAAGTTTCGCTGGTGTCACGGTCAAAACGGATGATCTGCCAGATCGGAAAACGCGCGTTGTAATTGAACGCGCCTGTGCGTTGCGCCCAATAAATGTACCGGCCATCGGGCGACGCCACCGCGCCCATTTTGTTCAGTTGCGGCCCGGCGGGCGGTCCTTGTTGCCCCGGAGCAGGTGGCGGTGGCGGCGGTGGTCCCACGCTGACGCCTGTCCCGCCGTCTTTGTGAAACATATAAACGTGAAAAGTGCCGATGCCGCGTTCTGATTTCGAAGCCAGGATGTAATTGCCATCTGGCGTCCACGACGGCGAAACCCACATCAACATGCCGCCTGAGCGCCCTTTGGTAATCGGTTTGGGATCGCTGCCGTCAGCCTGACAAACCCAAAGTTGTTCCGCACCGCTGCGGTCGCTGATAAAGGCGATCTGTTTGCCGTCCGGTGAAAACTTTGGTTGCGATTCAAATCCCAGGTCGCCGCCAACGATGCGCTTGGCTTCGCCACCGCCGACGGGCAGCGTATAAATGTCGCCAGCCAGGTCAAAGAGAATGGTTTTTCCATCCGGTGACACATCCAGCGACATCCACGTGCCTTCGTCCGTGGTGAATGAAATTTTGCCTTCCGGCTTCAGAATCAACTCTTCTTTTTTGGGGTCGGGTTTCTCTTCGGGCTTCTTCTCAGGCGCTTGTTGCGCGTTCGCCTGAAGCTGCGCCGTGAGCGCGTAGCTCGACCAAGCCAGTACGGCACACAGCAGCAACGTAATCCAACGTTTGGGAGTCATTTTTTGTGTCATACCGAGTCCTCTGACAACCTCCTCCGGCTAGAGCCAGGGTGAAATTAAGTTTCGTGATAAGAGAATAAGGTGTGGAGTCCTGACGGGATCATAGCGGCTGGCAGGCTCTATCACCAAAACGTTTTACTTTATTTTTACAACGTGTTGAAGACTCTTCCGGCTCGCGAGCCTCACAATTCCATAGCCTGACTGAATCAGAACACGCGACATTGGTACATGACAAAGTCAGGACGCCAAGATTCATCGAAATGTTTAAGCGTCGCGTGTTCTGATGACGGCTGTTACGATTTTGGCTCTGACAAACCTTTGGAGGAACATCACTATGCAAACGCGGCGTCCGTCCTGGCGATACAAAGCAATTTTGTTGTTTACGTTCAGCGTGTGCCTGTGGCTGCCCGTCACAGCCCAAACACAACAATCCAACACAGCGGCCACGCCTGCGCCTAAAGGCCCGCCGTGCAGCAGCAGCCCTGAATACCGCCAATTTGATTTCTGGGTTGGCGAATGGGACGTGCTGGTCAACGGCACCACCCAACAGGCAGGCACCAACGACGTGCAGTTAATTCTGGGAAAATGCGTCCTGCTGGAAAATTGGACGGGCGCGCGCGGCGGCACAGGCAAAAGCTTTAACATCTACAACGCTGCCAGAGGTCAATGGCAACAAACCTGGGTAGACAACGGCGGCAATGTGCTTGAACTGTATGGCTCCTTCAAAGACGGCGCAATGCGGCTCGAAGGTGAAAAGCCCGGCCCGAACGGCAGCAAGATCATTAACAGAATCAGTTTCTTTCCCATGGAAGGCGGACGCGTGCGCCAACTGTGGGAATCTTCGACCGACAACGGAAAAACCTGGACGGTCGCCTTCGACGGATTGTACGTGCGCAAAAAAACCGCCGAGGCAAAATAGCCCGCCGCCTGTGCGGGGTTTCAGCTGGAACTCCGCACAATTCCCGCCAGTAACCCAAGCCACACCGCGCAGTCTCAGTCACAGGCTTTCTGCTATAGCCAACCCGTAACGCGCCCGCTACAATTCCCGCTCGCAAACAATTTCCATCTTCAATTCTCGTCTCCGCGAAAGAAAGACCTATGAAAGCAATCGTCGTCGAAACCTGTGGCGGGCCTGAAGCGCTCGTTTACCGTGAAACCGAAACGCCTGTGCCCAAGGCTGGCGAAGCCGTCGTCAAGCTGGAAGCTGTCGGCTTGAATTACATTGACGTGTATCACCGCACGGGACTGTATCCGTTGCCGCGCCCGTTTATTCCCGGAATGGAAGCAGCAGGCGTGGTGTCAGCCGTTGCGCCTGACGTCACCGAAGTCGCCGTGGGTGACCGCGTTGCTTATGCAATGACGCCTGGCGCCTATGCCGAATTTGCCGCCGTGCCCGCGTGGAAGCTGGTCAAAGTGCCCGACGGCGTCAGCGCCAGTCAGGCGGCAGCCGTGATGTTGCAAGGCATGACGGCGCATTATCTGGTGACTTCAACCTATGCGCTCAAAGCCGGTGAAACAGCGCTGATTCACGCCGCTGCGGGCGGCGTCGGTTTGCTGCTAACGCAACTGGTCAAACGCATCGGCGCACGCGCGATCGGCACAGTTTCGACTGCCGCCAAAGCCGAGCTGGCGCGTCAGGCTGGCGCAGACGAAGTCATTCTCTATACCGAACAGGACTTTGAAGCCGAAACACGCCGGTTGACTGACGGACGCGGCGTGCAAGTCGCCTATGATTCGGTCGGCAGGGATACGTTTTTGAAAAGTCTGAACTGCCTGGCTCCGCGCGGGATGCTGGCACTGTTTGGCCAATCGAGCGGCCCGGTGGCCGCTTTCGATCCGGCGTTGCTCGCGCAAAAAGGTTCGCTGTTTATGACACGGCCGAGCCTGGCGCATTACGCCGCGACACGCGCAGAGCTGGCCTGGCGCGCGGGCGAACTGTTTGCCTGGATCAAAGCCGGTGAATTGAATTTGCGCATCGAACAGAGCTTTCCGCTGGCTGAAGCCGCCGAAGCACATCGCCAGCTCGAAGGCCGCAAAACCACCGGCAAAGTTTTGTTACTGCCCTAATCGCCACTCAATCACCTCACCCAGCCTCGCGTGTCGCAATCCACGCGAGGCTTTGTTCTTTACGCGGTCTTAATCCCTCACTGTGAGACCCGTTACAGACGGCAATTCCGATTTGCCGTAAAGAGTGCCGTTCGTCGCTGACAAAGGAGACATCGTGCCCAACATCCTGAATCGCAAACGCATGCTGCTCGGCTTGCTTGCGCTGGCAATTATTGCCGCTGCAGTTTTTTTGTCGCGCCAGTTGCCGCTGCAATCGTGGTTGCACCAGATCGAAGCGCTGGGCTGGCCGGGCCATCTGGTTTTCATCTTGTTGTATGTGGTGCTGACGGTCTTGCTGATTCCCGGCAGCGTGCTGACGCTGGGCGCGGGCACGATTTACGGATTGTGGAAAGGCGCTGCCACGGTGCTCATCGGCGCAAATCTGGCGGCGTTATGTTCGTTCTTGCTGGCGCGCACGTTATTGCGACAACGCGTCGGCGTTTGGGCGGCGGGCAATCCCAAATTTGCCGCGCTGGATCGCGCCATTGGCCGCAACGGATTCAAAATGGTGCTGCTGTCTCGCCTGAGTCCGATCTTTCCCTTTACCCTGCTCAATTACTTTTTGGGGCTGACGACCGTGCGCACCGGCGCATATGTGCTGGCCAATCTGTTGGGCATGCTTCCTGGCACCTTTATGTATGTGTACCTGGGAACTGCGGCACGCGATGCGCTGGGCGGCAGCGCATTGAGCGGTTGGCAACAAGCATTACGTTACGGCGGATTACTGGCCACGATCGCCATCGTCGTATTGATTACGCGCATTGCACGCAAAGCCATGGCCGAAGCAGAGCTTCAATCAAATGCGCCGGAGGAACAATGACACCCGCTGCTGGCAAACCATCCCCTGACGCTGTTGCGCGCATGTTGTTGCTCGCTGATCCGCACGATCAGCAATTGCTGACCAATTGCCATCCGCCAACGCACGTCAACCCCACACCGCAGGGCAAATACAATCTGGTGGCAATCGGCGCAGGCGCAGCCGGATTGGTCAGCGCCGGAGGCACAGGCAGTTTGGGCGGCAAGGCGGCGCTGATCGAACGCGGGTTGCTGGGCGGTGATTGTTTGAACGTCGGCTGTGTCCCCTCAAAAGCCGTCATCCGCGCCGCGCGCGCTGTCTATGATGCGCGCCGGTCGGCGAGCTTCGGCGTTCAATTGCCTGACAACCTGCCAATTGACTTTGCCGTCGCCATGGAACGAATGCGCCGGTTGCGCGCGCACATCAGCCCTAACGATTCGGTCAAACGCTTTCGCGAAGAATTTGGCGTGGATGTCTTTCTGGGCGAAGCGAAATTTGTCAGTCCGTCAGAAATCGAAGTCGCGGGTCAACGGCTGACTTTTGACCGGGCCGTCATTGCCACTGGCGGACGCCCGGCAGAACTCTCCCTGCCCGGTTTACACGAAGCCAATGCCTTCAATAACGAAACCATCTTTACCCTGACCGAATTGCCGCGCCGTCTGGCGGTAATCGGCGGCGGCCCCATCGGCTGTGAATTGGCGCAAGCGTTTGCGCGGTTTGGCAGTCAGGTGACAGTGTTGACCGACGGCGCGCGGTTGTTGCCGCGCGAAGACGACGAAGCCGCAGCCCTCATCGCGTGGCAATTCCAGCGCGAAAAAATTTCCGTATTGACCCAGGTCAGATTGCAACGGGTCACGCAACGCAACGCTGATCAAGTCATCGCCTATGAACACAACGGGCAGGAAAAAGAATTGCTGGCGGATGTCATTCTCGTCGCAGCGGGCCGCGTTCCCAACATCGAAGACCTGGGCTTGGACGCCGCTGGCATCAGCTATACCCGTGACGGAGTTTTGGTGGACGACTTTTTGCGTACTACCAACGCGCGCGTGTATGCCGCCGGAGATGTCTGTTCGCAATACAAATTCACGCACGCGGCTGATGCAATGGCGCGTATGGTTTTGCGCAATGCGCTGTTTTTCGGACGGGAAAAAGTCGGCAATCTGGTCATGCCTTGGGTGACGTATACCGATCCGGAAGTCGCCCACGTCGGTTTTTACGAAGAAAGTGCGCGCGCCGCCGAATATGACGTAGCGACACTGACAGAACACTTTGCCGACGTGGACCGCGCCATTTTAGATGGCGAAGAGGAAGGATTTGCCCGTGTGCACTATGACCGTCGTACGGGGCGCATTCTGGGCGGCACAATCGTTGCACGGCATGCCGGCGAGATGATCAGCGAATTAACGCTGGCCATCACGCAAGGACTGAAACTCGCCGCACTGTCGGCCACGATTCATCCGTATCCGACGCAGGCCGAAGTGCTGCGCAAACTCGGCGATGCTTATAACCGCCAGCGGTTGACGCCGACGGTGCGCAAATTGTTTCAGCGTTGGCTGGCCTGGCGTAGAACCTAGCCAGACGGAATTTTCTCGCTGGTGATGCGGATATGACCAACGTCAAAATACTTTATGGAGGTCATGCCCATGCTGATCGGCGCTTATTCGAAAGAGGCAGTCATGATGTCAAACTTGGCCAGTTCCGTTTTGCCGACGCGCACGCAGCCGCTTGTTGCCGACGCCTTGACGACCAATTCATTTGCGGACGACGTGCGCGCAGGGCTGACCGCGCACCCCAAAACGCTTTTGCCCAAATACTTTTACGATGCGTTGGGCTCGCAATTGTTCGAAGCGATTTGCCTGTTACCCGAATACTATCTGACACGCGCCGAAACCGAGATTTTTGAGACCTCTGCCGCCGAGATTGTGGCGCAATTGCCTGAACCAATCACGCTGGTGGAACTGGGCAGCGGCAGTTCGCGCAAAACGCGGCTGTTGCTGGCGGCGGCGTTGGCGCGCCAGGGCTCATTGCATTACCAACCGATAGACATTTCAGAAACCATCCTGGCGCAAAGCGCCGCCAAGTTGCTGGGCGATTATCCGCAATTGCAAATCACACCGCTCGCCGCAGATTACACGCGCGGGTTGGGCGCGCTGACGCGGCGCGCTGGCGAACGCATTTTGGTGTTGTTTCTCGGCTCTAACATCGGCAATTACACGCCAGCGGAAGCGCGTGATCTGTTGCGGCAAATTCGCCGGGCCATTCAACCGGGCGACGGATTGCTGCTCGGCGCAGATTTGAAAAAGAGCGCCGCCCTACTGGAACCGGCGTATGACGATGCGCTCGGCGTGACGGCGGCATTCAATCGAAATTTGTTGGTGCGCATCAACCGCGAATTAGCTGCTGACTTTGATTTGTCACAGTTTACGCACCGCGCCTTTTTTAACGACGCCTTGAGCCGTATCGAAATCCATCTGGTCAGCCAGCGGGCGCAAACCGTGACCTTGCGCGCGCTGAATTTGACCGTGGAATTTCAGGCGGGCGAAACCATCCACACCGAAAACTCGCACAAATACGATTTGGCGCAATTGGCCACGCTGGCTGAGGAAACAGGCTTTGCAGTGGCGCGCACCTGGTTTGATGGCGAACGGCGATTCAGTTGCAGCTTCTGGCAAGCCATAAGCGAAACCGGACGGTGACAGACTCGTTGCCGCTCATTGCTCATTCAAATTTTTGTTGTAGCTGAAATAACCGACGTTCACTTCGTTAAGCGGAGTTTTGGCCAGCGCGTCTTTGGCAGGGCCATCCAGGTACAGCAAGATGTATTGCGCAATGTGCGGTTGCGTCACGCCTTTTTTGTCCTTGAGATAGATGAGAAAGTCGTCCTTGAACCAATCGAAGATTTTTGACAGTTGCAGCTTTTTCGTGGCCGGGTCGTATTTCACGTGGCGCGGATCATTGATGAAGCGTTTGGCTGACGCTTCGAGCACGTCCCAGGTTTTGCCTGCAGGAATCGCCCCCTGCCACAGCGGCGGACAACTGGCGGCAGCGCAATTGATGTAAAAGTGAATGCGCGGTTCGCGGTAACCTTTGCGAATGATGCCGTGTTCCAAATCTTCCAGGCCCATTTGTTTGCCGCCCAGTTTGATCGTGCGATTGCGAAACAATCCCAGGAAGTTCCAGAGCGCGTTTTTGGCCGGATACTCTGACGCGGCGATATACAACACCCAGGCGTTATACGCTGTCATCCAGTACCGCAACTGTTCGCCGCCGTCTTTGAAAAGCTGTGGCTGACTGTGCGGACTGACGGCGGCAAGTTGATCAACGAACCCTTTCAGCGCCCCCAATTCGCTTTTCAGACCGACGTAATTGACCAGACCGCGCCCATCTACGTATTTGCGCGTCAGCCGATCATATTCGGCATAGTTGATCTCTTGCGCCCAAACGCCCCGCGCGCTCAGAAATAAAACCAAACCGGCAAAAACAAGCTTACTGATTTTCATGCGTGCCCTTTCTGTCACCAATTCTGTTGGGGCGACGCAATTATAGTCACGGTGGCTGTCCGCACCGTAACACAAACTACCTTGCCAAACTGCCGTGCTGATTTCTCTTATTGTTCCCACGCTGAATGAAGCTTCGACAATTGCCCAACTGGCGACGCATTTGGCCGCGTTGCCCGGCGAGTTTGAAATTCTGGTCGCCGATGGCGGCAGCACAGACGAGACAGTCAGGCTGGCTGAAGCAGCGAGTTTGCGCGTCATTGCCGCGCCGCGCGGACGCGGCCCGCAAATGAACGCCGCCGCCAAGTTGGCGCGCGGCGACGTGTTGCTCTTTCTGCACGCAGACACGCGGTTGCCCGCATCTGCCTGGCAGCAGATCGTCGCCGCCTTACAAGACTCACACGTAAGCGGCGGCAATTTCAGCTTGCAGTTTGACGGCAATTCGCAAGCGGCGCAGTTTTTGACACGACTGTATCCGTGCTTGCGTTGGGGCGGGATGTGTTACGGCGATTCTGCCATGTTTGTGCGGCGTTCGACGTTTGCAGCGCTGGGCGGTTATCGCGAGTTTCCCTTGTTTGAAGATTGCGATTTATACCGGCGCTTGAAACGCACGGGGCAGTTTGTGCATTTGGCGGCATGCGCGACGACTTCCGCGCGGCGCTTTGAAGGAAAATTCGTGCGCACGTTCGCCTTGTGGTCAATGCTGCAACTGCTGTACTGGCTGGGCGTGCCGCCGCGCTGGCTGCATCGGTTGTACTTGCCGTTGCGTTAACGCGTCAGTGCCGCCCAAAAAAATCCGGCGGCACTTCGGCGAGATTGGCAAACACCCAATCGGCCTGTAATGCGTTGTGCGTGGTCAGCACGCCGAGCGATTTCATGCCCGCGCGCCGCGCAGCCTCAACACCTGCCGGAGCATCTTCGACCACCAAGCAGGCTTCGGGCGCGACCTTCATTTTGGCTGCCGCCGCGAGAAAAACATCCGGCGCGGGTTTTCCCGCTTTGACCTCTTCCGAAGACATCACCGCGTCAAAAAACGGCGCGATGTCCAAAGCCGCAAAAACAGCGTCAATGTTGCCGCGCGGCGCTGACGTGCCGAGCGCCTGTTGCCAGCCCGCCGCCTGCAATTGTCGCAACCAGACTTCGGCCCCCGGCAACAATTCCAATCCCTGGCGACGCACCAACGCCCGGTAATGTTCTTCTTTCATCAGCGACAGGCGCGCGATTTCCGCTTCGGGCAAATCCGGGCGCAAACGCCCACGCAAAATTTCGTCATTGCGTTTGCCAAAATCGGCGACGTAATCCTCATACGAAATGACGAAATTTTCTGCCGCCATCACCGCCTGCCAGGCTTGCCAGTGATAGGCGGCTGAATCAATCAACGTCCCGTCCAAATCCCAGATGACCGCTTGCAAACGGCCCAGCGCATGCACAGGTTGCGAAATGGTCATTACTTCAGCTTCGCTCCGTTCGGCACGTCTTCCAGAAATCCGGCCAGAATAGGACGACCTTCTTCGCCAATCGAAGCCGCCAAAATCATGCCTTGCGATTCAAATCCGCGCAGTTTGCGCGGGGCTAGATTGGCCACCACAATCACTTTGCGCCCCGGCAATTTTTCCGGATCGTAATATTGCGCGATGCCCGCGAGAATCTGGCGCGGTTCGGCTTCGCCCAAATCAATCGTAAAGCGCAACAACTTGTCTGCTTTCGGCACGCGTTCGGCAGTTTTGATTTCGCCGACGCGCAATTCGACTTTCAGGAAATCGTCAATGCCGATATAGGCAATGCCGGGAACCGGTTCTGCCGGAGCTGCCGCTGCCGGAGCTGCCGCTGCCGGAACTTCGGTTTGTGTTTCTTGTGCGCGCGCCGCCTGGCTCGCTGCTTCGTCTTGTTTGATGTCGTCCATAACCTTCTTTTTATCCAAACGGGGAAAGAGCGGGGTGATCTCGCCAATCTGTTTTTGCTGGCCATCGCCCCAGAGCAAACTGTCAGGTCTCACCTCTGCCACAGAACCGGCTTCGCCCAATTGTTGCCAGATGGTTTGTGTTGCGTTGGGCAACACCGGAGCCAACAACGCAGCAAAAAACCGCAGCGATTCTGCCGCCGTGTGTAATACCAATTCCAAAGCGCCGCGTTGCGCGGGGTCTTTGGCCAAATCCCAGGGTTTGGCGTCAGAGATGAATTTGTCTACGCGAAAGCGCGCGTTCGAAACGGCTTCGAGTGCGCGGCTGAAATTGTATTCGTCGAATTCACGATCAAACGCGCTGACGGCTTGGGTAACGGCGTCGCGAACGTCCTGCGCGCTGGCGCTCAATTCCGCGCTGGCATTGCCCGGCGCAGGAATCACGCCGTCGCAAAAATTGCGCACCATCGTCAGCGTGCGCGCCGCCAGATTGCCGACGCCGCTGGCCAGATCGGCGTTGACGCGATCCAGCAATGCCTCATAAGTGAAATCGCCGTCCTGCCCAAAAACCATTTCGCGCAACACGAAATAGCGCACGACTTCGGGCGTGAAATATTTGTGCAGCACCGCCAGGTCAATCACGTTGCCCAGCGTTTTGGACATCTTGCGTCCGCCCGACAACCACATACCGTGGGAATAGACGGTTTGGGGCAATTCAACGCCCGCCGCCATCAGAAACGCCGGCCAGTACACGGTGTGAAAGCGCAAAATGTCTTTGCCGACCAGTTGCAAATCGGCGGGCCAGAATTTTTTGAAATGCGTTTCGCCGCCGAACTGTTCGTTGCCATAACCAATGGCCGTGATGTAATTCGACAAGGCGTCAAACCAGACATACATCGTATGTTCCGGGTCGTCCGGCACCGGAATTCCCCATTTCACCGACACACGGCTGACCGACAGATCATTCAACCCGCCGCGCACAAAACTGAGCACCTCGTTGCGGCGCGTTTCCGGGCGAATGAACTGCGGATTCTGTTCGTAATGTTCGATCAGCTTGTCTTGAAACGCCGAGAGTTTGAAAAAATAGCTTTCTTCGGAAAGCAATTCGAGCGGGCGTTCGTGCGTCGGGCAAAGCAAAACCTCATCAGCGCCTTTTTGCGCTTCGGCTTCCTGATAGAACTCGTTGCAGTTGCCGCAATACCAACCTTCGTATTTGCCTTTGTAAATGAAACCGTTTTCCTGCGCCGTGCGCCACAATTTGCGCACGCCTTCTTTGTGATATTCGTCGGTCGTGCGCACCCAGTGCTGGTTGGTGAATTGGAACGGCGCAAACGCCGTTTGGAACGATGCGACAATCCGGTCCACGTGCTGTTTGACGGGCAACCCCGCCTTTTCGGCGGCGCGTTCGATGTTGATGCCGTGTTCATCCGTACCGGTCAGGAAAAAGACTTCATAGCCGCGCTGGCGTTTATAACGCGCCACCGTGTCGGCAATGATCGTCGTGTAAACGTGTCCCAAATGCGGATAGGAATTGACGTAATAGATCGGCGTAGTGACGTAGAACTTGTTCATGCGAGGTTCCTCTCGTGCAAAAGAAACCGCTATTGTTCATACCGCCGCGCGATTTGGCAAACCTGAGCTCGGCTGGAGGGCTGAGACAGCCCGCGCTCGGCAATGCTTAACGGTGTTTTAACCTTGGCTTAATGCTCTGTTAACTCCTGCCAGCTACAGTTACCTACTGATTTCACACGCACATCCAGAGTTATCAGCAGGAGAAAAATTTATGAGTATCTGGTTTCCCCGGAGCGGGAAAAACTATGCCCGCATTTTGTTCGTCGTCGCGCTGTGTTTGATCAGCGGTTTCGTCGCGGTCGAGGCGCAGGTGGATCGCGCAACAGTCAACGGCACGGTTCGCGACGCCAATGGCGCAGTGGTTTCTGGCGCAAAAGTTTCAATCACTTCAGACCGAACAGGGTTGACGCGCGAAGTCGTCACCAACAGCAATGGTTTTTTCACCCTGGCGGCGATTCCGGTTGGCGAATACAAACTGAAAGTTTCGCAACAGGGATTTGCCAGCGCGGGCGTTGACAGTGTCGTGCTCGGCCCCGGTGATACGCGCACGATTGATATTTCGTTGCAGGTCGGCGCAGTAGACAGCATCGTCAACGTGATTGACACCGATTTCGCACCGATAGACAGCGCCTCGCCGACAGTTGGCGCGGTCATCAAAAACGAGCAAGTGCAAAACCTGCCGCTCAACGGTCGTCATTGGGCAAGCTTGCTGGCGCTGGCGCCCGGAGCAATCAACGTCGGTTCGGGAAACCAAAACAACACGCGCTTTAATGGGCGCGGGCGCGACGAAAATAACTTCACGCTGGACGGTCTGGATCAAACCGGCGTCAAAGACCCGCGTCAGGAAGAAAACCTGCGCCTGGTCGTCAGCACCGAAGCCATCGCCGAATTTCGCATCAACACCGCGACCTACTCCGCCGATCAAGGCAACGGCGCGGGAGCGCAAGTCAATCTGGTTTCGCGTTCCGGGACGAACGAATTGCGCGGCAGCGTCTTTCATTTCATTCGCAACAACAAACTCGATGCGCGGTTGTGGAATGACAGCGACGCCGAAGAAGACCCATTTCAATTGAACCAGTTTGGCTTCCGCATTGGCGGCCCGGCCATTCGGGATCGCAGTTTCTTTTTCCTCTCTTTCGAAGGGTTGCAACAGCGTCGCGGTGTCAGCTTTACCAACGACGTGCCGAGCGCGGCGTTTCGGCAAAGCGTGCTGGCCAGTGCGAATGCTTCCATCCTGAAACCGATTCTGGATATTTATCCACTGGGCACAACGCGCACCAGCAACGCCAACGTAGACACCATCACACTGCAAACCAAAAATCGGCTGGAAGAAAATTCTTTCAACTTCCGCTTTGATCATCGCTTCAACCAAAACCATTCGCTGTTTTTCCGTACCAACATTGATGTGGCCGAAGCGACGCTTTACAACCGCGAAGATTCGTTGAACACGCGCAATTTCAATTTCAAACCGTCCAACCATTTGTTGCAGTACCAGGCGATTCTGAGCGGCAGCTTCGTCAACGAAACGCGCGTTGGCGTCAACCGTTCGCCGCTGGATCGCGTGGACGGCAACGGCGCGGTGCCCTTCGGCCCGCGCATTGACGGATTCACGCGGCTGCGCCCGACCGTTACGCAGGAAGAAAAAGGCACGTCGTATTCGCTCATCAACAATTCGTCGTGGGTCAATGGCCGACATACCTTCCGATTCGGCGGAGAAATTCGTCGCATTCACGTCAACGTCGGCGAAAGCGAAGTGCTGGAATTCCGCTTCCGCAGCGCGGCGGATTTTCTGGCCAATCGCGTTGACAGTTTTGACTTGAACGGCGAGCAAGGAACTCTGGGTGAACGTCGTTGGTATTACATGCCGTTTTTTCAGGATGATTTTCGCGTCTCGCCGAACCTGACGCTGAATCTGGGTGTGCGTTACGAATACTACTCTGTGGCCAAAGAAGTGAAAGACCGTGGCCGCGTGTTTGACATCGCTTGCGGCGGATTCTGTCCGGCGGGCACGCCGTGGTACGAACCGGATTACAACAACTTTGCGCCGCGCATCGGATTCGCGTGGTCGCCAGGCAAACTGGGCAACCGCACGACGATCCGCGGTGGCTTCGGTGTCTTTTTCGGCCCTGGCCAGAATGACGATGTGAACGCGGCGATTGATAACGCGCGTGACCGGTTCACGCTGACCAGAGCACAAGAACCCACGCTGTCATTCCCGATCACGCGGTTTACCAGCGGAGGCCGTCTGGCTCCGTTTTCGCCGCGCGCGCTGGATCGCAGCCGCCGTGATTTTTACACGCAAACCTGGACGCTGGGCGTGGCCCAGGAACTGCCGCTGAAACTGGTCGGCGAAGCACGTTATGTCGGCAGCGCGTCGCATAAACTGTTCAGCCGTTTGTCCATCAACGTCATCAATCCGGCGACCGGCACTCGCCCCGTCACGCGGCAAGGAACATTGGAGTTTGCACAGGGCGACGCCAAGGAAAATCGCGGCAACAGCACGTTCCATGCGTTGCAAACGTCGCTGCGGCGACAACTCGCACGCGGCTTGACGCTGGGCGTTGAATACATGTGGTCGCACGCCATCAGCGATGCCGCTGGTTCCGGTGAAAGCGAACAGCCGCAAAACGTATTCAATCTGCGCGGTGAACGCGGCAACACCGAATTCGATGTGCGCCACAACCTGACGGCCAATTACGTTTGGGAATTGCCGTTCGGCAAAAACGGATTTTTGGGCGGCTGGCAATTGAGCGGCGTGACGTACGCTCGCACCGGTCGCACGGTCAATGTGACGATTAGCCGTTCAGCCGGTTTGCTGCCCGATCAAAACAGCAACAGCATTCAACGGCCCGATTTGCTGTCTGGCATTTCCGTGCTGGGCAACCGCAACGGCAACGCCGGATTTATTAACGCGGCGGCGTTTGGTTTGCCCGCGCGCAACGTATACGGCAATGCACCACGCAATGCCGGTCGCGGCCCAGGGTTGTTGCAATTTGATATGTCACTCAACAAAACCTTTGCCATCACCGAACGCCACAAACTGGATTTCCGCATTGACGGGTTTAACATTTTCAATCGCCCGCAATACGGCCAGCCGGATGGTTTTCTGGGCACGGTGACTTACAACAGCGCCGGAGCGGCTTCGCTGGCAGCGAATCCGTTTTTCGGCGTCAGTCGTTTTCCACTGTCGGTGGACATCGGAACGGGCACCAATCGTTCGTTGCAATTTTCGCTGCGCTACAACTTCTGAGCGCGGTAAACCGTTCTTAAATCCTAAATCCAAAGCGGCTACGCCTTTTTCGGGTGCAGCCGCTTTTGACTTTCAACTGGCAAGAGACCGGGTTCGCACACACCGACCCCAGCGGCGTCGCTTGCGCTTTCGTTGAGCCGTTGCTAGCTTCTAGCGCGATGGACAAAGCTATTTTTTCGATTGTCGTCGTCGGGTTTCTAATTTCCCCGTCGTGGGGCGGTGCTCAGCAAACCAAGATGCTGATGCCGTCGGAAGTTCAGATGACCAATCGTGCAGGTTGCGCGCGTTCCCCGTACCGTCTGGCTGACCTGGCACAAACCAAAACGCGTGCCGCCACGACCGCACCCGTCAACCCATTTGCCGAAGCAGACCGGTTATTTTCGTTTGGCGAAGACGCCGCGCGCGACAAACAATCGCTGGCTGTGATCGAACAGGCGCTGGCCAGCAACGGCAACGAATACCAATGGTTGTGGCGCGCCGCGCGCGCGTACTATTACGTCGGCGACGGAGCCAGCAACAACGCCAAGCTGCCTTTCTTTGAAAAAGGCATGCACGTCGGACAACGCGCCATCGCCGCGCAACCCAACGCCGTCGAAGGGCATTTCTGGCTGGCAGCCAATTACGGCGGCATCAGCGAAGAAAAAGGCGCATTCAAAGCCCTGGCGCTGGTCAAAAAGATTCGCGCCGAAATGGAAACGGTCTTGAAACTCTATGACCGTTTCCAGGACGGCGGCGCATATCTGGCCCTGGGCGAAATGGATCGCCAGTTGCCGCGCCTGCTGGGCGGCAATCTCAAACGCGCCATCGAACGTTTGGAACAGGGGCAACGCATCGCGCCGCACAATCTGGAATTATGGCTGGCCCTGGGCCAGGCCTATCAAGAAGCGGGCCGCAAAGATGACGCGCGCCGCCAATTTCAAGAGGTACTCAACCGGCAGATCAATCCGGCTTTTCCCCGCGCCGGTCGCAATGCGCAGGACAAAGCCCGGCGCTTGCTGGCCAAGCTTTGAGACCGAATGCAACTTTCCGCACTGTTCAAACCGCTGTCCAGTTTTCGTGCCCAGATGGTGGCCTTCATCGTCTTGATCCTGATCTTGACGACGGTGGTGCTGTATTTGGTGAATGTGCGCGCCGAACGCCGCATCACCCGTCAAGTAGACGAATACATTCACGCCATCACCCAGGCCACCGACATCGTCTACCGCTCGTTTTCTGAAGGCACGTACATTTACAACATCGTCAACCAGTCAGACAGCAACAGTCTGGCCGTCAACGACGAAAGCATCATTCGCCATATTCTGGTTGTCGAAAGCAACGGCAACATTTTTGACAGCACCGACCGGAACGACCTGGGCCAGCAATTCAAATCTGTGCTCGGCAATTTCCCGGTCGTGCAACTGGGCGATTTGAAATTGGACACGGACGAAATCGGCAATGCGCAAAGCCGCACGCTCAGTTTTTCTATCGAAACCAACCGCGACAAACGCAACATTTTCATCGTAATTTCACTCGACCGGCTCAAACGAACCGTGGATGACGCTTCGCGCAGACGGTTGCTGACGATCATCCTGCTTGGCCCGCTCTGGATTTTTGCCATCGCCATTTTTGTACGCCGGTTAACCCAACCCGTCACCGAACTGAGCAATGCCGCACGCAAAGTCACCGCCGGCGAACTGGATTTCCGCGTGCCGGTGGCCGGCCCCGAAGAAGTCAGCCGTTTGTCAGCCACGTTTAACGAAATGCTGGTCGGATTGCGCCGCAATCGCGAACTGGAAGACCAGTTGCAGCGCGCAGAACGTTCGGCAGTAGTAGGGCGTCTGGCGTCTGGCATTGCGCACGAAATCCGCAATCCGCTGAATTTCATCAACCTTTCGATTGACCATTTGCAGGCCTCGTTTCCGCCCAAAGCCGAAACGCAACGCGCGCAATACGATCACATTCTGACCACGATCAAAGACGAAATCGCCCGGCTCAATCAATTGGTCAGCGACTTTTTGAGCTATGGCCGACCCGCCAAGTTGAAGCTGCGCGAGATTGACGCACAAGCGCTGGTCGCCGAAGTTCGCGCGCTGGTCAGCGCCAAAGCCGAACAACAACAGGTCAACATCCAGATCGAAAGCACCGGCGCTGGTTCTGCCTTGCTGCAAGCAGACCCGGAACAACTGAAAACCTGTTTTTCCAATTTGATGATCAACGCCGTGCAAGCCATGCCTGATGGCGGCTCGCTGACGGTAACCGTGCGCCCCGATCCCACCCACATCGTGCTGGAATTTACCGACACCGGCGTGGGCATTCCGACAGATGCGCTGCAACAGATTTTTGAACCGTATTACTCGACCAAGGATACGGGCATCGGATTGGGTTTGCCGCTGACGAAAAAGATCATCGAAGAGCACGGTGGGCAAATTGCCGTCGCCAGCGAAATCGGCCAGGGCACGACCTTTACCGTGACGCTGCAACGCGCGCCACAATAACGGCGAAACGCCGTTTGGGATTGCGGATTTGGGCTTGACTCGCCTATCTTCCTCGCGCAAAACCGCAATTCACCACACGCAATGGAGAAAATAATGGCTGCCAGGAGAATCCTCGTCGTTGATGACGAAAAGAATCAACGCGACATTTTGCAAATGATCCTGTCCGGCGAGTTCGACGAATCGAGCGCGCCGCTTTACGACGTCAAAACGGCCAGTTCCGGCCAGGAAGCCTTGCGCTCGTTCAAACACGAAAATTTCGACCTGGTGCTGACCGATCTGAAAATGGCCGGGATGGATGGCATCCAACTGCTCAACGAATTGACCCAGCTCGATAGCGCCACGCCGGTCATTTTGATGACGGCGCACGGTTCGATTGATTCAGTCAAAGAAGCGCTGCGCGGCGGCGCATTCGATTATCTGGAAAAGCCGCTCGACCGCGCCAAATTGCTCGCCACTGTGGCCAAAGCCGTTTCGCAAATGCGCGCCGTGGACGAAGAGATCATCGGCGTGTCAGACGCGATGGAACGCGTCAAGAAAATGATCGTCAAGGTTTCGCCGTCGAGTTCGACCGTGCTGATTCGCGGCGAATCGGGCACCGGCAAAGAACGCATCGCGCGCGCCATTCACAAAGCCAGCCCGCGCGCCAACGAACGGTTTCAAGCCGTCAATTGCGCCGCCATCAACGAAAACCTGCTTGAGTCGGAATTGTTCGGCCACGAAAAAGGCTCGTTCACCGGCGCACACGCCGAAAAGAAAGGGCTGTTTGAAATCGCCGACAAAGGCACACTGTTTTTGGATGAAATCGGCGAAATCAGCCCGAGCATGCAAGCCAAGCTGTTGCGCGCCTTGCAGGAAAAAGAAGTCACGCACGTGGGCGGCACCAGAGCCATCAAAGTGGATGTGCGCGTGCTCGCCGCCACCAATCGCGACCTCGAAGCGATGGTCAAGGACGGGCGCTTTCGCGAAGATTTGTATTACCGATTGAATGTCATTCCGGTCAATGTGCCGCCGTTGCGCCAGCGCCGCGACGACATACAGGTGCTGATGGATTACTTCCTGGCCAAACACGGCAGCCCGGCGCGTCCGATGCGCATTTCTGCCGAAGCCAAAAAGATGATTTTGGAATACGGTTGGCCCGGCAATGTGCGGCAACTGGAATCGGCCATCGAACGCGCGTTGCTGCTGGCCGAAGGCGACGAAATCACCGCCGAAGATTTGCCCGTCGAAATTCGCTCTGCCGCTCAGGCCGAAGGTTCTGGCGGGTTCAAATTGCCGCCCGAAGGGATTTCGTTTGAAGACCTGGAACGTTCGTTGATCGTGCAGGCGATGGAACAAACCGGCTGGAACATCACGCGCGCCGCCAAATTGCTGGGGCTGTCCTTTCGCACGATGCAATACCGGCTGGACAAATTTGGCCTGAAACGTCCCAACCGAGGCAAAGGCTCTGCCGAAGAAGACGATTACGAAGAGGAAGCCGAGTAATGTTCCAAGGGCTGGCCATTGCCAGCCCTTATCAGTAACGCAAGGCGGCGTTACCGTCGTGCCAGCAACGCCGCCAACAGCGTTTTCCGCGCCAACAACGCATCGTGCAATTGTTGCAATTCTCCCGCGCCGATCACAGTCACAGCCTCCCAGATTTCGTGAAATGAACCGCTCAGTCGCCGCCCGGCAAATCGTTTATCCCGTTCATCCGCCACCACCAGAAAGATTTTTGACCGCTGCGTTTCATACGCCTGCTTCAAACGCGTGAGCGCGCTGTCCACACTGCCGGAAATTTGCACTTCAAACACGTGACTCAACCGCGGCGCGGAAGCGCTGTCACGCCAGACAACGTCGTAATGGTCAAATTCCGTTTCGGCATAACGGCCCAACACCTGACCGATTTCAACCAGCATCTGTTGCGCTTCCTTGTGCGAAAGCGTCTTGCCGGATTTGGGCGTGCGTTTGGTCGCCGGTTCGGGTTGCAAAGCTTCGGCTTCGACGCGGCGTAATCCGCGCGGCGTCACCCTCCACAGATTCTGTTGCCGCCGAATCTCGCCCAAAGTTTCCAGTTGTTTGCCCGCTCGTTGCACGCGCGCGTGCCACAACGAACGGCCAGCGGCATTGCGTTCTGCGGCGTCTGTCGGCGTCATTTGCGGAAAGTACCGCACCAGCCGGTCATACAAATAACGTGGCTGATCGCTGCCGCCAGTGGCTTTCAGTTCCTGCAAAATGGGCAATTCCAATCGTGTGATTTCGGGAAAAGACATCGTGTGTTTTGCTTGTTGTCGGGAAATTTGCGTCGCGGATTGTAGAGAACTCTTTGGCGGATGGAAACCGCCCGGCGTTAGAATGCACGCGTGACTGACACATATCGCGAACTAATCGCACAAGTCGAACAACTGACGAGCCGGCTTTCGGCTCATTACGCCAGGCATCTGGTTTGCCGCGCGGGTTGCAGCAGTTGCTGTCATCATCACCTGTCTGTGTTTGCCGTTGAAGCCGCCGCGTTGCGTGCGGCGGTGCAGGCGTTGCCCGAAAGCATCCGCGCGCGCCTCACGGCACAAGCGCGCGAAACCTTGCAACGCGAAGCGCTGGGCGAATCGCCTGTCTGTCCGTTTTTGCTGGATGACCGTTGCTCTGTTTACGAAACGCGTCCGTTGATTTGTCGTACACAAGGGTTGCCGCTGTTGCTGCAACTTGACGACGGCGAAGCGGAAGTGGATTTTTGTCCTTTGAACTTTGCCGCGCCAGACGCCACCGACGATTTGCAAGAAACGCATCTGGTGCCACTCGACGAATTGAATTTGCGGCTGGCGCTGGTCAATCTGCAATTCTGCCGCGCGCAAGGCATTGCCGATGAACAAAGCGGCGCTCGGCAAAGCATGGCCGAGATTATCATTGCCGCGCAAAGTTAGGTCTGATTTCATTTTTGTGTACGGGTTTTGCCACCGAGTCACAGAGACACAGAGGTTTCCAAGTCTTTCTCTGAGACTCCGTGACTCTGTGGCCAATCCGTCAAGCGAATTGAAAAACGATCTAAGACGCAACGTCAGGGTTTCAATCACCACACTGATCACATTCTCCAAGGAGGCTGGCTTGAAAGTCAGAATCGTTCTGTTCGCGTGTTTGCTGTCGCTGGCAACACAAGTGTTTGCTCAGACGTCGCCTGCGGCTGCGGCGGCACGCGCCTATCGCCAAACGCACGAACACGAAATCATGACGGAATACGTCAACCTGCTTTCGCTGCCCAATGTTGCGTCTGACACGGCCAACATCGGACGCAACGCCGCGTTGATCAAACAGATGCTGGAACGACGCGGCGTCAAAACGCGCTTGCTCGAAATTCCCGCCGCGCCGCCGGTCGTGTTTGGCGAACTCAGCACGCCGGGCGCAACGCGTACCGTGATTTTTTATGTGCATTACGACGGCCAGCCAGTAGAACCAGCCAAGTGGGCGGGCGGAGACCCGTTCAGACCGATTTTGCGTTCGGCTTCGCTCGAAGCGGGCGGCAAAGAGATTCCGTTTCCCGGCAAAGGTGAAAAATTCGATCCCGAATGGCGGCTCTATGCGCGTTCAACGGGCGACGACAAAGCACCGATCGTCAGCATTTGTGCCGCGCTGGACGCGTTGCAAGCCAGCAAGATCAAACTCAACGCCAACATCAAATTCTTTTTTGAAGGCGAAGAAGAAGCCGGTTCGCCGCATTTGCAACAGATCGTCGAAAAATACCGCGACCTGTTGCAAGCCGACGCCTGGTTGATTTGCGACGGCCCGGTAGACCAAACACGTCGGCAACAAATTTATTTTGGCGCACGCGGCGTCACCGGATTTGAGCTGACCGTCTATGGACCGCGCCGCGAATTGCACAGCGGCCATTATGGCAATTGGGCGCCCAACCCGGCGCTGATGCTGAGCAAGTTGCTGGCTTCGATGAAAGACGACGATGGCCGCGTATTGATCAAAAATTATTACGACGGCATCCAGCCATTGAGCGAAAGCGAAAAGCGCGCCTTTGCCGAAGCGCCCGACAACGATTCGTTGCTCAAACGCGAACTGGGATTGGGCTGGAGCGAAGGCGGCGGCAAACAACTGAGCGAAGTCATCAATCTGCCTTCGCTAAACATTCGCGGCTTTGTCAGCTCTTCGGTGGGCGCAACCGCGCGCAATGTTGTGCCTTCGACGGCGACGGCGTCGCTCGACATTCGACTGGTCAAAGGCATTGATCACCACGTCGCCGTGGATCGCGTTGTCGCCCACATCCGCGCGCAAGGCTATCACGTTGTCGAAACCGAACCTGACGACGCCACGCGGTTGCAATATCCGAAAATCGTCAAACTCACCCGACAGGGCGGTTACAACGCGTCAAAAACGTCGCTGGATTTGCCGATTTCGCAAGCGGTCATCGCCGCCGTCGAAAGCGCGCATGGCAAAGTCATCAAGATGCCGACGCTGGGCGGCAGCGTGCCGCTTTACATTTTCACCGATTATCTGAAAACGCCGTGCATCGGCATTCCCATTGCCAACCACGACAACAACCAACACAGCGCCAACGAAAACATGCGGTTGCAAAATTTGTGGGACGGCATCGAAACCATGGCCGCCTTGTTGACGATCAAATAGGCTGCGGCAGCAAATGCGCCTCAACACCAGGAAGTAATGCGGTTGACGAGATTTGAAGTTCTGGCTTTGTTACCGGATCAGCCCGAAGTCGCGGGCTTTCGGATTCTGGTTTCCCCCTCTGGGCGCGTGACACTGGAGGAATGGACGGAAGCGTATGAAACCGTGGTGGATGGTTTGCCTGAAAATATCTTTGCGCAACTGGCGTGGCACAAAACCCGGCCCGAACTCGGCCTGCTGATCTTTGTCAAAATCGGCGAAAACCCCAAAACACAAGTGAGTTTCTATCTGAAGCCCGACCCCGCTAAAGTCAAAAAACGATATCGCGTCAATCCGTTTAAGCCGAAAAAGGAGTGACGGCTTTTAGCCCGTCTTTGCGTCGCACTCGCAACAACGCAATCTTGGTCGCGTGATTGAACGGCGCAGGATCAGTGACCTCGGCGCGTTTGTCGGCAGCCACGCGCGTGCTTTCGTAGCCGGTGAAATCCTCTGCCACCGGCAGCAAAGCCTCAATCGTCAGATACCCATCGGCGCAAACGGTTTGCAGCGTCTGCCAATACTCTGCGCCGCTGACATAAAGCCCGTTGTTGACCGCCACCAACCAACCGCCATCCGCCACCAACGGACGCACTTTGTTAAGCAAACGCGCGTAGTTGTGCTCCAAATCCACTACGCCTTTATCCGTTGCGGCAAAAAACGGCGGATCAAGAAACACACAATCAAACAATGCTCCGGCGCGAATCAGGCGGCTGATCTGAGGCCAGAAATCGCCCGCTTGAAAATCAGATTTGCGAATGGGAAAGCCGTTTAGCGTGTAAGAAGTTTTGGCAACGTTCAGGAAAGTACGATTCAAATCGAGGTGCAGCACCTGTGTTGCGCCTGCGGCTTGCGCGGCAACACCGAGGCTGCCGGTGTAAGCAAACGTGTTGAGCACGCGCATTCCGCGCAAATGCTGCAGCGCCCAAAAACGCAAATTGCGCGTGTCGAGATAAAGACTGGCATCGCGGTTTAGCTGCAAATCAACGGCGTACCAGACGCGCGCCGGACTGCCGGGCTCGCATACTTTGCGCGCCAGCCGCTCGCCCGCCAGCAAAATGCCATTGCGCCGTCTGGCGTCACGTGCGTGATGCGTTTTCAACAAAACAGCGTCAAGCCAGGGCAACTGCGCCAGGTAAAACTGCTGCGCGGTAACGAGCGCCACTTCGTTGGCGGCGGGATCACTGGCGTAATTGTGCAAAACCAGCGTCCGGGCATACACGTCAACAGCCAGCCCCGGCCAGCCTTCGGTAAAGCCGTTGAACAACCGAAACGCCATTTCACGACGTTCGTCAAAGAGCGCCGCACGGGCCGCCAGCGCACCTGCGAGCAATGGCTCCAGCATCAAAGAGTGTGACTGCGCCAAATCGGTCAAACTGCCACCATCACGGATTCTTTCATTGTGGCTTCGATCTCGTTTGCCTCTTTGGGTACGCCGGTCGTCAAAACTTCACAACCGCTTTCGGTCACGACGACATCGTCTTCGACGCGAATGCCGATGTTGTAAAACTCTGCCGGAACACCGGGCGTGCCTTCCGCAATGTAAAGCCCCGGTTCGACGGTAAACACCATGCCCGGTTCGAGCGTGCGCCAGCCGTCTTCGACTTTGTAACGGCCTACATCGTGCACATCCATGCCCAACCAATGACCGGTGCGATGCATGAAAAATTTGCGATAGCTTTCCTGCGCGATGACTTCCTGTTTGCTGCCCGACAGCAACCCGAGTTGCAACAACTCTTCCGCCAACACATCAACGGCTTTTTCGTGCAACTTCATGAAGCTTTCGCCCGGTTTGACCAGGGCGATGACTTCTTTGTTGGCGCGCAAGACGGCTTCGTAAACGGCGCGTTGCGCGCGCGTGAATTTGCCGTTGGCGGGAAAAGTGCGCGTGATGTCGCCCGACCACACGTTGTATTCCGCGCCGGCGTCAATCAACACCAGATCGCCGTCGTTGATGCGGCATTGGTTGGTGTTGTAATGCAAAATGGTCGTATTGAATCCCGCGCCGACAATGGACGGATATCCCACGCCGGTCGCGCCGCTTTTGCGAAAGATGTATTCGACCAGCGCTTCGAGTTCGTATTCATACATCCCCGGCTTGCAATGTTTCATCGCGGCCACATGACCGGCGGCGCTGATTTCCGCCGCGCGACGCAAATCACGCAGATCATCGGCATTCTTACGCAAACGCATTTCGTGCAAGATCGTCGCCGGATCGGTGATCGTCGTCGGCGCAAACACACCGCCGCGCACCTGTTCGCGAATGTATTTGATCATCCCGATCAGTTTGTGATCGAAATCGCCGTGTTGGCCAAAGCGGTAATACAACTTTTCGACGTTGTGGAAGTATTTCGGCAAAACCACGTCAAGCTGGCCGATTTCATACGCGGCATCGGCGCCGTGTTCGCGAATTGCGCCTTCGACGCCGGTGCGCAATCCGGTCCAGATTTCTTCTTCGCGTTTGCGCGGACGCACAAACAAAATGTACTGGTGTTCAGGATGACCGGGCGCAAGCACCGCCACACAATCCGGCTCGTTCAGGCGCGTGAGATAGTAAAAATCCGTATCCTGGCGAAATTCAAAATCGGTGTCGTGATTGCGGCGAATTTCGTGCGCACTCACAAACACGGCCACGCTCTGCGGGTCCATCTTTTGCAAAAACTCTGTGACGCGAGCAGGTTTCATGCAATGACTCCTGAAAGATGTTGGTTTTGGTGAAGGCCGTAGTTGTAACGCAATTTGGCAAATTGCGCCACCTCGCCTTAAAATCGCGCTTAAATCTTCATCCGCAATCCTGAACTGGGCGAAACGATCTTATGATGACCACAGCAATTTCTGAACAAGCCTCTACGGTTACCCTCAATCAGCTTTTGACTCGCGTCGCCAGGCGCGAATCTCTATCGCAAGACGAATGGTTGCGCGTCATTCGCGAAGCCGAAACCGAATCCTTGCGCCAATTGGCCGATCAGTTGCGGCACGAATTGCATCCCGATGACGTCGTCACCTATGTCGTGGATCGCAACATCAATTACTCGAACGTGTGTTTTTCGGTCTGCAACTTCTGCGCGTTTTACCGCAAGCCGGGCCACGAAGAAGGGTATGTGCTGCCCTACGAAGAAATTTACGAGAAGGTCGAAGAGATGATCGCCGTCGGCGGCAGCGGCGTGTTGATGCAAGGCGGTTTGCACCCTGATTTGCCGCTGTCGTGGTACACGACCTTGCTCAAGGAATTGAAAACCCGCTACGGCATTCACCTGCACTGCTTTTCGCCGACCGAAGTGTATGGCATGGCCAAAACCTTCGGCCTGAGTTACGCAGACGTCATCAAGGCGTTGGTAGACGCCGGTCTGGACAGCATTCCGGGCGGCGGCGGTGAAATTCTGGTGGATGAGATTCGCAAAAAACGACGCACCGAATGCAACAGCCAGGAATGGCTCGACGCGATGGAAGCCGCCCATCAGCTCGGTCTGAAAACCACGGGCACGATGATGATCGGGTATGGCGAAACCGAAACGCAGCGCATTCAACATCTGGAAAAACTCTTCCAATTGCAGGCGCGCTCGTTGGCAGCAGGCAAACCCGGTTTTGTGTCGTTCATTCCCTGGACGTTCCAGCCGGACAACACGCCCATCGGCAAAGTCATTCCCAATCGGTTGTCGGCAGAAGAATATTTGCGCTGGCTGGCGCTTTCGCGGTTGTATTTGCACAACATTCCCAACGTGCAGGTTTCGTGGTTGACGGTCGGGCTGGCTGATGGACGACGCGGACTGCATTTTGGCGCCAATGACATCGGTTCGACGATGATCGAAGAAAACGTCATCTCAAAAGCGGGGGCGAACCACAAAGCGACCGAGCAAATGCTGGTCAATGTCATCAGCGAAGAGGGCTTCAGGCCCGTGAAGCGCAAAGCCGATTACACACGCCTGACGGATTAACCAACCGCTCAAACCTCGCAAAAACTATGGGCGCGGCCATCACAGCCGCGCCCATAGTTTTTGGCATACATGTCAGACTCAGTATTGCACGGTCACGGTGCGAAACGTGGCGACCGCCTGTTCATACTCGGCTTGAATTTCGATCAACTTGCTGCGCGCTTCGGCGGTGGCGCGTTCACGCTGATTGACCAGAAAGAGCGTGCTGTCGCCCAATTGAAAACGTGTGCGCTCTCCCTCTTCCAGCCGCTGCGCCAGAACGACTTCCTGTTCCGCCGCCTGATAGCGTCCATAGGCCGTGTTGATCGCCGAAAGCGCGTCCAGCACTTCGGTCGAAATGCGCTGCCGTTCGGTCAGCAATTCGAGCGCAATTTTTTCCAGCTTCAGATTGGATGCGGCAATGCGTCCGTCAGCCGTGCGTTGCCGCAAAGGCAAACTGAAATTCACACCGGCTTTGAGCGTGTTGCCAATTCCGCCCGCCCCCGCATCTCGTCCCGGACTGAATGCCACATCAAGCGCAGGCCGCCGCTGGTTGCGCGCCAAATCCAGGTCAATCTGCGTGATGTCACGCGACAAACCGATGACGCGCAATTCTGGCCGCCGATCAAGCGCCATCGTTTGCCCTGTCGTCGCCTGATTATCAGGAAACAGCACGGGCGGCGGATTGCTGGTCGGCACATTGGCTTCTTGCGGAATTGGCGCGGGCAACCCGTTGGGCGCCCACAAAAAGAGCGACAACTTGAACGCCGCTTTTTGCAAATCGCGCTCGGCTTTCACGACATTGCCTTGCCGGCGCTGCAATTCCGCGCCCGCTTCGACCTCGTCAATTTGCGGCAGGTCGCCCGCGCTCACACGATCGCGCACGGCACGCAAACGAAATTCCGACAATTCAAGCAGGCTGCGCGCAACGTCCAGTTTGCGCTTGGCCGCGACCCAATCCCAATACGTCGTTGCCGCTTTGAGCAGCAAATCCAGACGGGTCAGTTGAAATTGCGCGTCTGCCAGCGGTTCACCCAGCAACGCCTGACGTTCGGCGGCAGATTTTTCGTTGATGCGAAAGCCACGCAAAAGCGGCATTTTGAACTCAACGAAATATTCGCCTCCTTCTCCGGTCGGCGATAACGGCGCTTTGATTTTGCCAAAATTGAAGCGTGTGCCTGCTCCGACTTTCAATCCTGAACGCGTCAGAAACTCGACGCTGGCATCAGCCAAGCGCGACGAAGCCACTTTGCCACGTGGATTTTTCGCGTCAAACTCTGTGTTGAACCGCAGATAGTCGGTCCCCACATTGAAAACCGGGTCAAACGCACCTTGTTTTTCCAACCGCTTGGCCGAGGCAATACGCCGTTCAACATCAGCGCCGCGCAGTTTCGGATGATAGAGTTCAACCAGGTTGAGCAATTCAGACAGCGTCAGCGTTTGCGGCACGGCACTTCCCGCTGCATCCTGCATCGAACTATCCGCATTGAATTGCGGTTGTTCGCTGAAATTGAGTCGCCGTCGTAAAGCGTCCCGCACAGACGTCAGCAAAATCTCTTTTTCGCTCGGTGTCTCCTTTTTTTCAGCCTTTTCGGCCGCCGAAGTCACAGGTGCGTTTGCCTGCTGCGACCAAACCGGCGTTGTCATACTAACCAGCACGGTGCCCGCAACCAAACAACGGGCACCGTGTGCGAACCAACCTCTCACTCCTTCTCGTTGCTTATACAAAAGCTTCATCACGTTTATTTGCAGATGCGTTACTTCTCCTCTTTTTCATCGCCCTTCTCTTTTTTGCCGGTGTTTGCGGGCGCGCCGCCTTTCGATTTTTCACCGATTGGAGCACGTTGCACCGTGGGCGGGAACGCATTGAATTGCCGCCACAGTTCAAAGCCCAGCGACACCGTATCGAGCAACACCCAGCCATTCACTTCTGCGCCTGGGCGCAATTGATCGAGCGACGGCCACGGCTCTTCTTTTCCGGCTTTGATCGCTTCTTCATCGGGTACGACCAAAATGCGGAAACGGCTGTTGCCATCGTCCACGGCGTCCATCACTTTGACGCGTCCAGCAAACGTGCCCACCGCAATTGAAGGCCATCCGACAAACTGCACGGCAGGCCACCCGGCAAAATTCAGGCGCACTTGCCTTCCCGGCGAGACCAGCGGCGCGTCATATGCCGACAGCCACAACTCAACAGCCTGGTCAGTGGTTTCAGGGGCAATCACAGCCAGCACATCACCGGCCTTGACCGTCTCACCCTGCCCGACGCGCATCACACGCACGACTTTGCCATCGCGCGGCGCGCGCACCAACCGCTGATCGCGGCGTTGGGTAACGTTGTTGATATCGACACCCAGCTTTTGCAAATCGCCGTTGGTTTTCGCCATGGATTCGCGCACGCTGGCCAACGAAGCGCGCAAACTGTTGAGTTGCGCGGCGGTATCGTTCACGATGCGCACCTTGTCCAGACGCGCAACCTGCTCATCTTTCTGCGCAACATCCAATGCCGCCACGTTGCTTTCCAGCCGTGTGCGCGCAGTCACCAGGTCCAACTCGCTCAGTTCCAGATCGCGCTTTGAACGCAATCCTTTTTCGTACAACTCCTGCAAACGTTTCAGGTTCAAATCTGACGTCGTCAGAGCCTGGCGCGCTTGCGCCACATTTTGTTCCGCAACGCGCACGCGGTCTTGCGCCTGTTGCAACCGTTGCTCCGCCGCCGGAATTGCCGCGTTACGCGAACTTTCGACATCTTTCAATTGTGCGTTGAGCGCGCTTTCACGCGCCAGCGTTTCTGACAATCCCGTATCCAAAAATCCGCGTTGGGCCTGTAAGCGCGCGACTTGTTCCTGATCCAGAAACTTCGAATCAATGTCTTCCAACTCCGCCAACAATTCGCCCGCTTTGACAGATTGGCCTTCGACGATGTTCCAGCGCACCAGACGTCCCGGAATCTGCGCTTCGATGTTTTGCGGACGGTCCATCGGGGAAAAGATGATCACCCGCCCATAGCCCGTGACAGACTGTTGCCACGGCACGAAATACAAACCGAGAGCCACGAGCAACAGCAACAGCAACAACGCAATTGCAATCGGACGCAACGCGTGCGGGGTTTTCATCAAATCCAGCGAAAGCGTTTTTGGTTTGCGCACGGGAGGCGCAGCCGGAGCGACAAATGTGCGCACGTTGTTTTTGGGCAAAGCAGTCACAGCTGTTTTCATTAGATGTTCTGTCCTCTCAACGTGGGAAATAGTCGGATGAAAGCGCAATCGCGCCGACGCAACAATTCACTGGGCGACCCTGATTCCAGAATTTGTCCGTCTTCCATCACGTGCACCGTGCGTGAACGCAACACGACTTCTGGATCATGCGAAATATCAATGATTGTCCACTTGTACTGCGGATTATAGAGTTCATCCAAAATTGCCAGCTTGTCGTTTTCGTCAATGCCGGTGAAGCCTTCATCGAGAATCAACAACTGCGGACGCGCAATCACCGCACGCGCAATCAGCAAACGCTGCTTTTGGCCGCGCGACAGGTTATGGCCCTCGCTGACCAACCGGGTTTGCAACCCGTCAGGCAAGCGCGCCAAATCTTCGGTCAGCCGCGAAAATTCCAGCGCCCATTGCAAATCGTCATGCGACAGATACTCACGACCCAGCAGGATGTTTTCTTCAATGCTGCCAGCAAAAATCTCATTGGTGTCGCTCACCAACCCAACACTGCGACGTAAACTTTCCAGACTGGCATCGCGTATGTCCATGCCGTTGACTTGCACCAAGCCGTGGTTGGGTTCGTGCAAACCGCACATCATCATCACCAAGGTGGATTTGCCGACACCGCTTTTACCGACCAGACTGACGTGTTCGCCTGAATCAATCACCAGATTCAAGTCAGTAATAATGTCCGTGCGCCCGTTATACGAGAAAGTCACCTTGCGGCATGACACCTGCGCACCTTCTGAGTTGTAAGGCAATTCGCGCCCTTTTTGGCGCTCGACTGGCAAATCGGTCAGATGGCCGACCTTGTCCAAACCGGTCAGCAAATCAAACCCGGTTTCGAGCATGCGAATGATCTTTTCCAATCCTTCCAGCGCACCGACGACCACGATTTCTGCTGCAACGACTTGCCCCAGCGTCATCTGCCGATTGATGACCAGCCAACCGCCAATCGCCAGAACGCCTGCGCTGGCGATGGCGCGAAAGAAGTAATTGCCAAACGCCTGACGAAAAATGACGCGGAAGTGTTTGCGCCGTGCGCGCACATATCCCATCACCAATTCGTCTGCACGCTCGCTCGGAAAGGACGGCACAGCGCTCATTTTGAAACTGCGCTGGCAACGTGCCAGTTCTTCCAGCCAATCTGCCACCCGATATTTGTGTGCCGATTCTTCGATGCTCGATTTCAGACCGCCCAGTCCTAACACAAAAACGACAAAGGCGATAAACAAGATCATGAAAACGGCAAAGGCCAACAGGTATGGGCTGTAAAACGACATCAACACCAACCCAATCAGAACCTGCAAGGCGGCGCTAGGCCCATCAAGCAGAATCTTGGACATGGATTTCTGAATGGTAATGACGTCGAAAAAGCGATTGACCAGTTGCGGGGCAAATTGTTCAACCAGTGCATCGTGTTGAATGCGCGGTAACTGATCGGCCAATTGCAGCGAAATGCGCGCAAAAATGCGCTGCTGCAATTTTTCCAGCAGCGAAAGCTTCAACAACCGCAAAACACCGGCAAACGACAACGCTCCCAGCACGCCAAGCGTCATCACAACCAGCGGTTGAATCAGCACCCCCGCTGCAATCGTGTTGACCAGGGCCTGAGCAGTTAACGGCACCGCCAAAGCCAGCAACCCAATCAACACGGTGTAAACGACGATGATCAGATAGTCTCCACCATCCAGCCACAGCATATGGCGCAGCCGCTGAAACGGCGTGAGATGATGATCGTGGGCGTCGTGCCGCGCGTGTGATTGATGTGTTCCGTCCATGCGTTCGAGCTCGTTTCCTCCCTATTTCAGGTCCATCTTTTACCGCATTTGTACTGCACTTGGTTTGAGGCGCAGGCGTCAAACGTTACAAACGGCGTGCCGTGCAGTCCTAAATGAGCGCTATCGCGCTCTTAAATTCCCGTTAAAAACTAGCGAAATGATTGCATAAATGTAGTATCGAGAATGAGTTTGACAGAATTGTGTCTTTGACAAAGTAATTTGTCCTGGTGCTGTCTAAAAATGCCTCAGGGTTGGGCAGCGTTGTCACAGGTCGCATTTTGAGTGGTTCTTTTTGTAAAAAAGCAAAAAGGCCTGTCCAGAGCCGACTGGCAACCTGAACAGGCCTATCGTACACAGATATGACGCGAATTACCTAGGAATCCCCTTGGGAGAAAATTTCCGCAATGTCAGGGGAAAAACACGAATGGTATTTGGTGTGCGCGCTTTGCCATCGAGCAAAATCTCGCGGGCGGAAATTTCCTGGCCATAAGTGTCCTTGTTGGCTTGTTTGTCTTGTGTAATGACAGCGCCTTTTAGCTCTAACCCGGCAAACAATCCACGGCTGCGCGAATAAGAAACGATCTGCGATTTCAGCAAAATATCGGTCGAAGCGTGCGTATTCCGTCCGACCGGCCCCGCAGAAGCGCCCGCGCCCGCGCCGATCTCAAATTTGTCGCGCAACAATCCTTCGACACCGTCTTTGTTCAGTACCAACAAAACAAGGTCTACGGATTGGCCGCCGATTTGCGGGCCGAAGCTGCCGCCGCCGATGGTGAAAAAAGCGGGCGAGCCCCAGGCGCCCTCGCTACGGCGGCAACTGATCAAGCCTTTGCCATATTGCCCGCCAACAATAAAGCCGCCTTTTTTGACAGAGGGAAAGACTGCCACGCACTGCGCCCGATCCAGCAATTCCTGGGGAACGGCTTGATCGGGAGCGGCCATGATCTCTTGAAACGCCAGCGCAGCTTTGCGTGCACGCTCGCGTTCATCGGAGGATGCTTGCGCCAGCGCAGCGCTGGTCAGCAGACCGATCACAAGACCGAGGACAAGGACACGAATTGGTTTCATAGCTTCTCCGGGTTGATAGGGTCGCCAGAGGGCGCACGCATTTCTAACCTGAGCATGAGGGTTTTTCAAGCGCCTGCCTGATCGCGTAAGATGCGCATCGGCTGCGCATGACCGACTCAGCCGCAAACGCATTCGATTCTCCCGGCAGCGCTCCCGGTGGAATGCTGACCGTCGGCGCGGTGAACGATCCCGCGCCGGGAGCCAATCGGGTTCATCACATTACGACCGTTTCCGATCGTCACATGGCCACCAACGCCTTCGACTCATTTACGCTCACACCGCTTTCCGCGGGCGACATCATTGACCGCGCTGTGCGGCTTTACCGGCGGAATTTTCTGCCGTTGTTACGCATTGTGATCCTGCCAAGCCTGGTCGCGTATCTGGGGTCAGTGTTGTATTACATCGGCATACGCAATTTTTCGCTTTCGCGCGGTGACGAGCGTGTTGCCTGGACGGTTTTCTTGATCGTTGGCGGAGGCGGATTGTGGTTGTTCGGTAAAGCCGCGTTCTATCTGGTATTGGGCGGCGCAGCGCGCTCTTTGGTAGATCATTTTTTTGAAGCCAAGCCCATTCTGGCGCGCGATGTGTACAGAGCCGTCCGCCAGCGATTCTGGTCGCTGATCGGCGCACTGGCCATGATAATTCTGCTGCTGATGGGTTTGTTCATGCTGGTCTATTTCATCACGGCCATGGCAATCCTGCTATACGCCCTGATCGCGGCAGTTGTGCTTAATGTTTTGCCCGCCTGGTTACAGACCACCCTTACCGTGATTTCAGTGGTGTTATTGCTGATCGGCCTGGCCCTGCTTTCCCTGTTGGTTTACAGCCGCATGGTGTATGTGCCGCAAGTTATGATGGTCGAAGGCAAAGGCGTACTCAGTTCCATCAGTCGCAGCTTTTCGCTGGCTGGCGGTGAAGTGCGACGTTTGGCGGCGCTGGTGCTTTTCTGGTTTTACGTTGCCTGGTCAGTGGGCTGGCTGCTTTTTGCGCCGCTCGGCTGGTACGGATATTGGTCGGGCGTAGAGTTTCTCAATCCCTTCAATCAATCCATTCCGCTCTGGTTCACCATTACCCAGCAAACGCTGACACAAGTCAGCGAAATCTTGCTAATGCCGATTGCCATGCTCGGTTTTACGCTGTTGTACCTGGACAGCCGTGTGCGCAAGGAAGGATTCGACATCGAATTGCTCGCCAATCGCGTGCTTGCGCCGCCACAGATGCCGCACTTCCAACCGGCAGCAGTTGCCGCTGTGCCTTACACGCAACCAGAAGAACCCTATTTGTCCACGCTGGGTTTGAGCGATTACACCCCAACGGCGGTGCCGCAAGTTGCGCGCGCAACCGAAGCGGCGGCCGCTCCTGTGACGGAGTTCGTCTCAGCGGAACCGGCAGCGCCCCCCATCATCGCGGCCAACGACCCGTTGCCCGAAACTGTGTCGCCGGTGATGGCGCAACCAGCGCCGCCAAGCGATCCGAAACCACGCGCTTGTCCCTGGTGCGAAACGCCCGCCGGTGTCGAAGACCGGTTTTGCCGAGTGTGCGGCTCAGTGTTTTAACAAGATGAATACCCGCTTGCTGTCACAACTTGTTCTTGTCCGCTGCCGCCCGTTCTTTGTGGCGCTAATGTTGTGCTGTCTATCGAGCCTGTGGTCAGTGGCGGTGCAAGCAGAAAATTCCTTGCGCGCCTACACGGAACGTCTGACACAGGCGGAAGAAATGACCACGCAATTGACGGAAGGAGAGCCTACGGCGCTGGAAGTCATTCACACGTTGAACGCGGTAAAACGGTTGTTGCCAGAACAGGAAGACATCGAAACCAACGGCCGCGTGTTACACATCAGCAACACCTGGTTGCATCAGGGGATAGACTACGTCATCAAAATTTCCAACGGCGACGTCGAACAGCGACGTGCGAAGATAAAGGAAATCGCTGACCGGCTGTATTTGTTGGAAGAGCGAATCAATCCGCCACAGCCTGCCGCCGCAACCCAAACGCAAACCGATCAGCAAAGGCTGGAGCGCATTCTGGCGCGCCCCGACTATTTGCCAGACGAAAAGCGCGAATCAACATTACAAAAATGGGCGAAGCGTGTGCGCGAAACGCTCAACCGCTGGCTGAGCAAATTGTTTGGCACACGCCGCGAAACAGCGGCGGAGCCTTCGACAAAGACGGTCGCCGGGTTTCGTATTTTGCTGACGTTGCTGACGCTGACGTTGCTGATTTTTGGTTTTGTGGCGTTGTGGCGACGGTTCCGTTTTCGCCGCCGCCAACAGCAAGACGAAGACGACGTCCGCGAAGTGCTGGGCGAAGAATTGGCTCCTGACATCACCGCGACGGATTTGCTCTCTCAAGCCAGTGCTCTGGCGCGCCAGGGAGATTTCCGTACCGCCATTCGACGATCTTACATTGCGCTGTTGTGCGAGATGGAACAGCGCGGCAAGTTGCGATTACATCGTTCCAAAACCAATCGCGATTACCTGGACGCGCTACGACCAGAGCAACAGATTTACCCGACCTTTTCTGCCATGACCGGCGCGTTTGAACATATCTGGTACGGTCAGGAAGAAGCGTCTGCCGACGCGTATCAGGATTTCATGACGTTGTATCAGGAGACCACGAAAGGTTAAGCCAGCGGTTGTAACACGACCTATTCGGCAAAACGTATGCGGCGTAATTTGGGCATCATTATTGCGATTGTGCTGGTGTTGGCCGTCATCATCGGGTTGAGCGCGGCGGGCAACCTGGAGCTCGACCGTCCGCCAGAAACCGAATTACAGCCGATACGCTCCAGTTATAATTCCGGCCCGACGGGCACGCGCGCTTTTTATCAATTGCTGGAAGAAACCGGCAGACCTGTCACGCGCTGGCGCGAAAGTTTCAAATTGCTGGCAAGCGAAGCTCCCAATGCCTTGCTGGTTGTTGTGGGTCCTTTTCAAAGCGAACAAGGCCTGACAGACGAAGAAGCCGAAGCCTTGCAACGCTGGATTGATGCTGGCGGCAATGCCCTGGTTATCAGCCGCTATCCGCTGGCGCAATTTGGCGATCCGATGGTGCAAGCCAATATCACCGCTCAAAATCCACGCTGGAATGCTCCGCCCGAACAACTGGTAGACAATCGCAGCGACGATCTCATCGTACAACCGACCGAATTGACCAAAGACCTGAGTGGATTGGCGCTGTCAACGCTGGCCGCACGGATGAGGTTCGGAGTCGCGGAAGAACCAGAAGAAAGTTCTGAAGAAGAAGACGAAGAAGAAGAACCTACCCCCACGCCAACGCCCGAAGCGACGTCATCGCCAACCGCAACGCCTGGGCAAAGCGTGCCAGAAGATGAAAGCGAACTATTGCCGACGTTATACGCGCCAGTCGTTCATCTGGGGGACAAAGATGGCGCAGTATTGGCTGATTTCGACTATGGCAAAGGCCGCCTGATCTTTCTCTCTGATCCGTTTGTCATTGCCAACAATGGCATTGGCCGCGGCGCAAATTTAACACTGGCGCTCAATCTGGTGCGCATCCTGGGCGCAAACAATCGCCGCATTCTGTTTGATGAGTATCACCACGGCTATCCCAGCGAAAGCAACCCGCTGCTGCGGTATACGCGCGGTACGCCTGTGCCCTGGCTGTTTGTGCAAGGCATCCTGCTCGGTTTGCTGCTGGTCTATAGCGCAGGCAAACGTTTTGCGCGGCCCCTGCCGCTGCCGCGTCAGGATCGGCATTCGCCGCTCGAATTTGTAGATTCGATGGCCAACTTGCAGCAAGCGGCGCAAGCACGCAGCCTGGCCTTGGAAACCATCTATCCGCGTTTCAAAACGCAATTGTGTCGCCGTCTTGGCTTGTCTTCGCGCGCGCAAATCGAAGAAATTGCGGCTCGCCTGCGCCGCCGCCGTGTGCCAGTGGCTGAATTGGAATTGCGCCAAACGTTGAGCGAGGCTGAATTGGCCTTGCGCGGTGAAAAACTGGAAGACGCCGAATTGGTAAAATTGGTCGCGCGTATGCGTCGTATTCTGGCGCAGCTTCGCTAACAGAACGATTCCCTCACAACACCCACGTCACCCAACTATGACCAAAACCGAAGTCCGCGCCCAATGGGCTGAATTACTCGCGCGCCCCGACGAAGATTGGGAACTGGATCGCGCCGCACTGTTGCTGGCGGCAGAAGAATATCCGCTGCTGCAAATTGAACCGTACTTATCCTTGCTCGATTCTTTCGCGTCGCGCGCACGTGTGCGCGACGACCTGTTCGCTGATCCAGTCACGCGCATCATGCGGCTAAATGAAGTGCTCTTTTCCGAATTCGGATTTCGCGGCAACACCGACCAATATTTCGACGCGCGCAACAGTTTTTTGAATGACGTGCTTGACCGCCGCACGGGCATTCCGATCACATTGTCAGTCGTCTATCTGGAAGTCGCGCGCCGCATCGAGTTGCCGTTGGTAGGCGTTGGGCTGCCAGGTCACTTTCTGGTCAAATACGACGACGGCGCGCAGGAAATTTTGCTCGATCCGTTTCACAGCGGGCGCTTGCTGACCGAGGACGATTGCCGCGCCAAAATCGCCGAGATGTATCAGGGCGAGATGCGCTTTCACAAAGCCTTGCTGGCGGCGGTCAGCAAACGGCAAATCCTGTTGCGCATGCTGCGCAACCTGAAAGGCATTTACGCCCAGGCCAAAGACCACGCCAAAACGCTGAGCGTGATCGAACGTCTGTTGCTGCTGGCGCCAGAAGCCGACACCGAATTGCGCGACCGTGGGTTGGTGCATTTCGGTTTGCAACGTTATGCCGAAGCGCGCGCCGATCTGGAAGCGTATTTGCGCTGCGCGCCGCAAGCCAGCGACGCCAAGGATATCAAAGACCTGCTCGCCAAAGTGCGCCAACGACAGGCGCAACTGAATTGAGCGAGCCACGACCATCAGAACTTTATGACTTACGCCATCAACGAAACTCACGATCCCAATTTGCGCAGTTGGGTGGCATCGGCCAACGATCCGAACACCGATTTTCCGATTCAGAATTTGCCGTTTGGCGTCTTTTTACCGCCCGGTGAAAACGAATTGCCCAGCATCGGCGTCGCCATCGGCGATCAGGTGCTCGATCTTTCAGCGGTCGCGGAAGAATTGTGGGCCGAAGATTTCTCTGACGAAATCGCCGACGCTTGCACAATGGATTTGTCGTTGCGCTGGATTTTGAGTCTGGACGTGCATCAACTTGCCGAATTGCGCCAACGCATCAGCAAGCTGTTACGCGCCGAAGCCAGTGACCACGAACGCGCCGTCGCCGAAGCCGCGTTGTTGCCGATGTCTGCCGTGCAAATGCTGCTGCCGACGGAAATCGGCGACTACACAGATTTTTACGCTTCGGTGTATCACGCCACCAACATCGGCAAGATGTTTCGCCCCGACCAGCCGCTGATGCCGAATTACAAATGGATTCCGATTGGCTATCACGGACGCGCCTCGTCCATCGTTCCGAGCGGCGCTTCGATTCGTCGCCCGGTCGGGCAAACAATGCCGGACGGCGCAACGACGCCAAGCTTCGGGCCGAGCAAGGTGTTGGATTACGAATTGGAAGTCGGCTTTTTTGTGGGACAAGGCAATCCGCAAGGCCAGCCCATCTCCCTCAGCGAAGCCGAAGACCACATCTTTGGCTTGTGTCTGGTCAACGACTGGTCTGCGCGCGACATTCAGCGCTGGGAATACCAACCGCTGGGGCCGTTTTTGTCCAAGAGCTTTGCCACAACGATTTCTCCCTGGATTGTGACCACTGCGGCGCTTGCGCCGTTTCGCGCTGCGGCGTTCCAGCGCGCCGACAGCGATCCGCAACCGCTGCCGTATCTTGATTCACCAGAAAATCGCGAACGCGGCGGATTCGACATCAGGCTGGAAGTGCTGCTGACAAGCGAACAGATGAGACAGCAAGGAATGGCTCCTCACCGATTGAGCGCCAGCAACACGCAAGACCTCTATTGGACGTTTGCGCAAATGCTGACGCATCACACGAGCAACGGCTGTAATTTGCAGCCGGGCGATTTATTGGCGAGCGGCACGGTGTCGGGCGCAAACGACGGCAGCCAGGGAAGCCTGATCGAATTGACCGAACGCGGCGCAAAACCGTTCACCTTACCGACAGGCGAAACCCGCCGCTTTTTGGAAGACGGCGATGAAGTCATCTTACGCGGTCATTGCGAACGCGCGGGCTTCCGCCGCATCGGCTTCGGCGAATGCCGTGGAATTGTTATGGGGTGATTCCCGCCTCGACACCAATCAAACCAGGTAGGGCTTTCCCTATCTCTTCATTCACGACCAGATCGGCGATGTCATCCAGCGGGGTTGGCATGCGGTTGATGATGATCAGGGCTGCGCCTGCTTGTTTCGCCAGTTCCGGCAACGAAGCCGCCGGATAGACAACCAGCGAAGAGCCTACTGCCAGGAAAACATCGCAATCGTAACAAGCCTCGACGGCGGCTTTCATCGCCCAGGCGGGCATGGCCTGACCAAAAGAAATCGTCGCCGGTTTTAGCAATCCGCCACAAGCATCGCATTCGGGAGCGAGGTCGCCAGCGTTGACTCGTTCAACGGCTTCGTCCATCGAAATGCGTGCGCCACAGGTCAGGCATTCGCATTCGACAGTGGTGCCGTGCAATTCGATAACGTCGGTGTTTCCGGCGCGCTGGTGCAATCCGTCAATGTTTTGCGTGATCAGCGCGCGCAACTTCCCTTGGCGTTCCAATTCGACAAACGCGCGGTGTCCGGCATTTGGTTGCGCGTCGCGCATTTCGGGCCACATCGCGACCTTTTGCCGCCAGTATTCGATGCGACCGGCGCGGCTGGTGACAAATTCGCCGTATTCGATGATGCGGTTGTTGGCCCAAATGCCGTTGGGGCTGCGAAAGTCGGGAATGCCGGATTCCGTCGAAATCCCCGCGCCCGTGAAACCGACGATGCGTGAAGTTTGCGCAATGAGTTTGGCGGCTTGTTCAAAAGTCATGATGCGGCGCAGTGTAGTCGCCACATTCGCCGCCTTGCAACCATTGCGACAATCGGCGTAAATCTGTCTCACCCTGTCGGTGTTTCAACTAACTGTTGCGAGGTAAAAATGAAAACACGGCTTTCCGTTTGCCTGACCGTCTGTTTGGCCGTTTGTCTGATTGCGTTGAATCTTTTCACCATGGCTTGTCAAAACACAGCGACCGAAAAACCGAATCCGAGCGCCGCCCCAACTTCGCCCTCCAACGAAGCGCGTGATGTGCATTCTTACGGCAACCCGGAACAGGTGCGCGTCAAACACGTAGACTTGAATCTGGATGTCCTGTTTGAGCGCAAGATTCTGAATGGCACCGCAACATTGACCATTGAGCGAAAACAAAATGATGCCAAGACGTTGAAACTCGATACGCGCGATCTGAAAATCGCCAAAGTCGAAGCAGCAACTGACGGCACGACGTTTTCGCCCACACAGTTTTCGCTCGGCCAGCAAGACGCCATTCTGGGTACGCCATTGATGGTAGAGTTGCCCGCGCAAACGACGAAAGTGCGCATTGCCTACGAAACCAGTCCGACCGCTTCGGGTGTGCAATGGCTGGAACCGGCACAGACCGCAGGCAAAAAACAGCCGTATGTCTTCACGCAATCACAAGCCATCCATGCGCGCAGTTGGATTCCGTTGCAAGATTCCCCCGGCGTACGGATCACATATGCGGCAACCATCCGCACACCTAAAACGGTGCGCGCAGTGATGAGCGCCGAACAAGACAGCAATGCCCCGCTGACGGGTGAATACAAATTCAACATGCCGCAAGCCATTCCGCCGTATTTGATTGCGCTGGCGGCGGGCGACCTCGCGTTCAAACCGCTCGGCCAGCGTACCGGCGTGTATACCGAACCGACGATGCTGGCGAAAGCGGCCAAAGAACTCGAAGACACCGAGAAAATGATCGAAGCGACCGAGAAACTCTATGGGCCTTACGCTTGGGGGCGCTACGACATTTTGGTTTTGCCGCCGAGCTTTCCGTATGGCGGGATGGAAAATCCGCGTCTGACGTTTGCCACGCCGACGATTCTGGCCGGAGACAAAAGCCTGGTTTCGTTAATCGCACACGAACTGGCGCATTCGTGGTCGGGCAATCTGGTGACAAATGCGACGTGGCGCGATTTCTGGCTGAACGAAGGGTTCACGACCTATCTGGAGCGCCGCATCGTCGAAGCCGTTTATGGTCGCGAAAATGAAGAAATGCAGGCTGTGCTGGGCCGCCAGACGTTGGAAGGTTTGCTGGCCAAATTCGAGCCGCGCGATCAGGTTTTGCACATTGATCTGAATGGGCGCGACCCCGATGAAGGCTCAACCGAAGTGCCGTATGAAAAAGGCACGCTCTTTTTGCGTCAACTGGAAGAAATGGCCGGACGAGAAAAGTTCGATCAGTTTTTGAAAGGCTACTTCAACCATTTCGCGTTTCAAAGCATCACGACCGCCGATTTCCGCGCCTACCTGCAAAAGAATTTGCTCGAACCAAACCCGCAGCTGGCGGCGAAAATGCCTGCCAGCTTGCTGGACGAATGGATCGAAAAGCCGGGCTTGCCCGCATCCGCGCCCAAGCCGCAATCAGCGGCTTTCGCCAAAGTCGAAGAACAAGCCCAGGCGTGGTTGACGGGAAAAACGCCCGCAGCCAGGTTGCAAACCAAACAATGGACGACACAGGAATGGCTGCACTTCCTGAAGTTTTTGCCGCCGCAATTGCGCGAGGCGCAGATGAAAGAATTGGACCAGGCATTCAATCTGACCAAAACCGGCAATGCTGAGATCGCGCATGTCTGGTTACTGGCGGCCATTCGCAATAAGTACGCAGTCGCGTATCCACGGCTGGAAGAATATTTGACTTCGATTGGTCGGCAAAAACTGATCCGCCCGCTGTATGAAGAGCTGGTCAAAACGCCCGAAGGGAAACAACGCGCGGCCAGCATTTATGCCAAAGCGCGCGCAGGCTATCATCCGATCGCACAAACGTCCGTCGGCAAAATCGTACAATAAAGCAAGAAATAGACGCAGCGGCGTAAGCTGGCAGACATTGTTTTGTGATGCGCCTCCACTAGGATGGCGAGTCTCATTGGCAGAAGGCGGCCTTGAAACTTCTTCGGCGGCCAATTCGTTAGCCTCTGCGCACGTTGAAGGAACCCCGTTATGATTGGCGAGACAATCTCACACTATCGCATCCTGGAACGCCTGGGCGCAGGCGGAATGGGCGAGGTCTATAAAGCAGAAGATTTGCGGCTGCACCGCCACGTCGCCTTGAAACTGCTGCTTGCGGATCGCGAACGGGATAACGATCAGGCCAAAGTGTTGCGCGCAAGGTTTTTGCGCGAAGCGCAGGCCGCTTCGGCGCTCAATCATCCGCACATTGCCACTATCTATGAAATTGACGAAATTGAACGCGAAGGCCAGCACTATAGCTTCATCGTGATGGAGTATGTCCCCGGACATACGCTGAAAGAAGCCGCCGCCACGCTGTCTGTCGCCGAAATCGTCGAGCTTGTCTTGCAACTGACCGATGCGCTGTCAGAAGCCCACCAACGCGGCATTGTCCATCGCGACATCAAACCGTCAAATGTGATCATCGGCGAACATCATCGCGCCAAGATACTGGATTTTGGTGTCGCCAAATACAATCCGCTGCCGGCGGATGATTCAAACACGGCCAGCCTGTATAGCACCGATGTGATGAAAACGATGCCCGGCACCGTAATCGGGACGTTTGCTTATATGTCGCCGGAACAGGCACTGGGCAAAGAAGTAGACGGGCGGAGTGACATTTTTTCGTTGGGCGTGGTGTTTTATGAACTGCTGGCCAAACGCCAGCCATTCATCGGTTCTTCTACGTTGGCCGTGGTGGACGCCATCTTACACGCCGACCCGCTGCCGCTGAGCACCTTCAATCCGCAGATCAGCCGCGACCTGGAAATCATCGTCCATCGCATGCTGCAAAAAGAAAGTGCGCGGCGGTATCAGGCGATGCGCGACGTGTGGCAAGACCTGCAAGCCAGCAAACAAGGATTGCCTGCCGCGACTTTCAGTTACGAAACCAATGTTGGTTACGCCACGCAACTGCTATCTGATCCGCCGTCGGGAACGCAAACATTGCCAGGGCCGTTGCCTGGGACACGCACGCTCGGCAATCGCGCAGGCAAAAGCATTGCGGTGATGAGCTTCCACAATGTGACGCGCAATCCGACGGATGATTGGATCGGCACCGGCATTTCTGAAACCGTCACGGCGGATTTGAAAAACATCGAAGGGCTGACTGTCATCGCGCGCGAACGCGTGTTTGAAGCGCTGCGGCGCTGGCGCGTATCTGAAGACGCAGAAATTGACACGACGTTGGCCACCAGCGTTGGCCGCGAAATCGGCGCGCGCTGGATCGTCACCGGTGGCTATCAGAAAATCGGCGAGATGTTGCGCATCACCGCCCGCTTTGTCGAAGTCGAAACGGGGGAAGCCGTCCAAACCGTCAAGATTGATGGTTCGATCAAGGAAATTTTCGACCTGCAGGACAAAATCGTTTACGAACTGTCGCAGGGGTTGGACCTGAGCTTACGCAGCAGCGAACGCGAAAACATCGAGCTAAAAGAAACTGAAGTCGTCGAAGCTTACGAAGCGTATTGCAATGCTGATCGAGCACTCGAATCAGGCAGCCGTGAAGGCGTCGAAGAGGCGATTCAGTGGCTGGAACAGGCATTGGTGCTTGATCCTAATTACGCCCGCGCGTATGCCGGATTGGGTTATGCGTTGACGCTCAAGGGACAGTTTCTGACGCAGCCCGAGTTGTTCGAACGAAGTGTGGAATACTTTCAGAAAGCCATTGAACTGAATCCGCTGCTGGCTGACGGATACGCCGGTTTGGGATTCACCTTTGTTGCGCTGGGGCGCGAAGACGACGCCATCGGTGCGTTGCGGCGGGCGCTGTCTTTTGCGCCGCAAGACCACCAAATCCACGCGGTGCTTGGCCGCGCGTACCTGTTGGGCAAGGGACTGTTGCGCGAAGCCGCCGCCGAGTATGAGCAAGTGCTGCAACTGCACCCGGATGCTGGCTGGGCGGCACAGCAATTGACGATGTGTTACGCCTATCTGGGAGAATATGAGCGCGGCGAAGAAACCGCGCGGCGCGCAATCGAAGCGCAGGAACAGTTTTTCTCTGGCCAGGAAGGCATGCAGATCATCGGTTCTTTTGCGCGCCTGGCGCAAATCTACCTTTTCCAAAATCGCTATGATGACGCAGTTGCCGAAAGCTATCGCGAACTCGTGTTCCTGCGCACGTCCAATCACGCATTGAAAGAGCGCACGACCATCGAAGTCTATCAGAAGCTGGTCAGCGCTTATGTGCGGCAAGGGAATCTGCAAGACGCCGAACTTTCCTACAATCAATTGCTCAAAGGCTTTGCCGCGCGCCTGGCTCAAGGCGCGGATGAACCGTTCACACGCTATTACGTCGCCTGTGCCGCAGCCATTATGGGTGACCGGGAACAAGCCTTGGAACACCTGCAAAAAGCGCTGGCGGGACGTCCGCGTTACACTGCGGTTCGCGCACGAATTGAACCGGATTTTGAAAGTTTGCGCGACAACCCAGAATTTCAAGCCTTGCTTGAGCAAGTCAAATAATCCACCTCCGGGCGGTTTTCTCGGTGTGAATTCCGCCCCTCACACTGCCCCGGTTGGCATACGTTTTAGTACGCCAATATGCCATTTGGTATAGAATCTCCCCGGCTCTTGCAACCCGCAACAGCTAACTGCTGGAAATACAACAGCCAATGACTCACAACAGTGCTGTAGCGTCGGCATACAGGTTGCTCACGGAATCGTTGGTCCCCTGAAAACGCTCACCCTGGCAGTTTATGGTCGAAACCATTCCGATTTCGGGCCTTCAGTCAGCGACATTTTTGGCACCCGAAATTGCGCGGAGGAAGTTATGACGATCTCTCCCAAACTTACCATCATAGTGCGCCGCCGTTCTCGGACGCGCTTGGCGCTTTTTGCCCTTTCCTTGCTCACACTGAGCGCGCTGGCATTTGCACAAGAGCAGATCATTCGCGTCGCGCGCATCAGCCTGCTCGAAGGCGAAGTCAGCTATCAACGCGCCGCCGAAACCCAAATCAGCAACGCCGCGCAAAAAGATTGGTATGACGCCAGTCTGAATTTGCCGCTGGACGAAGGCGATCAGCTTTATAGCGGCCCCAACGGACGCGCGGAAATCCAATTGAGCGGACGCAATCTGGTTCGCATTGACCGCAACACCAATTTGCGGCTGACGCAATTCAACACAGGCACAGCGCAAATTGCCGTCTCAGTCGGGACGGCGACGTTTCGCATTGATAGTCTGGACCGGCGACAGTTCCAGGTCGTGGACGTCAACGATCAAGCCGCCAACGACCCGGTTTATTTCGAAGTAGACACACCGATTGTCGCCATCACGTTGCTGAAAGAAGGCAGCTATCGCGTGGATGTGCGTGACGATGGCACCACCGAAGTCATCGTGCGACGCGGACAAGCTGAAGTCTATAACCAGGAAATCGGCACGGTCGCCGTAAAGCAAGGACGCCGCATTGTCATTGATGGACGCGACGCCAACTACTTCCAGATTGCCCGGCTGGAAGACAAAGACAACTGGGATCGCTGGAACGACCGCCGCGACGATGAACTGTTTTCGCGCGTAGATAGCTATCGCAGCACGCGTTATGTGCCCGCCGCGCTGCCTGGCGTATACGACCTGGATTATTACGGCGAATGGTATGAAACGCCGGATTACGGCTGGGTTTGGGCGCCACGTTCGGTAGCGGTCGGCTGGGCGCCTTATCGTGCCGGTTATTGGCGCTGGTATCCGTCTTACGGTTGGACGTGGATTTCAAACGAACCGTGGGGTTGGGTTCCCTACCATTACGGACGCTGGGCGTATTACGGCAATCGCTGGTGCTGGATTCCGCGCATCAGCGTCGGCATAGGTCCGAGCTGGGGCTGGCATTGGCGGCCTCATCTGGTTGCCTTCTTTGGCTGGGGCGGCGGCGGATACCGCGGCGGCTATCGCGATGGTTACCGTGACGGCTATCGCGACGCGCGCTGGGATTATCTGGGTTGGTGTCCGCTGGGACCGCGCGACCGGTATTACGATTACGGTCCGCGCCGGGTCATCAACAACACGACCGTCATCAATTACAACGTGCGCTCGCTGGACAATTACAACGCGCCAGGCGGTGTGAGTGCGCTCGAAAGCCGCCGCTTTGATCAAGGGCGCGCCGTTGTCTCGCAAGATGGTTTGAATTTGCCGCCCGTTCCGCAACGTGGCAATTCGCGTGGAGAAGATGCGGCGCCGCAAATGATCGCACGCGCGGAAGAATTCCAACCGCGCCAGGCTGCCCCTACACGCCAGCCATCGGTCGAACGTGCGGAGCTGGCCAAGAGCATTGAAGCCCCGGTCGTTCAACGCCGGATTCCACCGACGGCGCGTCCTGAGGTTCCAGGACGTTCACCGGAAGGCAGTCCGACCGGTGTCGTGCGCAGCAATGAGTTGCCGTCTGCGCCGCAACGCGGTGTTCCCAATCGCGGCGAAAACGCCAATCGCGTAGAAACGCCCGCGCGCATTTCTGACGGACAGGTCGTTCGCCCGGAACGCCCCTCGCGCGCACCGGAATATCGTCCGGCAGAACGCACGCCCGCGCCAGATTGGAGCGTTCCGCGTGAAGCACGCCAGCCGGTCGAACGTTCCGCGCCGTCACGCAACGAGTCGCCTGCGCGCATTGAACGACAGGAAACGCCGCGTCGTAGCGAGTCGCCCGCGCGCGAAGAAGCGCCGCGCCGATATGAACCGCCGTCACGGCCTGCGCGCGAATCGTCGCCGCCGCCGCGTATCGAACGCGCGCCTTCACCGCCACGTGAAAGCGCGCCGCCGCCGCGTCAGGAACGCACCCCTTCGCCGCCGCGCGAAAGCGCCCCGTCGCGCGAAGCCCCCAAGCAGGAACGGCCGTCAACGCCCGCGCGTGAAAGCGCTCCTTCGCGCCCGGCCAGACCAGAACGGCCATAGCGATTGCGTCAACTAGTTACTGGCAGTTACTGGCAGTTACTGGTTCGTTGCCCCAATCAACAAAAAAGCGGACGCCTTCGGGTGTCCGCTTTTTTGTTGTCATGCCAAACCGCGACAGCGTTATTTTTGCAATTGCGCCAACAACTCGCGCAAGCCCGCAAAAATGCGTTCGGCGTCAGTGTGATCGTGATTCAGCGAAAGTTTGACTTTGAGTATGCCCGTTGGCGAAAAATTCGCCGACGGATTGGCCGACAGAAACTGCAACAATTTTTCGGGCTCGACCTTGGCGGTTTCGCTCAGTTTCAACGCCAACGAATCGCCGATGCGGTCAATGGAAATGATCGCCAGTCGCTCTGCTTCGCGCCGCACGCCAGCATAGGCAAACAGATTTTCGACAGCCACGGGCAAACGGCCATTGCGGTCTATCAACTCTTCGCGAATGCGCGCCAACTCTTCATCAGAACGCGCCGAAGCGATGCGCTTATATGTGCGCAGCCGCTGACTCATGTCAGAGATGTAATCATCGGGAATGCGCGTGTCCACCCCCAGGTTGAGCTGCGTGTTGATCTCTTCTTCGATCTTCTCGCCGCGCAGCTCTTGCACCGTGCGTTCCAGCATTTGCGTGTAAAGATCAAAGCCGATGGCATCAATGTGCCCCGACTGTTGTCCGCCCAGCAAATTGCCCGCGCCACGCAACTCCAGATCAAGCGCCGCAATGCGAAACCCTGCGCCCAAATCGGAAAACTCACGAATCGCCGCCAGTCTGCGCCGCGCGATCGGCGTCAGTTCCTGTTCGGGCGGAATCAACAAATAGGCATAAGCGCGGCGGCTGGAACGGCCCACGCGTCCGCGCAATTGATAAAGCTGGGACAACCCGTAAGCATCGGCGCGATTGATGATGATCGTGTTGGCGCGCGGAATGTCTATGCCGTTTTCGATGATGGTGGTGGCCACCAGCACGTCATATTTGTAATCCACGAAATCCAGCACGGCCTGCTCCATCTCTTTTTCGCCCATCTGGCCGTGCGCCACGATGAAGCGTGCGTCAGGCACAAACCGTTTCAACAACGCCGCAATCTCTTCGATGGATTCAACCCGATTGTGAACAAAGAAAACCTGCCCCTGGCGTTGCAGTTCTTGCTCGATGGCGCTGCGCACGACATTTTCGGCAAAGGGCACGACGTTGGTTTGAATCGCCAGACGGTCGCGCGGCGGCGTTTCAATCACAGACATATCGCGCACGCCCAGCAACGACATGTTTAACGTACGCGGAATCGGCGTGGCGCTCATCGTCAAAACGTCCACGCGTTTTTTCAGATGTTTCAATCGCTCTTTATGCGCGACGCCAAAACGCTGCTCTTCGTCCACAATCACCAACCCCAAATCCTTAAACGTCAGATCACGCGACAAGATGCGATGCGTGCCAATGATGACGTCTACCTTGCCGGCTTCGATTGCGGCGACGACTTCCTTTTGCTCTTTTGGTGAACGGAACCGCGACAGCAATTCAATCGTGGCGGGAAAGGCGGCAAACCGTGAGCGAAAATTCTGATAGTGCTGATAGGCCAGCACAGTTGTCGGCGTCAAAACGGCAACCTGTTTGCCATCCATCACCGCCTTAAACGCGGCGCGCATGGCGACTTCGGTTTTGCCATATCCGACGTCGCCGCAAAGCAGGCGGTCCATCGGTGTGGGCTGTTCCATGTCCTGCTTGATTGAGATGACTGACGCCGCTTGATCCGTGGTCAGTTCATAGGGAAAAGCGTCTTCAAATTCCTGTTGCCAGGGCGTGTCGCCGCTAAACGCGTATCCGCGCACCAGACGGCGTTCGGCGTACAGTCGCAACAGCTCTTCGGCCATGTCGCGCATGGCGCGTTTGGCGCGCGCTTTGGTTTTGGCCCAGGCAATGCCGCCCAACCGATCCAGATTGGGCGTGTTGGCTTCGCCGCTGGAAAACTTCTGCACCAAATCCAGCCGTTCGACGGGCACATACAATTTCGCACCGTCAGCATAGGTCAGCAGCATGAATTCGCGTTTGGCCGATTCGCTCCTTTGCGCTTCGCCGATCATGCGCGCATACACGTCGGCAGACGTTTCCGGGCCGCTGGTATCAAGCTGCAACAAACCCTGAAACTGGCCGATGCCGTGATCAATGTGCACGACGTAATCGCCGATTTTCAGGTCGCGAAAGTCAGAGATAAACGCCGATGAACTGAGCCGTTTTTGTTTGCCGGGCCGTTCCGTGTGAACGGCTTCGTCAAACAGGTCGCTTTCTGTGTAAATGGTCAGCAACGCCTGCGGCACGGCAAAACCGGCAGACAGATTTCCCACCACGATTTCGGCGCGCCCCAGTGCGTCGTATTCATTCAGCACTTTGCGCATGCGGTCAGCCACGCCATTGCTGGGCACAACCAACAAGGTTTGCTGACCAACGCCGTATTGCCATTTCAAATCAGCCGCCAGTTCAGAAAATCGGCCATGCCAGCGACGCACGGCACGCGACAAAATTTCGACTTCGACGGTTTTGCTTTCGGGCGGAAAGAGAAACAGCGGGGCGCTTTGCGGTCGCTGGCTGAATGCGGCCAGCGCGGCGGAATCTTGCGTTGTCGGCGGCTCAACCGTGGGCTCGGAAATCGCGTGAATGTTTTCGGTGCTGAGGTCTTCTTGCACGGAAGCGGCAGCGCTGCCAAGCAAACGAAACTCTACGCGCTGCATCTGGCCGATGCGCGCGCGCAATTCTTCCGGCATCAAAAACAGTTTGTCAGGCGGCAACGCAAGTTCGTCGGCGGCTTCGCTGCGCTCATATCCGCGCTGCAATTCTTCCAGCGTCGTACGAATCTGCTTTTCGACTTCCGCCGGTTCATCCACCACCAGAACCATATCGCGCAGGTAATCAAACACCGTGGCCGTCAGCGGAGCCGTCAGCGGCAACAGATATTCCCAGCCGGGAAACTCTTCGCCTTCGTCGGCAAAGACCGTGCGATCTCGCAAGGCGCGCTCATAGCGTTCGTCGCTCCAGTGCTGGCGCGCACGTTGCGCCCATTGGCGAAACTCAGCCGCGCCTGCACGTTCGTCGCGCATCGGCACAATGACGGCTTCGGTAACAGGACGTAACGAACGCTGGGTTTCAGGATCAAATTCGCGTATGGAATCAATTTCGTCGCCGAAAAACTCTACGCGCACCGGCAACGCCGTGCCGCCATCACGCAAGCTGCCACTGGGCGAATAAAAATCGAGAATGCCGCCGCGCGAAGAGAATTCGCCAATCCCGCCCACCGGATCAGAGCGTTTGTATCCCACCGCTGTCAGATGCGTCAGCAGGTAATCCAACGGCAATTCGTCACCGACACGCAACGTCACCACGACCTGTTTGATGTCGTCAGCCGCGACAAAACGCCGCAACAGCGAACGCGCCGAGAGCAACACAATGTCGCCCGTGCCCGCCGTCAATCGCCACAACGCCAGCGCGCGACGTTCCAGAATTTCAGCGTGCGGCGAAGTGCCGCTGTAAGGATCGCTTTCTGAGGTCGGTAAGGTGAAAACTTCCTTTTCACATTCTTCGCGTCCGTGAAGCTGGGTGTAAAAAAAGCGCAGGTCGTTTTCCAGCTCTTCCAGGTCACGGTTTCGTTGACTGACCACGGCCAATCGTTTGCCGGTCGCTTTTTGCAACGCCGCCAGCAACAAGGCTTTTGCGCCATAGCCCAGTCCGGCAATTTGCACCAGCGACTTGCCCGCGCGCACTTCGGCCACGAGTCGCTCAAACTGTTCGTCTTGTTCAAAACGCTGGTACATGGGCAACACAACTTTCACACGCGCACATTTACGCTGACGCCTCAACTAGGCAAATTCGAAAGCAAGCGGCACTTACGACAACGTAAGCTCTGCGACAAACCTGCCGCCCCCTTCTATGCCCGGCTGTATCGGCTGGCAATTCGCTGAATGACATCTGAGGTGGAGCAGCCATCCACAAACGGCAAACTTAACACTTG
>JAEUQO010000170.1 GCA_016789605.1 Acidobacteriota bacterium
ATTGGCCCACGGGTCTTGGCGAATGCCCGTTACTTGCCACGAAACTTCGATGCCGGGTTCGCTGGTGCGAATGGCAAAGTGGTTGCCGCTGACTTTTTGGGCGACGATGGCTTGGGCGAACGTGCCGATGACCGTCAGTTGATAGCGAAAATCGCGGTTCAGCGTTTCAAACCATTCGGGCAATTCCACGACGGCGACGCCGTTTTCGTCGGTGGTGATATTGCCGTTGTAAATGTTCATCATATCCGGCGATTCGACAAAGGAGTGGTAAAGGTATTTGTTTTCAGGGTCGAGTGGATGGTCAATTTTGAATGAGCCGCCGCCTTTCGATAGCGTGCCGCTGACGCTGACGTTGCCGGTGAAGCGTCCGGCAAAAGCTCCGTTGGCTGCCGTGGCACGAAGCGCAGCGTTGACGGAGTTTGTGCTGCCGCTAACGGCACTCACACCATCGTTGCTGGTACTGTTTCCGTTGATAGCGACTCCTGTCTGGCTGCTGCCAAAAATACCAATCCCGCTGGTGCTGTTGGCGGTCAGGGCAGTGCCACTGCTGCTGCTGGCATTGACGCCAATGCCGCTGCTGCTTGAACCTTCAATTGCCCGTCCGCTGCTGGTGTTGACCGCGCGCAAAGTCGCTCCCGTTCCGGTCAACGCGGATTGAATCAACACTTTCCGGGTCGTGCTGGTGGTCGTGCCGATGCTGACATTGCCCGAAGCGTCTTCGGTAATCCCAGAATTGCCGACGGTGTTTGTTCCTGTCCATTTGGTGATTTTGTTGGCCGTGCCGCTGCCGGTGACTGCTTGTCCAAACGCGGGTCCGAAGCTAAAGGCCATAATCAATGCCAGCGCGGACAGGCTGATTGCCAAACGGTTCAATCTGAGTTTCATCTTCGATCTCCTCTGAAAAAGTGTTAGTTCGCAACGCATGAAGTTATTGGCTTTCGCCATTCAAACTTCATCTTCCCCATTCGTAATCTGAAATTGCCGAAAGGCTGATGGTATTGGCATCTGCTTGGAGAAAATTATTGGGCGGGATTTGTAGCGGTGGGAGAGATTGAGTTTGTGGCGCGGATTGCGAACCCGCGCCACAACGTTTTTTTCAGTTGCCCAAATATCGCGCGACAACGCCGAATTCTGTCGGCGGGGCAGTGACGTAAAAGTTGCCAGCCTGACCCGCCGTCACGATTTTACCGCTGAGTCCAATTCGGACAGAAAAATACCTGGAATCTGGGCTAGCAAAATCATCTGATGAATAACCTGGATAGATGAACCCAACGGTTTCAACGCTGCCGTTCGTGCCGAAACCGGTATCAAGAACGCCTGTGCCTGAAAGGCGTGTGATCACGGCTTTATAATCCAGTTCACCCAGAAAGGGGTAAGTGTTCCAGCCGGCGACCACATACTTTGACGGAAAGGAAAACGGCACCGAAGCCATCTCGCTCCATTCGGAAGGTTGCGCCGAAAGCACCACGCCATCGCCACCGCCATAAGTAGTGTCCACGCTGCCGTTGCTGGTATTGCGCGAAAAGACCGCACCGTACTTTACGCCTTGCTGTTCTTTGGCTCCGACCACCCAAATGCTGGAGCTTCCGGCCCGGATCGTATTGCCGTATTCGCCCGCCGCCGCGTTTACCAGCAGAGTGCTGTCAAAGGCCCCGGTCGAAGTAAAACGTCGCAGGCGGTAACTGCCCGAAAAGGTGGAATTCAACACTGCGATTTTCCCGTCGGGTTGCACGGCCACTGACTTGAATCCTTCCGGGCCACCGTTGTTGGTGCTGGTATCAGGCCAAACGGATAACGTCCGCACCCCGTCCAAACTGAAGGTTGTGTCGGGCGTCCCGTCGGCATTGAAACGCCAGATAGCAGAAATCCAGGGAGTGCCGGAATTGCCGTCCCATTCCTGTTTTCTCCCGACCAGTAGAATTTTTCCATTCGACACGGCCATATCGAAAACTTCCGCCTGACCGTTCAGCACGATCCTTCCGCCTGTGCCGAAAGTCGTGTCCATCGCGCCGTCAAACGTCAACCGCGCCAAACCCACCAAATAGCCGGTGCAGGTTTCGATCTGGCCAGCCAGCAATATCTTGCCGTTGCTTTGTAATTCCAGCGCTGACACATAGCCTTTACCGCCGACTATGCCGGGCAATCCCGCGAAGCTGACGGCCATTGCGCCATTGAATCCGAAAGTGCTGTCTGTCGCGCCGGATGCGGTCAGGCGTGTCACTAGAAAGTCGTAAGCATCGCTGCCGACATAACAGGAAAAAGGAAGCTTTTCGGAATACGGAACGATGACTTTCTCGACTTGCGGGTTATTCGGGTCAGCTTGAATCCGCACCTCCGGGACGTTGCGCGCGTACCCTATGTCGGAAAAGAACGCTGGCGGCGTAAATCTGCCATCGCCGCTGAACGATGTATCCAAATCGCCTCCCGCTGCCAGCGCGCGCCAGATTGGTTTGGCAGCCAACAGAGCCAGCGCGACAACAGCCAGCGAAAGACAAATTCCCGTTCGATGAAACAACGTGTGGGTCAATTTTCTAACAGCGTTCATGGCATTGTTCCTAAAATTGATTGTTGAACTCATTCCGTTTTCTCCCAGTTGATAATTGATCGTTCTGGCGGACTGGCTTACAGTGCCGCCGTTCTCCCCTCTGACAATCTGTCTACAAAACGTGAACTTGCCGAACTGCTGGCGATATTGGCATCGGCCTTTGGAAAATTTCTGCGCCTATTCAAACGAGGGAACCATGCTTCGATCAAAAACAGCTTTGTGGATGTTGGCTGGGTTGTGGCTGGCAATGACATTGACGGTTCAAGCCCAACAACCGCCCAAAACTGTCCAAGAATTCGCTTCGGCGTTGCTGGCCATTGCGCCAGATGCTGAACGTGACGCTCTGCTTGAAGCCAATCCGCAACTGGTGACCAAACAGCTTTGCGATGAATTGATCGCCCGCCTCAAACCGCCTATCCCCCGAAACAAACAGGCCGAAGCATTGCTTGCAAGCAACGTGTTGCTGCGATTGTCCGAGCGGTTGGGGTACGACAAAGGAAAAATCGAAGCGCTCAAACATCTCGGCTCGCACCACCGAGAACGCGGCGAACGCCAGACCACGCTGAAAATATGGCAGCAGGCTTTGGCCCTGGCAGAAGCGGCGGGCGAATCCCCGTTGGTCATTGCCATGCATTACAACTTGTGCGCCGTTTGGCAGGAATTGGGCAATCTGGATGAAGCAATGCAGCACTGTCAGGCCAGCCTGACCAAAGCTGAGGTTTCGGGGACGAAATCAAATCTTGCGTTTGCCAATAACGCTTTGGGCGGAATTGCCGTTCGGCGTGGAGAGAACGAAAAGGCCGTGGCCTATTTTTTGAAAAGCTCCGCGCAATTCAACGAGGTGGGCAACAAGCTGAACGAATTGTTCAGCCTGCAAAATTTGGGCTTGTCCTATTACGCATTGGGCAATTTCACGGCGGCGTTGCGGGCCTATTCGTGCTCTTTGCCGCTGGCTGAAACTTTGGATAACCAGGCCAATCTGGCAAAAGGTCTGGCTCGTATCAGTTCGATTCACGCCAGCTTGGGGAACACAAAACTCGCGTTGGAAACGGCGCAACGAAGCCTGGTGTTGTATGAAAAGCTCGGCCTGAAAGCCGAAATTGGCAAAACCTTCGCAACAATTAGCCACACGCATGCGGTGGCTGCAGATTATGAACAGGCGTTGGAGTACGGACTCAAAGGGTTGAAGCTAGCCCAGGAAACCAACGACGAGACTGCGACCAGAAACAGCCTTATCAGTGTTGCCACGGCTTATTTGTACTTAAAGAAACTGCCGGAATCAGAAGATTATTTTCAGCGTGCGCTTGTTCTCTCTGAACAACAGCAACAGCACGATTCGATCACGAATTGCCTTCTCAACCTGAGCAAGGTTTATTTGAAGCAAGGCAAAGATGCCGAATCGCTGAAATACGCCGACCTGGCAATTCGTCATAGCCGCCAAACCGGTAACCAAGGATACCTATGGATGTCTTTGCAGCATTCGGCAAGCGCACTGGTCGCGCTCAAACAAGAAGAGCAGGCGCGCACTCGTTTTGAAGAAGCTCTAGCCGTTTTGGAAGCCTTGCGCGAAAACCTTGCTGCAGGTGAAAACGTCAGAGCCGATTTCCTGGCGCATCGCATCGAACCTTATCAAAACTTGACCAGCTTATTGATGAGCCAGGGCAAAACCGCCGAAGCATTTCAACTAGCTGAGCGAGCCAAGGCCCGCGTGTTGCTGGATGCGATGTCGGCTGGCCAGGCGGACATTTCCAAAGCCATGACGGACGACGAAAGACGGCAGCAGCGGCGGTTGAGAGACGAACTGACAAACGCTAATTCTCGGCTGTCGCGCGCCGCTCAAGCCGCCAAACCAAATCCGCAACAGCTGGCTGACCTGAAAGTCGCACTGGAAAAAGCGCGGCTGGATTACGAAAGTTTCCAAACCCGGCTGTACGCGGCGCACCCTGAATTGCGCGCGCAACGCGGCGAAGCCCCGATCATCAAATCCGAAGAATTGGCTGCGATGGTTGGCGACAAAACCGCGCTGTTGGAATTCGTGGTAGTCGGGCAAGCCACGTATTTGTTCGTCATCACTCGCGCCACTTTTAATGGAAGCAAGGCTGCGCCGGAAATCCGCGCTTACACTTTGCCGATCAAACAAGAGGAATTAGCCAAACAGTCCAACGAGTTTCGCCAACAACTGGCCAACCTCGATCTGGGTTTTCGCGCTTCGGCCAAACGGCTTTACGAATTGTTGTTGAAACCAGCGGCAGCGCAACTCGCTGGCAAAACTCAGCTGGTGATAGTTCCAGACGCTGCGTTGTGGGAATTGCCTTTTCAAGCCTTGATCGCTGGCGACCGCTATCTGATTGAAAACGCCGCAGTGTCTTACGCGCCTTCACTGACGGCGTTGCGCGAAATGCAGGCTCAGCGAAAACAACGCGGAACGGGTTTGTTGGCATTCGGCAATCCGGCTTTCAACACCGAAACCGTCGAGCGCGCCAGCATCGCCAAGCGCGACGAAAAGCTGACGCCATTGCCCGAAGCCGAAACCGAAGTGAAAGCTTTGGCGCAACTGCACGGTTCAACCAGCCGGGTTTTCATCGGGACGGAAGCCAGCGAAGCCCGATTGAAATCCGAAGCCTCCAGCGCAGGCATTTTGCATTTCGCCACTCACGGAATTTTGAATGACGCAGCACCGCTGTATTCGCATCTGGCGCTGGCGGCTGGCGACAAAGCCGAAGACGGCCAAAAAGAAGACGGATTACTCGAAGCCTGGGAATTGTTGCAGATGAATTTGAACGCCGATCTGGCAGTGCTTTCGGCTTGCGAAACGGCGCGCGGAAAAATCGGCGCAGGCGAAGGCGTCATAGGTTTGTCGTGGGCGATGTTCGTCGCCGGAGTTCCCACAACCGTAGTCAGCCAGTGGAAAGTCGAATCATCCAGCACACGCGATTTGATGGTAGGTTTCCATCGCAACCTGAAAGGCGTTGGCTCCAAAACCGGCGCGACAAAAGCCGAATCCTTGCGCCAGTCGGCTCTGAGCTTGTTGAAAAAGCCCGCGACAAATCATCCGTTTTACTGGGCTGGTTTTGTGCTGATTGGCGACGGGCAATAGCCGGAGCGCGGACAGCCGGAGCGCGGACGTTCCCGTCCGCCTGGTCCGCAGACTTCCAGTCCGCCCGTAACCCCAGACAATTAACGCTGCAACTTTCGCAGCCCCTCCAACAACTGTTTGGGAACCGTCGAATCAGGATTAGCTTTTTCCAGCGCGCTGAACTCACGCTCTGCCTCATCCAACAAACCCGCTTCTGCATACAGTCGCCCCAGCAGCAAATGCGAAGTCCCAAATTGCGCGCGCGCCTGTTCAATCTTTTCCGCTTCCGCTTTTGCCAGCACGCGAAACCGCGCCAGCGGAGCGGGCGGTTGCGGAGCTTTGAATTCCTGACCATCCTTGATTGCTTTCACTTGCCACGCAAAAACGCGCCCCCTAGCCAGCGGCTTCGATACTCGCCACGAAGTCGTCTGAAGATGTTCGCTTTTCAAAACTGAATTGAAGCTTTCGTCAAAGACTTCAACTTCGTAAGTCGTCGCGCCTGCCAACGGTTGCCATCGCAATGTTGGGCGATCCGCCAGCAAAACTTTGGCGACAGGCTCGATTACTGCAAACATCGCTTTCCCACTTCCGCCCATCAACGAAGCCGACGGCGAACCCAAACCATTCAACGCCGAAGATCGCGTCAATCGCGGTTCAATCAACGATTGCTTCAGTTGTTGTTGGCGATCGGCAGGTAAATTTTCTGCGCCTGACAACACACCGCGTTCATCCAACACCAACTTTCCGCCCCCATCGTTCAACTGGGCCAGTAATTTGACCGGCGCGATTTCAGGCGAAGGCGTAACCGTTGGCGAAGGTTGGGTAATGGCCACTTGCGAATTGTCTTTCTTGAGAACCAATTGCCGAGCCAACCAGGCTCCGGCAATCAACAAAGCTAATGCCGTTGCGTAAATGCCAATCGGCGAACGCGCGTTGAAAAATTCTTTCGTGCGTTGCCAGAATGTCATTGTTTCGGCGGTCGCGGGCTGAACTTCGCGACTCAGGTCGTCGGTGACTTGTTGGCGGAACGCTTGCAGGTCTTCCACTGCGGCTCGACATTGCAGACACACCGTCAAATGATCGTTGGCCATTTGCAGGGCTTCGCCCGCCAAACGCCCGTCCACAAAATCGGCAGTTTGCTCAAAGCTCAAATGCGCGGTCGGCGTATCGGCAAGCAATTCCGCCTGCATCGTGGCAAAGCTGGCATCACCGCTGAGCGCAGCGTCCAGCCGTTGGCGACACGATTCGCAAGCCGCCAGATGGTCATCCACCGCCAGCAATTCCGCCACTGTCAGCGATTGCCGACAAAAGCCGTCCAATTGAGTTTCGGTCAAATGCGAAATCACAGATTGTCTACCTTTGTAAGCAGAACTTGGGCACTCAATCTCTGAACTTGTCGAAAGTTGTAGATTATTACCATCCAGATCAGGCAAATCCTTTTAGCCGCCGCGCCAACCGTTCGCGCGCTGATTTGCGAGCATTGATGACTTGTTGCCGAGTCATTCCCAACAGCTCTGCAATCACCTGATCTTCCAGCGGCAAATCGTGCCAGAGTTCGGCGAAACGTTCCGCCGACAGTTCCAACGCTTCGGCCAGTTGGCGTAACGTCGCCACTCCGGTCACCGGAAACAACGCGATGCAACCGCGACCTTCGGTGTCACGCAAATTCAGCAACAATGCCGCGCGCTGGTTCGGCAGCAACAACTGAACTTCCTGCCACAAACGCTGCAAAAAGATGCGCTTTTCGACTTGCAGCGAAACGTCGGCTTCTTTGCCGGGCAATTCGGCAAAGCGGTTTTCTTGGCCGTCAGAAAGAGATTCGGCTTGCGGTTCGCGCAGTTGCAATAATTCCGCCGCCGCGCTGACCAGTGCGTTCAATTCAACCGGAGCCGCGGCGCAATTGAAAATTGCCGTCAGTAATTCGACCAGCTCGCGGCCATCGGGTTCGCTCAAGCGCCGCGCCGTCCACGCCAATTGCCGGTCGGCCAACAACGAACGCAACTTGCCCACAGGCAACGGTTGCCGTTTCCCTTGCCACACGGAAAACCCGGCAACGGTTGCGTCGGCTTCGCGCCAACAATGCAAACCGGTCTGCCGGGTCAGCAAATACTGAATGCGATTTTTCAGCGCGTGGAATTGCGGATTCCGCTGCCGCACCTGTGCCGCGCAAACGCGCCAGGCAATGGTCGCCGCCAACGAACGAAGCGCCTCCGTCGGCAGTTCACCGGTTTGGCGCAACCGCGTCAGCAATTGCAACCGCACTTCCTGACAAACGTCGTCGCTTTCATCGCCAGCACGCAGCTTGAAACGAACGATGCTGGCAATGACTTGCTCAACCTCGACGGAAAGTTTGGGCGTGTGCAAGTTCTGTGTGGGTAGGGGATTCACGCAGTCCGAACGTTACACCGGTTTTCCGGGGGATGCCAGTCTGAATCTTGCCAAGCTTTGCGCGCTCACTTATCGTGATGGCGCAAATCAATATTTGGCGATGTTCAATCACAAGAGGGAAGTCATGAATGCAAAAATGCTTTTCGTTCTGGTTGCGTTTCTGGCCAGCGGCTGGCTGACTGTTTACGCCCAAGACAATCCATTTCTGGGCAAATGGGATATCACCGGCGTTGGGCCAAATGGCAATTACATCTATTGGCTGGAAGTGAAACAGGACGGTGACAAACTGACTGGTTTGTTCCTCAATCGCAGCGGCAGCGTGTTGCCGCTGGCGGAAATCAAGATCGAAGACGGGGAACTGGTGTTTTCGCCTGCGGGCGGCAGGCCGAACGCGCCCAAACAAGTTCATCGTGCGCGCGTCGAAGAAGGCCGCTTGCTGGGCAAACTGACCATGGATGAACAGGAAGTTGCCTGGATTGGTGTACGTCCGCCCCAGTGGAGCTCATACAATGCCAACGCGAAACATCGGTTGGGAACTCCGGTGGCGCTTTTTGACGGCAAGGGGATGGAATCCTGGGATGTGCAGCACAAAGACAGACCTTCGGGCTGGGCCGTCGTGGATGGCGTGATGACCAACGAAGAGAAAGCGAACAACCTGATTTCCAAACATCAGTTCGAAAACTTCAAGATTCATTGCGAATATAAACTGGCGGAAAAGAGCAACAGCGGCATTTATCTGCGCGGGCGGTATGAATTGCAGGTGCTGGATGACGCCGGCAAAGAGCCGGAAAGCCACGGGCACATGGCGCTTTACAGCCGCGTCAAACCATCCATCAACGCCAGTTTGCCTGCCGGACAATGGCAGGTGATGGAAGCCGTCATTGTGGGCAATCGTTTGTCGGTGTGGCTGAACGGCAAGAAGGTGCAGGACAACATCGTCATTGACGGCATCACGGGCGGAGCCCTCGACAGCCGCGAAGGCGATCCTGGGCCGATCATGCTGCAAGGCGATCACGGCAAAGTCTGGTTTCGCAAAGTCATCGTCACTCCCATCACCAGTTTGAAATAACTCTCGATAACATGCGGAGCAGGAACGAGCGGGCAAGCTCGTTCCTGCGCTGCTGTTTGACCTGTCACAATGTCTTATCGCGCCAGACTTGCTTATGCCATCAGTGCGGTTGCCGCTGCTGTCTTGTTTGGGATGGCTGGGTATGTACTGCTTGAAGGCTGGTCCTGGTTTGATGGCTTGTACATGACGATCATCACACTGGCGACCATCGGATATGGAGAGACGCATGCTCTTTCGCCGCTGGGGCGTGCGTTTACCCTGGTGTTAATTGGTGTGGGCGTGGTGGTTTTCGGTTATCTGGTGACGACTCTCACACAAGGGTTGATCGAAACCGAAATTGCATCCGTGTTTGGGAGGCGGAAATTGTTCAAAGACATCAGTCAACTGAAAGAGCATTACGTTTTGTGTGGCGCCGGGCGGATGGGCTTGCGCATCATCAGTGAGATGGAACGCAAAGGCGTGGATTTCGTCATTATCGAGCGTGACGAAGCCGTGGCCGAACGATTATTGACCAAAGGGCATTTGGTGTTGATCGGTGATGCGACTGATGAAGCCGTGCTCAAAGGCGCACAGATTGCCTCGGCCAAAGCGCTGGTTGCTGCCGCGTCAAACGACGCCGAAAACGTTTATATCGTGCTGACTGCGCGCGGACTGAGTCCGAAATTGCATATCGTCGCGCGCGCTGTCGAGTTGTCCGCTGAACGTCAATTGATCAGGGCAGGAGCCAACAAAGTGGTTTCTCCGGTGTTGATCGGCAGTCACCGCATGGCACAAGCGGCGCTTGCACCTGCGGTGGCGGACTTCATCGAATTGACGACGATGACTGAGACGCTCGATTTGAATTTTGAGCAAATTCGTATTGGCGAAGGTTCTCCCCTAGATGGCAAGGCGCTCAAGGATTCGGGCATTCGTGCCGAGCACAACGCGATGATTGTCGCAATCGTTCCCAAATCTGTGGCTACAGCCCTTGCAACTGTTAGTGACGAGCACCAGGGAATGCTCTTCAATCCGCCAGCCGATCATGTTTTGCAGGCAGGCGACATGCTAATTGCCATCGGGACGCGTTCAGGGTTGGAAGCCCTGAGCACAATCGCACGACAAAAAGCCGCTAAATCCTAAAAACTGTAACATTCAGAAACATATACGCGCCGCCGCCTAGAAATTTTTACTTGCTTTCAGTCTCTAATCTGTGGTTTATATGCCCCGCGCTGTTGACGACGCCGTCAACGACTTTCCCCGAAGTCAGATCGCATCCCCGCCGCGACCCCTCTCCATAGCTTCGCATTTGTTTTTTATACAAACTGACACCGTTTCCCTTGAAAACGATATGAATCCTTTTCTTCCTTTCGCTTTGCCCGATATCGGCGAAGAAGAGATCGCTGAAGTTGTTGACTCGCTGCGGTCTGGCTGGTTGACGACAGGGCAAAAAACGCAACGTTTTGAGCAGGAATTTGCCGAATTTTTGGGCGGCAATGTGCAAGCGCTGGCGGTCAATTCTGCGACTGCCGGGCTGCATCTGGTGCTGGAGGCCATCGGCATTGGCCCCGGCGATGAAGTTATCACCACTCCTTACACGTTTACCGCGACTGCGGGCGTCATTCGGCATTTGGGTGCAGACCCGGTGCTGGTGGATATTGACCCACGTACTTTCAATCTTGATCCTGAAAAAATCGAACGCGCTATTACGCCGCGCACCAAAGCCATTATGCCAGTGCATTTTGCGGGGTTGGCCTGCGAGATGGACCCGATCATCGCCCTGGCACGGAAACACGGATTGAAAGTGATTGAAGACGCCGCACACGCATTGCCGACGACATACAACGGACGTTTGATCGGCACGCTGGATTCGGATGCGACCGTGTTTAGCTTTTACGCCACGAAAACCATCACGACCGGTGAAGGCGGCATGATCGTTACGCGCAATGAAGAGATTGCGCAACGTTGCCGCGTGATGCGGTTGCACGGCATCAGCCGCGACGCGTTTGATCGTTACACGTCAACCAAGCCGGCCTGGCAATACGAAGTCATCGCGCCGGGATTCAAATACAACCTGACGGATTTGGCGTCTTCGATTGGTTTGCAGCAGCTGAAAAAAGCCTGGCGCTTTCAAGGCCGTCGCGCTGAAATGGCGGCGCGTTATGACGCAGAGTTAGTGGATTTGCCAGTCATTTTGCCGCCGCAACCGCAAGACGGCGATTTGCATTCCTGGCATTTGTACGTCATTCGTCTGGATCACGACGTGCAACTGAGCCGGGCGGAATTCATCCAGCAAATGGCTGAGCGCGGCATCGGTTGCAGCGTGCATTTCATTCCGCTGCACCTGCATCCCTATTGGCGCGATACCTATAACCTGCAACCACATCATTTTCCGGTTTCATGGCTGGCGTATGAGCGCGCCGTGAGTCTGCCGCTCTATACCAAAATGACCGATGCCGATCAGAGTCGCGTGATCAATGCCGTCAAAGAGATTTTAGGTCGTTCTGCTGTGGCCACAGAAAATGCCGCTGAATTGGAATTTGCGGCCAGTTCTTTTTCTGCTTAGTTTGCAGGCCTGCGATCGGCGCGGACCCGCAAACTTCACTGCCAACGAAGGGTGATGCAGGTGCACGTCGCCCACAGACTTTCACGTCTCATCCTTCCTGTTTTTTGAGCGCAACATTACAGCCCAATGTTTAGCAAGCCGCCTTGGCTTTGCTCACAGCCTGTTATGTCTTCAACCACGTCTCTCAATTTGCCTGAAGTCGAAACCTGGCCGGTGCTTTCACCGGCGAAACGGTGCTTAGACCTGGTCTTGGCCGTACCGGCGACGTTGCTGCTGTTGCCCGTTTTCGCTTTGTTGGCGTTGTGGATCAAACTGGATTCGCGCGGCCCGGTGTTTTTCTTGCAGGAGCGTATCGGGCGCGGAGGGCGTTCCTTTCGTATTTGGAAGTTTCGCACGATGGTGACGGATGCCGAACGACTGGGCACACAAATTACCATTGGCCGCGATCCGCGCATCACGCGCAGCGGCCATTTTTTGCGTCGTTATCGCTTTGACGAATTGCCACAGCTTATCAATGTGCTCAAAGGTGAAATGAGCATTGTTGGGCCACGCCCCGAAGTGCCGCGTTATGTCGCGCTTTACGATCGCGCGCAGCGTCGCATTCTGGCCTATCGTCCGGGCATCACCAGTCCGGCTTCCATCGCTTTCAGCAATGAAAGCGAGCTTCTTGCCAGCCAAGCCGACCCGGAAACTTACTATCGCAACACCGTCATGCCCGCCAAAATCCAGTTGGATTTACAGTATGAATTGCAGGCCACGGTCTGGAGCGATTGCACGATCATTGCCAAAACATTTTTCCGGCTGTTCGGAGACAAGTAACTGCCCCGGCGCTTGCCACCGATCACATCGCAAAGCAGCGATTTGCCAGTTTAGGTTTGTCACGCTAAGATCACGCGCGTTGCCTACACGAGTTTTCCCCCATTCGGCCCGCAACCCTCATCTTGCGCTAGACAGGCCGTACAAGGATTCCCGCGAATGAGTTTGAGCAAGCAGCTTTTACCACCGTCCGCTTCATCAAGTTCGGTTTTCCCCATGACGGAGAAAACCTCTGTTTACCAACGGCTGGTGTCGGTACTTTCCGCCATGATTTTGCGTCCCTGGGTTCAAAACTACATGCTCAGCCGCCGCGTGCAGATGGCGATTGATGCCGTGATTGCCGCCGCTTCGCTGATGCTGGCGCATATGTTGCGCTTTGACGGCTGGCCGCCAGCGCTGGATGCGCAACGCATGTTTTTTGCCTTGCCGTATCTGATCATCAGTCGCTTAGCAGTCAATTATTTGCTGGGACTCTACCGACGCGTTTGGCGCTATGTGAACATCCAGGATGGCGCACATCTCGCCGCTTCGGTGGGGGTGATTTCTGCTGTGTTGCTTGTGTTGCGTTTGTTGATCGCCGACAGCCGCAGTATGTGGGCTTTTCCCATCGGTACCATCGCGATTGATTTTCTATTGGCGACCATTGGTATGCTGGGCGTGCGGTTGGTGTGGCGTGTCACCTGTGAGAACGCGGCACGCGCCAAAACACACGACAGCGGAGTGCGGTTGCGTACGCTGTTGGTTGGTGCAGGAGATGCCGGAATTATGACGCTGCGCGAAATTGCGCGTCGTCGCGACCTGGGCTTGCATGTCTGCGGGTTTTTGGATGATGAGCCGAGCAAGCAAAAAACCGTCATCCAAGGCGTCAAAGTGTTGGGCACAACTTCGGAATTGCCGCAACTGGTGCGTGCGCAGCGCATTGATCAAGTCGTTATTACCATCGCCAACGCGCACCGTCGCACGGTGCGTCGCATCGTAGATTTGTGTGATGAAGCAGATGTGTCGGTCAAAATTATTCCCGGACTATATGAAATTCTGAGCAATCACGTGACCGTCAGCAACGTGCGCCCGGTTGAAATCGAAGATTTGCTGGGCCGCGATACGGTAGACGTTGCTGCGTGGCTCGAAGCCAGCCAAAGCTCGTATGTCGGCAAACGTGTGCTGGTCACTGGCGCCGGCGGTTCGATTGGGCGAGAGCTTTGTCGCCAACTTGCGACGCTCGATCCGGCCGCGATCATTGTGCTCGACAAAGACGAGAATTCCGTGTTTGAAGCCGAGCGCGATTTGCGGTTGTCATTCGGTGACCGCAAGCTGCAAATTGTGCCGGTCATTTGCGATTTGCGCGTGCAGTCGCGCATGCGCCAGGTGTTTGGCACGCATCGCCCACAGGTCGTCTTTCACGCTGCCGCGCACAAACACGTGCCGCTGATGGAATTCAATCCGGCGGAAGCCGTTTCGAACAACATCATCGGTACGGCCCGCTTGCTGGAATGCGCCGCCGAATTCAACGTCGAACGTTGCGTGATGGTTTCGACCGACAAAGCGGTGAACCCCACCAACATTATGGGGGCGACCAAACGCGTCGCCGAGCTGATGTTTCAGGCGCAAGCCGCACGGCTCAATGGCGGACGGCATTATTCTTGTGTGCGGTTTGGAAACGTGCTGGGCAGCCGTGGCAGCGTGGTGCCGATTTTCCGCGAGCAAATCAAAAACGGCGGCCCGATCACCATCACGCATCCTGATGTCGAGCGCTATTTCATGACCATCCCCGAAGCCGCGCAATTGATCATTCAAGCGGGAGCATTGGGACAACGCGGCGAAATTTTCCTGCTCGATATGGGCGAACCGGTCAAGGTGTATGACCTGGCCAAGGACATGATTCGCCTGTCAGGCTTGGGGCCGGAAGATATTGATATCGAATTCAGCGGGCTGCGTCCGGGCGAAAAACTGAAAGAAGAATTGCTGATTGCGGAAGAAGGTGCGCAAATGACTCGTTACGAGAAGATTTTCGTTGCGCCGCCTTTGCAGTATGATTTCGCCCGTCTGAATGAACGGATTGCACAATTGGAAGCGGCTGCCGAAGCTGGCGACCAAAATGCAATCTACAGCATCTTTTCAAATATCGGCATTGGATTCCGCCCGACGCAATGGCGCCCGGCGGAACCGGCGCCAGAAGTTTTCGCGGCAAGCGGTGATTAAACAGTGACCGGTCGGTCTGGCTGTTATGCACCGCTTGTCACTGACCTTTTACTGGTGATCACCGCTTATGACGAAACAACGCCGCACGCTCCTTGCGCTCTTTTTGCTTTCTGCCGGTCTGCTACGCCAGCCTCTTGTCATTGAGGCTGCCGGACAACAAAGTCCTACGCATACCGTAACGCTTTCGTCAGACACCGCCGCGCCGCGCCGCAACACAGGGCTCTTTTTTGAAAAAATGCGCGCGGGTAAAACTGTTTCCGTGGCGTATGTCGGCGGTTCGATCACGGCTGGCGTCGGCGCCAGCAATCCCGAAAAAACATCCTATCGCGCGCTGGTCACCGACTGGTTGCGCAAAACTCATCCCAAAGCCACCGTCTCTGAACTAAACGCCTCTCTGAATAGCACGGGCAATCTGGGCGGTTCGTTGTATGCGACGTTGCGTGCGCGTCGCGACGTCATCGCACACAAACCCGACCTGGTAATCATCGAATGCGCCGTCAATGATGCTGACGAAGACGAAGTCATCGTCAAAAAAGCGGTGGAGGGATTGTTGCGTCAGTTGCTGATTGTGTCGCAACCGCCTGAAGTCGTCCTGCTGTATGCAGGCGCAGCCCGACGCGCCTCGCGCGCAAAAGCCCACGAAGTGATGGCTGATCATTACCGCGTGCCTTCACTGGATTTACAGCCACACATCTGGGCATTGGTTGACGGTGGCAAGGTCAAGGCGTCGGAGTTTTGGAAAGACGGTGTGAATCCGACCGATGTCGGCCACCGGTTTTATGCTGATTCGTTGATTTCGTTTCTTGCTGAGCAGGAAAAACAAAAGCCGTCGCCGATTGCGCGCAACCTGCCGTCGCCGTTGATCAGCGACGAGTTGAATTATGGCGAATTCAAAGCCAGCGCCGAAATTCGTCACGACGCGAACTGGAAAGCGGAAACCGTCAATGACCGCGCGTTGCCGACTGCGCTGTTGATCGGTGAAAAGGCGGGCGCACAACTGGAATACTTTTTCGAAGGTACCGTGTTGGGACTTTCCTTTCGTACGGGACCTGACGGCGGCATGTTTGAATGCCTGATTGACGGAAAGCCCGCGCCCGCGCCGCTGAGCAAGATTGATACGTACAGCGCGACCCCACAGGTCACCACGCGCATCATTCCGGGCGGACTTGGCCCAGGCGAACACAAATTGACGATTCGTGTGCTCAGCGAAAAACACGCAAAAAGCACGGCCAGCAATGTGCGCCTGGGCTATTTGTTAATTGGTGGCACGCGGCCAGAAAGGCTATAAGCTTCTTAGGGGTTTCTTTGTTCATTTCGAATCAGTGCGCTTTTCTGGGCAAATACAATGATTTTTGTGTGACCCGGAAAAGCGCAATTTGCATTTTGTGAGCTGCGCTCGTATGATGTGCCGCGTTTTGGTTCGACAATCTGGCGAAGCAAAACACATCCCAACGAATATTCTAGATCAATGACCGGAGACAGCATTCACAACTTGATCGTGCGCACAGCCTGTTCGCGCTGTTCGTTTGGTCTTTCATCATCAGCCCCTGCCGGTCATTCCGCCTGCGCTTGGCGTCGCTCATCATCATCGTCATCATCCTCTTGGTCCTGGTAGTTGTTGAGCGCGCGCTTCTAAATCCCGAAATCATCAACTCCATTCACAGAAAGGCTGGATTCATAAGCTTATGAAAATCCTGATCAGCGACAATCTTTCCAAACAAGGCGTCGAATTATTACGCCGTCACGAAGAGTTTCAGGTAGACGTCAACACAGGCCTGAAACCGGAAGAACTGAAAGCGATCATCGGGCAATATCACGCCTTGATCGTACGCAGCGAAACCAAAGTTACCGCCGATATCATCGCCGCCGCCGACAATCTGAAAATCATCGGTCGCGCGGGCACTGGTGTAGACAACATTGATGTGAAAGCCGCCACGGCGCGGGGCATCGTGGTTGTCAACGCGCCGGGGGGCAACAGCGTCACCACCGCTGAACACACTGTCTCTTTGATGATGTCGTTGGCGCGCAAAATCCCGCAAGCCCACAGCAAATTGAAAGCGGGCAAATGGGACAAGAAGAGCTTCATGGGCACCGAATTACGCGGCAAAACGCTGGGCGTGATCGGATTGGGCAACATCGGCAAAATCGTTGCGCAATGCGCCGTGGGCTTGAGCATGAAAGTCGTTGCGTATGATCCGTTCACTTCGCCCGAGATTGCGGCCAAAGCCGGTGTCGAACTCGGCGATTTGGATGAAGTGTTTCGCCGCTCGGATTTCATCACCGTGCATACCCCGATGACCGAAGAAACGCGCGGCATCATCGGCGAAGCCGCGTTTGCCAAGATGAAAGACGGTGTGCGCATCATCAATTGCGCGCGCGGTGGCTTGGTGGATGAAACGGCGCTGTTCAATGCGATCAAGTCGGGCAAAGTCGCAGGCGCGGCGCTGGACGTTTTCGTCAAGGAGCCGATTGCCGAAGATCATCCGTTGCTGACGTTGGATGAAGTCGTCGTCACGCCGCACCTGGGCGCTTCGACCACGGAAGCGCAGGATTCGGTGGCCATCACCACTGCCGAAGAAGTCGCGGATTTCCTCGCCACTGGCACGATTGCCGGCGCCGTCAACGTTCCTGCCGTCAGCGCCGAAGCGCTGCAAACGATTCAACCCTATCTGACGCTCGGCGAAAAGCTGGGCAGCTTTCAGGCGCAATATTTCAATCAACCCGTCAGCGAAGTGCAGATCAATTTCAACGGCGAAGTCGCTGAGCTGGATGTGCGCCCGGTGACCCAGGCGATTTTGACCGGTTTGCTCAAAGGCGTCAGCGCACGCGTCAATCAGGTCAATGCTTCGGTCATTGCCGAAGAGCGTGGCTTGCGCGTGACCGAAGCGAAAGCGTCTGCTGCGCAGGATTTCACCAGCCTGATCGAAGTTATTGTGAAGAACGACAAACAGCAGAGCCGTGTGGCGGGGACGTTGTTTGGCAAAGGCGAATTGCGCATCGTGGCGATTGATTCCTATCGCTTGGATGCTGCGCCGGAAGGCCAGTTGTTGATTCTGCAAAATGCCGATCAACCCGGTGTGGTCGGGCGCGTTGGCACCTTTTTGGGCAATCACTCCATCAACATCGCCCAGCTTTATCTGAGCCGTAACAAAGCGGGCGGCACCGCGCTGGCCGTTTATCAAATTGACAGCGCGCTGAATGCCGCGACGTTGACCGAACTGGCAAAAGCCGATCACGTGATTTCGGTCAAACAGATTGGGTTGTAAATTACGATCAACGCCAAAAAAGAAGATGCCTTTTCAGCTAAGGAGTAAACGCATGAGAAGCATACTGTTCGGTTGGTTTATGGTCATTTTCGCGATGACGGCTCTGGCGCAATCCAGCCAGGGCCGCATCGTGGACCTGAATGGCAACGGCGTTGCCGGGGTCGAAATCGTCGGCGAAGGAAGATGTTTTCCCTCTGCGGGGGCACTGGCAAAAGCGCAGATGTCTGTTTTTAGCGCTGCGGATGGCACGTTTACCTGGCCGGAAACCGGTGCGCCCGGTTTGGGGTCGAATTGTGCTGCCACGTTGACCTATAGCTTCACATTGAAAAAAGATGGCTTGGTTTTTACGCGCGGCTCGTTTTTCTCCAAGCCGCCGACGGCTTTTCCGTCGCTGTATCCCAATTACGATGAACGGCTGTCCCTGATTCAGGCAACCGGTTTGCCGAGCTGGAGCGGTGTTTCGGCAGCGAATTTTAGTCGGACGTTCAACGAATCTATTTTCAATGTCAGTGCGCAACAGGTGCTGGCAAGCCAAATGATCGTCGCCGGGTTTGGCGCAAACCTGGCTGTCACGACCGAAGTTGCGGGACTGACATTGCCCACGGTGCTCGGCGACAGAAAAGTGTTGATCAAAGATTCGGCAGGCGTTGAAAAGGCAGCCAAACTCTTTTTCGTCTCGCCGTCACAGATCAATTACGTGGCGCCGGATGGATTGGCAAACGGGCCTGCGCAAGTTCGTCTGGTGGACGGAAGTAACAATTTGCTGCGGCTTGGGCTGACTGAAATCAGAAACATTGCGCCGGGGATTTTTACCGCGAATGCGGACGGCAAAGGCGTTCCGGCTGGGCTGGTGGTACGCGTCAAGCCGGGCAATGTGCAATCTTACGAACCGATTGCGCAATACGATGATCAGCAGCGCCGCTTTGTGCCACTGGCGCTGGATTTGGGCGCGGAAAGTGAAGCTTTGGTTCTGGCGCTCTTTGGCACGGGCTGGCGGCAGGCGGCAACTTCGCCCGTCAGAGCGATTGTGCGCAAACCGGCTCCCGATGGTTCCGTTCTTTTGAGTGTTGCGTGTCCGGTGGAATATGTCGGCGCGCAGCCTACGTTTGAAGGACTTGATCAGCTCAACGTGCGTTTGCCGCGTGATTTGCAAGGCAGTGGCGACGTCGAGCTGGTCGTCTTGTTTGAGAATTTCTACGTCAACCTTACAGTCAATACTGTGCAACTTAAGTTCAAGTAAATGTTAGCCAAACGTATCATCCCTTGTCTGGACGTAGATCGTGGCCGTGTGGTCAAAGGCATCAGTTTCGTCAATCTGGTTGACGCGGGCGATCCCGTCGAACAGGGCGCTCGTTACGATCGCGAAGGCGCGGACGAATTGGTGTTTTTGGACATCACGGCCTCTTCTGACCGGCGCGAAATCGTGGCCGACATGGTTCGTCACGTAGCGGATACGGTTTTCATCCCGTTTACGGTCGGTGGTGGCATTCGCACCGTCGAAGACGTGCGCGCAATGCTGAAAGCTGGCGCGGACAAGGTTTCGGTTAATACGGCTGCGGTGCAAAACCCGCAGCTGATTCGCGAAGGCGCAGAGCGTTTTGGCGCACAATGCATGGTGGTCGCGATTGACGCCAAACGCCGTCCGGGAGAAAAACTTTCCTGGGAAGTTTACCTACACGGCGGACGCACCCCGACCGGCATGGATGTGGTCGAGTGGGCGCAACAAGCGGCAGAACTCGGCGGCGGCGAAATTTTGTTGACCAGCATGGATTGCGATGGACAACGAGATGGTTATGATTTGGAACTCACGCGCGCGGTTGCCGACGCCGTGAATATCCCCGTCATCGCCTCTGGCGGGGCTGGTACCCTGGAACACTTATACGAAGCGTTGGAAATTGGCAGAGCCAGCGCCGTGTTGGCTGCTTCGATCTTTCATTTTGGCGAATTCACCATTGGCCAGGCGAAGCAGTACCTGCGCGAGCGCGGTATACTGATGCGGTAAACAGCATGCTTGGGTCTCGTGCTGTGCGTTGCCCCCTCACCCTTACGGCCCGCATTTTTTGAGAGGATTTGGGCACCATGAGTTTGGTACGTAAAGCAGTCACAACGCTCCTGGCCTGTATTGGCCTGTGTGCGATTGCCCTTGCGCAATCCGCCACATTGCAAGCACAAGAAGTTAAGTTCACCGGACACGACGTTTCGCTGGCAGGCACTTTGCTCGCGCCAAAATTGGACGCCGGCAAACGCGCGCCCGCGATTTTGCTGGTTGGCGACAGCACCGCCCAGCGCGATGGTTTCACCTTTGGTCAGGTGAAACAAAACATCTACCGCGAATTGGCAGAGAAATTTGTTGCGCAAGGATTCATCGTGTTGCGCTATGACAAACGCTGCACCGGCGCCAGCGAATGCAAACCGGCAGCCTCGTTCGATGATTACATTGATGATGCACGCGGCGGCGTCGAATTTCTAAAAAAGCATCCGCAAATTGATGCGGCCAGATTGTTTCTTTTCGGACACGGCGAAGGCGGCTATGTCGTGGCCAGCATCGGCGCATTCGATGACGTGAAATTCGCTGGCGTGGTCCTGGCGGCGGCTCCCGGACGCACATTGAACAAAGTGATGCGCGACGAATTTCGTGTGCGACTGACCGAGGCAGGGAAGTCGGACAAGGACATTGCCACCTATCTGGAAAAATGTGACCGCGTGACACGCGGGTTGATGGGAGGGCGCACCAATTTCCCGGAAGAAAAACTCGATCCGAAAGACCCGTACGATGCAGCGTTGCTTGCTTTGACACAACGGCATGAAGCGGTCGTCGCGTTGTTGATCAATGATCCGCTGCAAATCGTCAACAACATCAAAGCGCCGGTGTTGATCGTGCAAGGCCGGAAAGACCTGCAAATCACGGTTCGCGATGCCGAGTATCTGGAAGAAGCGCTGAAACGCGCCAACCATGCCAGCCATAGTTTGCAACTGTTTGACGACATGGATCACTTGCTGAAAACCAACAAGGGCAAAGCCAGTTTGGGTTCATACACCGATACGGCGCGACCGCTTGATCCTGCGATGTTGTCCGCAGTGATGACCTGGATGCAAAAACAGAATATGTAACGCTGAGTGCTGGACGCTAATGCCAGGCTATGAGCGATTGCGTCCAGCGCCCGGCCTTCGATTGTTTCGATGGTGATGATTCAGAATCTGAAATTCGACGAACACGGGTTGTTGACGGCTGTCATTCAAGACGCCGAAACCGACGAAGTCTTGATGGTGGCGCATATGAACGCCGAAAGTCTGGCGCGCACGATGCAAACCGGTGAAACCTGGTTTTGGAGTCGTTCGCGCCAAGAGCTCTGGCACAAAGGCGCGACTTCGGGAAATACGCAGCGCGTTGTTGATGTGCGGCTGGATTGCGACGGCGATGCCTTGCTGGTGCGTGTGCATCCGCACGGACCGGCGTGTCACACGGGCGAGCGCACCTGCTTCTTCCGTGGCGCGGATGCGCTGGGCGAGGCAAAACCTGCCAAAACGTCCGACGCACAAAGCGCACGCGTGCAACCGGCGGAATCTTCGCTTTCGTTGGTCAATGTGGCGGCATTGGATTTGGGCATCCTGTTGCAAGACCTGTTCAAGCTGATTCAGGAACGCAAAGACCAACGGCCCGAAGGCTCTTACACGACCTATTTGTTCAATAGCGGGTTGGACAAGATTCTCAAAAAAGTCGGCGAAGAAGCCAGCGAAACGATCATCGCCGCCAAAAACGTCAACAGCAACGAAGGCCGCCAGGAACTTTCGGGCGAAATCAGCGATTTGCTGTATCACTTGCTGGTGTTGATGGCTGAGCGCGAAGTCAGTTTGCAGGACGTACACGCCGAGCTGAGCAAACGCGCAGGCAAAAGCGCACACCCGAAATATAGCCAGAACAAATAACCCCAGGCTTGCACCATCATGCTTGAACGGCTGGATCACATTGCGCTGTTTACCTCTGACGCGCGGCGTGCGGCGGCGTTTTACTGTGAGTGGGCCGGGATGAAAATCCTGCACGAGCGGCTGGAAGAGGAAACGCGCGTCGTCTGGGTGCGGTTGGCGCACGATGACAACAGTTTGATGATCGTCTTGCTCGAAACCGACGAGCAGCGTCCGTCGGGTTGGATGGATCATTTCGGGTTTCACGTCGGCAATCGCGCCGAAGTGGATGAGATTGCCGCGCGGGCGCGTCGCGCAGGCATCCTGGCAGAAGAACCGCAATATGCCGGGCCAGTGGTCGGATACTTTTGTATGATCCGCGACCCGGACGGCAACCTACTCGAATTTTCCTGTGAGCAATTGAAAGCCTGACGAGATGTGCGCTGCGCGGCGTTCGTCCCGATCTGACAAACCGCGAAAATTACGGTTTGCCGAAGTTGCCCTATGTCACAAATTACCCCGACCACTTACGAAGAATTTCTCGCGCTGGCGGCACAAGGAAGCGTCGTGCCGCTGGTCAAAACGGTGATGGCAGATTTGCTGACGCCGGTGTCTGCTTTTTTGCGCATTGAACACCAGTCGCCGCACGCGTTTTTGCTGGAATCCATCGAAGGCGGCGAGAACATCGCGCGCTATTCGTTTTTGGGATGCGCGCCGCACACCATTGTGCGGGCGCGCAACCGCGCGGGCGCGGACGGCAAAGCTGATCAGGTTGACGTCGTGATTGAGCGCGCCGACGGCAGCCGAGAAACCTTGCAACGTCCGATGCTGGAGGTGTTGCGCGATCTGATGCGGCGGCATCAGCCGGTGAAATTGCCCGGCTTGCCACCGTTTTCTTGTGGCGCGGTCGGCTATTTCGGGTATGACGCGGTGCGCTGGTTTGAGAAGCTGCCGCAACAAGCCAAAAACGATCTCGATCTGGATACCGCCGTGGTGATGTTCTTTGCGAACATCCTCGCGTTTGATCACGTCAAACATCAGATTCACATCATCGCCAACGTCTTCACCGACGGCGAAACCGACGGCGCAAAACTGCGCGCAAAATACATCGCTGCCTGTGGCGAAATCGCCAGGCTCGAAGCTTCGCTGGCTGCTCCCGCTGAACCTCCGCCTTCCGCCCGGCGCAGCGAACCGTTGCAGGTTCGCTCGAACATGACCAAAGACAGCTATGTCGCGGCGATTAACTCCATCAAGGAATACATCAAAGCCGGAGACGCCTTTCAGGTCGTGTTTGCCCAGCGCTTTGAAACCGACATTACTTCGCACCCATTCCAGATTTATCGTGCGCTGCGCGTCGTGAATCCGTCGCCTTACATGTTCTATTTGAAGCTGGGCGGCGAAGAAACCGTGCTGGGTGCTTCGCCTGAAATGCTGGTGCGCTGCGTCGGGCGCGAATTGGAATATCGCCCGATTGCCGGTACGTATCGGCGCGGCGCGACCGAAGCCGAAGATCAGCAATTGGCCGAAGCTTTGTTGCACGACGAAAAAGAGCGCGCCGAACACGTGATGCTGGTGGATTTGGGCCGCAACGATTTGGGCCGCGTTTCGGAATACGGATCGGTCAAAGTCGCGGACTTGATGTTTGTCGAGCGGTTTTCACACGTGATGCATCTGGTTTCGTCGCTCAAATCCACGTTGCGCGCCGGGCTCGATTGCTTTGACGCCCTGGCGGCGGTGTTTCCGGCGGGCACGGTTTCGGGCGCGCCCAAAGTGCGTGCGATGGAAATCATTGACGAACTCGAACCGACGCGGCGCGGCGTGTATGCCGGGTCGGTGCTCTATTTTGATTATTCCGGCAATCTGGATTCGTGCATTGCGTTGCGCACGATGTATGCGCGCGGCGCGCGCGCGTATGTTCAGGCGGGCGGCGGCATCGTGGCCGATTCCGTGCCTGAAACCGAATTTCAAGAGACATTGAGCAAATCGCGCGCGCTGATTCGTGCGATTGAAATGGCGGAGAAAGAGCTATGACTGCATTGCGAACGGCAACTGGCAATTTAGGCAGTGACCAGACATCAGCAACCCAAAGAGGCGCGCACTTGTCTTTGTTGTCTCTGGCGGTTTTCTTTTCGTTTTCTCTTGGTCTGGTTTTCTTGGCGAGTGCCACGGGCGTGGCGCAAATTCCTCCGGCGCGCAAGAAGAATGCGCCGCCGCCCGGCGCTGAACCGCCGCCGGTTTCGTTGGAAGAAGCCGCCAAGCTCGAAGCTGTCATTACCACCGACATGGGCGTGATTCGTTTTGAGTTCTTTCCGACCAAAGCGCCCAAACACGTACAGGCTTTTGTCAAAAATGCACGCGCCGGATATTACGACGGCTCGGCGTTTCACCGCGTGATCAGTCTGGGCATCATTCAAGGCGGCGATCCGTTATTGAAAGACCCCAAAACGCCGCGCGCCCGTTGGGGCAGTGGTGGATTGAGTTCGTTGCCGGATGAATTCAGCGACGTCAAACACGTCACCGGAACGGTTTCGACCGTGCGCATTCCCGGCAAAGCCAACAGCGGCGGCCCACAGTTTTTTATCTGTGCTTCGGCGCAAACTGCCTTGGATGGTCAGTATTCGGCTTTTGGGCAGGTGACCGAAGGCATAGATGTGGTGGACAAGATTTCTCAAGCGGAAGCCGACGACGAGCAGAAGCTCAAAACACCCGTCAAGATCATCAGCCTCAAAATCGAGGCGAAACGCGAAGAGCCATTCAAAGATGCTTCGGTGGATGAAATGCGCAAGGAAGTGTTGTTGCGCACCAGTCTGGGCGACATCACGGTTGCGCTGGAGCCGGAACTGGCTCCAGAACACGTGCGCAGCTTTTTGAAGCTAGTGCAAACCGGTTGGTACGACCACACGATTTTTCACCGCATTGTGCCGGGCTTTGTCGTGCAAGGCGGTATGGGACAAGGGCGCACGGGCAGCGAGATGCATTATGCCGACAAATGGATTCGTCCGCTCAAGGGCGAATTCAGCCAGACGCGCAAACACATTCGCGGCGTGCTCTCGATGGCACGCACAAATGATCCTGATTCAGCGCTGACGTCGTTTTTTATCGTGCTCGCGCCCGCGGCGAACCTCGACGGCAAATATTCGATTTTCGGCAAAGTCGTAGACGGATTTGACGTGCTGGATCAAATCGAACGTGCGCCGCGCAATGGCGAAACGCCGGTGCAGCGTATTGAACTGATCGAAGCTTCGATCAAACCTTAAGCGACCGTTGGCAAGCGCAGCCACGAAGGAGCAATTGATGCGAAACGTTCACTTGCGGATGGGGATGTTGGCGGGCTGGTTGGCGTGTCTGGTTGTTGCTGCCTGGGCGCAGGAAGCGCCCGCCGCCAATGGCACAGCCACGGCTGCGGCGACGTTGCGCGTTTCGACGCTGGACGAGGTCAAAGCCGAATTTGACGTCGTACCCTGCAAGAACAAGGAACGGCTGCAAGCGGTCAAAGCCTTGTTTGAACGTTTGGGCGCCAGGCCGGAAGACGTCACCGTGGCGGATTTCAAGCATGTGCAAAACGTGGTGTTGAGCAAGCCCGGCACCAACAACAATGCCGAAACCATCGTCATCGGTGCGCATTATGACAAGACGGCGGATGGTTGTGGCGCGGTAGACAACTGGACGGGCATTGTGACGCTGGCACACCTCTATCGCACGTTCAAGGATTACCCCTTGCGCAAAAACGTGGTCTTTGTCGCGTTTGGCCGCGAAGAAGAAGGCTTGATCGGTTCTTCTGCGATGACGAGCAAGATCAAAAAAGAGCAGGCTACTGATTATTGCGCGATGATTAACATTGATAGTTTGGGCATCGGCGTTCCGCAATCGCTCGATAATGTTTCCAGCCCGACGCTGACTAAACTGACCGAGGCGCTGGCAAAAGAATTGGAGCTGCCGTTTGCGCACGCACGCATTGAAAAGGCCAGTTCCGATTCGGCGACATTTTTGCAGAAGAAAATTCCGGCGATCACGATACACGGGCTGACCAGCGAGTGGCCGAACATTTTGCACAGCAAGAACGACAACCCGGCCAAGGTGAATTTTTCCAGCGTGGTTGCCGGTTACCGGTTGGCGGCGGCTTTGCTGGCGCGCGTTGACGAATCAGACTGTCAGGCCTTCAGGGAAGGCAAGGACAAGAACAAGGACAAAGACAAAGAGTCGAAGGAAAAGAAGGAGTCCAAGTGATTCTGGTCATAGATAACTACGATTCGTTCACCTACAACCTGGTGCAGTATCTGGGCGAATTGGGCGCGGAAGTCGAGGTCGCGCGCAACGATCAGATCACGCTGGCAGAAATCGAAGCCCGTGCGCCCGAACGCATTTTGCTTTCGCCCGGTCCCTGTACGCCCAATGACGCAGGCATCACGCTCGAGACGATTCGGCATTTCGCGGGCAAAGTTCCTTTGCTGGGCGTATGTCTGGGCCATCAGGCAATGGGGCAGGCGTTTGGTGGTACGGTGTTGCGCGCGCCCTATTTGATGCACGGCAAAACCAGTCAGATTCTGCACGATGGCAAAACCATCTTTGCCGGCATCGAAAACCCGTTTACCGCCACGCGCTATCATTCGTTGATTGTCGAACGCAGCAGCATCCCGCCGGTGCTGGAAATTTCCGCCACGACGTCCGATGGATTGGTGATGGGCTTGCGTCATCGCGAATTTTTCTGCGAAGGCGTGCAATTCCACCCGGAATCCATCATGACAACCGCTGGTAAACGATTGCTGCGCAACTTTCTCGACCTACATTGATGCTCACCTCACTGCTGAACAAACTGATTGCCGGGCAGGATTTGTCGCAAAGCGAAGCTTCCGAATTGCTTGAAGCGTTGTTGTCTGACGAGGCGACGGATGCGCGCATTGCTGCCGTGCTGGTTGCCTTGGCCAGCAAAGGCGAAACCGAAGCGGAGTTGGCAGGGTTTGCCGCCACGATGCGCGCACATTGTGCGCCGATTGCCGGGCCCTTCACGCGTTTTGTGGATACCTGCGGCACGGGCGGCAGCGGCGCGAAAACGTTCAACGTTTCGACCGCTGCGGCGTTTGTGGTTGCCGCCGCAGGCTTGCCCGTTGCCAAACACGGCAACGTCGGCGTCACCAGCAAAGCGGGCAGCGCCGATGTTTTGCGTGCGTTGGGTGTCAAGGTGGATTTGCCGCCTGTGCGCGTGCAGGAGATTTTTGCTGAACTCGGTCTTTGTTTTATGTTTGCGCCTTTGCACCACGCCGCAACCAAACGCGTGGCAATGGTGCGGCGCGAATTGGGCGTGCGCACGATTTTCAATTTGCTGGGACCGCTGACCAATCCGGCGGGGGCGCCGTTTCAAGTCATCGGCGTTTCTAACCCGCAAGCCTGCGAAAAAGTGGCGCGTGCCTTATCGCGTTTGGGCGCGCAACGCGCCTGGGTCGTGCGCGGCGAAGACGGGCTGGACGAAATCACACTGGCAGGCGCGACCATTGTGCACGAAGCGACTCCTGACAGCGTGCGGCAGTTTATCCTGACACCGGAAGATTTCGGTTTAGCGCGCGCTTCGCTGGATGATTTGCGCGGCGGTTCGCCGGAAGAAAACGCGGCATTGATTCGCGCCGTCCTGGCGGGCGAACGGCGGGATGCTGCTCGTGATCTGGTATTGCTCAATGCGGCGGCTTCGTTGCTGGTTGCAGGCCTGGTCGCGGAAAAGCCAGACGCGCTTGCCCTGGCCAAACAACAACTGGAATCCGGCGCGGCGCTCGCAAAGCTGCAAGCTCTGACATCGCTGAGTAATCGCCTCTAAAGAGATTGCGACGGCATTTGCCGATTGCCTGAAAGTTTGAGATAAGACGAGACGGATACAGAAAGCGGATTTCGATCTTCGATTGCTCTCTCTCCAACCACAAAAATAAAAACTGAATTTCTGGAGGAATCAATAATGCT
>JAEUQO010000198.1 GCA_016789605.1 Acidobacteriota bacterium
CGCTGGAGAACGATTCAAACCGATAAGCCACGCTACGCGGAACTTTGACTTCAAAACGAACGCTCGCGTCACAGTTGCATTGTTCGGGATAACGGACACGCACATCCACCGCGCCGCCGCTGCTTTGGTCTTCAATACTTACGCGATCACGATCACGGCCTTCTTTGACTGCCGTCACCACAATCGCATTCCCATCGTAACCACTGACAATAACGTCGCCAGAAACATTCCGCACGTTGACGCTGCCCCCCGCGCCCAGGTTAAAACTGCGCTGAAAATCCTGCGCCAATCCAGTCAAACCAGCGAAAGCGCACAGAACGACTGACAAAAACAAGAAACGAGCCCGCACGTGATTCATAAGTCCCCTCTCCTTTGGGTGTTGGATTTGATTCGTGCGGTAAGTGCCAGCGCCTTCGGAAAGGTTTCACCACACAAAAAAATTTCTCATCCCAACAACGAGAAGATTTGGCAAGTGACTCAGATCGTGACTAGAACAGGCCTTTTCGACCTGTTCTTAAGGTTGTTTCCGCTTTCATGAGAGGGATTTAGGATGTTTAGCTGTGAAGAAAGATTAATTAGAAACTTGCCCCACGTTTCCAAAACTCTGGCTATAATAAAGGTGCTTTATCGGTAAACTCATGTCATGCATTCGCGCCGATAGAGCTCGGACCGATTGTCAGGTTCCCTAGAAGCTCGCCGTTGGTAAGGAGATTCAACAATGAGAGAAACGTCAAAATCGTCAGTGAGTCACTGTCGTCTCGGAATCGCGTTTAGTTTGTTATTGCTCGTCACGCCTGTTTGGGCCCAAAACAACCAGCAAGGTGCCAGCAACAAAACCACTTCCCCCGCCGCCCAAAACAAATCCCCCCTTGCCGAAAACGAAAACCCAGAACTGATTGGCAAGCGGAACATCAACAAGCTTCAGATCAACTTCTATAACTTCGACAAAGAAGTGAACATTGGCCGCCAGTTCGCACAAGAAGTTGACCGCTCGGCAAAGCTGGTGGAAGACCCAATCATTGTTGAATACATTAACAAGGTGGGGCAAAACCTGGTTTTGCATTCCGACGCTAAAGTGCCGTTTACAATCAAAGTCATTGATAGTGACGAAATCAACGCCTTCGCGCTGCCGGGAGGCTTTTTCTATGTGAACAAAGGCTTGATCCTGGCAGCAGACAATGAAGCCGAACTGGCCGGCCCGATGGCGCACGAAATTGCGCACGTGGCGGCACGTCACGGAGTCGAACAGGCGTCAAAGGGGCAAATCGTCAACTGGGGTTCTTTGCCGTTGATCTTCTTAGGAGGTTGGGGCGGGTTTGCCGCTCGTAACGTTGCGAGCTTAGCGATTCCGATGGGTTTCCTGAAGTTTGGGCGCAGTGCGGAATACGAAGCAGATATGCTAGGCGTGCAATATCTTTGGGCGACAGGTTACGACCCGCACGCGATGGCCACCTTCTTTGAAAAGCTGCAAGCCCAAGAGAAGAAAAAACCCGGAACGATGTCGCGCATTTTCAGCACGCATCCGATGGTTGGCGACCGCATCGAAAAGGTCAATTCGCTGATTACGCGCTTTCCCGAACGAGGCGAATACATCATCAACACCTCTGAGTTCCAACAGGTCAAAGGCAGACTCATTGCCATCACCAATGCTCGTGGAACAGGTGGACGTGGCGGCGTAGTGAATGACGCTGATAGCAAGCGCCCGACGTTGAAGCGTCGCCAACCCGGCTCTCCGGAAGGCAGCGATCCCAATGCGAGCACGAGCGGAGATGATCAGAAAGCGCCCGCCGAACGGCCAACGTTGCGCCGGAAAGAAGGAGAGACGACAACCAAACCGCCGTCTCAATAAGCGCGAAAGACATCTATACCAATCAACGTTCTACGTTTTCCAATCATGTATTTTCCCAGGCAAGACCAAAATGGTCTTGCCTTTTTCTTTACAAACCTCATCTCGGAACTACTGAAACGGTGAAATTTATAACCGTCAATTATCAGGTTGACCCTAACTACCCCCTCGGATAAACTTCGGCTCGCGATCGGGAACGCCTCACTGACCTTACATATTCCCGAAGCTCACGGAAAACGTAGACGCTTTTTGCCCCCTGAAAGCATTGTGTTCAAGGCGTTTTGACGTGGCAAAGGTTGCATGCGAATTCTGACCTGCATATTTCTACTGATCTTGTTGGATGGCTTCTTGCGCTTTGTGTTGCTGTGCTTGCGCTTGGTTAAGCCTGCTCCCCCTGTACGCTCGCAATCGGCAACAGATGCTGGCTGCATTGTTCTAATCGCCGCGCATAATGAAGCGGGCACCATTGGCCCAACGATCACGGCCTTGCACGATTACTTACCGGAATGGCCAGGAAGCGCTATCTGGGTGGTTGCGGACCGTTGTACTGACGAGACAGCCAATGAGGCACGGCAAGCTGGCGCATCTGTAGCAGAACGGATAGACGGTCCGCTGGGTAAAGGTGCCGTGCTGGCGTGGTGGTTGCAAAAACATCGCGATTCGTGGCAGGCACAACAATCAATTGTGATCCTTGACGCAGACAGCCGCATTGCCAGCGGGACATTGCATTCATTACGACAGGCAATGTCGGGCAAGGTTGGCGCGGCGCAAGCATTTGTGGCTCCCGATGCCAGCACAACCGCAGGCCGCTTGGCGGGTTGGTCTGAAGTCTTGATGCAGCGCATTGATGACGAAGCCCGTCGCCGCTGTGGTTGGCCAGTACCGTTGCGCGGAACCGGAATGGCATTTCGTGCCGAATTGCTGGCCGAGCTGGCACCGCGGTTGCACACCTTGGCGGAAGATTTGGAGCTGGATGTCATTCTGGCAGCGCGCGGAACGCACGTCGCGTTTGTCCCAGAAGCAGTTATTCTCGACCCCAAACCACGGCAAGATGAGGGCGTTTCCCGTCAACGCGCTCGCTGGTTACAAGGGCAATTGCAGGTGTTGCGAGATTATCGCCGTGAATTTGCACAAGCCTTGCTGGGCCAAGGTTTCGGTGCCTGGTTTCTGTTAGTGCTTTTGATGCTGCGCCCCAAGATTCTGTTTTTGGGATTGCGTCTGTTGTTCTTGCTGGTTTCCCTGTTTGTACCGCAGTTGCGTGGACTGGCTCTCGCTGGCTTGGTGATGGATGTCAGCTATTATCTGGTCGGGGCCGCGATGGTGGATGATCCGCGCCGTTATTTACTTGATCTGCTAGCGGTTCCCCGCTATGCAGGAATCTGGTTTTACAGCTTCGCCTGGGCAATGATCCGGCGAGGCCAGCGAGTCTGGCTGCGCGCAGGCCGCTGACAAAAAACACCAACTACACACAGACCGACGATGAAGATACTTTTTCCTTATCTCGCACGCTGGCGTTCCGCGAATCGCAGCCGCTATCATCAGTTGATTAACCATCTCTGCCGATTCGGACATCAGGTCTACGTGCTCACGGCTCCGCCAATGGCGCTCAATGACATCAGCGCCAATGACATTACATCAGACGAAAAATTGCCGCAGGGACTAACCGTCAGCGAGTTATATGCGCCGCCTGCGCTGCGTCGCTTTTGGCGTATGCCGATCCCGCACACCAAACTGCTCAAAAAAGGCTTGGTTTCGTTAACCTCTCTGAGCCAGATTCGCCAATTCGTAGACCGCGAAAAAATTGATGTGCTGCTGCTCTACAATTTGCCGCAAGCGCCCTTGATGCATCTGGCCAATTGCCGCGTGCATTTTGATTTGGCAGACGATCTGGTCGCGATGATGGAGGTTGAACACAAGTTTATCGCGCAAAGCGGCGCTGCTCACCTAGCGCAAATCGTTCAGGAACATATGATCAAACGTGCCACGACGGTCACCGTGGCGTCCAGCGTCTTGCAAGAACAGTTTTCACGCGACGTCTTGATGTTGCCCAATGGCGCGGATTTGGCAGAGTTGGATCAGGCAGACGGCAGCGTCTGGCGCGCCAAAACGTCCGGCCCCACGGTTGGCTTCGTCGGCGCGTTTGAATACTGGGTCAACTTTGATCTTGTGTTGAGTGTTGCGCAGCGGTTACGCGGCGTCAACTTCCTGCTTGTGGGCGGCGGGCGGCGGTTGAAATATGTCAAAGATGAGATCGCGCGCCTGGGCTTGACCAACGTTCATTTGACTGGCGCGATGCCCTATCACGATGCCATGAATCACGTGGCGGGCATGGATGTTTGTCTGTTGCCGTTTACGCGCGATGCCGTTTCGGACGGCTCCTGCCCGCTCAAACTGTTTGAGTACGCTGTCTTGCGCAAACCAATCGTCAGCACCACCACCCGCGAAGTCTCCCGCATTGGCCAAGGCTGGATTCAGTTTGCGGATGATGCGGCAACGTTTGCCGCAGCCATCGAAAACCTGTTGGCGGATCGGCGCGCAGCCGAACACGCAGGCGAAGCCGGACGCGCAATGGTCAAACAGCTTTACAACTGGCCGAAGCTGACGCGCCAATTCGAAGATTTGCTGGTCAGCGGCGCGGTTCCCAGTTTTGAGCCTGCCGCAGAAAGACAAACGGTGCTGGAAGCGCTGCAAGCCAATCTGTAAGACGACAAGACAAACTGCGAGCAAACAAAAACACGCGGAAGGAGCTTAAATCCTTCCGCGTGTTTTTTGTTTCGACTTCGCGTTCGCTTATTTGTCCCGGTAATTGAGAGGCGGCTTTTGGTTGGCTGGAATACGTGAGCGATACTCAAAACCTGCACGCCGTTTGTTGAAATCAGCCCGTGCGGCTTCGATCAATTTCGGATCCCCCAACACATCCAGCACTGTCAACGCCAGCGTTTTGGCCGCGACCAACATTCCTTTTCGTCCGATGCTATACCCCGAACAGGCCGTAGATTGCCAGCTATGTCCCGGCGTGCCCGGAACATACGTTGCCGTGCGAAATTCCGTTGTCGGTACGATCCAACTGACATCCGCCACATCGGTTGACCCCGAACTCGCGCCGTCTTCCATTTGTTGCACTTGCTCCTGGCTGCCCAACGACAAAGCGCCGTCCAGAGAAAACGTCTGGCGCAATTTCTCGGCAAAGGCTTGTTCTTCCACGCTGTATTTCACACCACCGACCAGGCGCAGGTTTTTATCAACCGCTTTTGCCAATGGCTCATTGGGCAGTTCGTTATAAACGCTGCCAACCAATTCCATCTGCATTTTGGTTTCGGTGGCTAACGCGCCGGCTTCGGCGCATTTGACGATGCGCGCCCAGATACCATCCAGCGTAGGCATGCTCGGATGCCTGGCATACATATAGATTTCGGCAAAGTCCGGCACGACGTTGGGAGCTTCGCCGCCTTTGGTGATGATGTAATGCAACCGCGTTGTTTGCGGTACGTGTTCACGCAGCATATCCACAGCATGCGCCATCAGTATCACCGCATCGAGCGAAGACCGACCGCGATCCGGCGCTGCCGCCGCATGCGCCGCAGTTCCGTAAAACCGGAATTTGGCGGTGATATTTGCCAGCGAAGATTTCAGGCTGGCGCTGTTGGCGTCGCCCGGATGCCAGGCCAACACGATGTCGCAATCGTTGAAAACGCCTGCGCGCGCCATATACACCTTGCCTGCGCCGCCCTCTTCGGCGGGCGTGCCATACAATCGGATGGTGCCCGGCAGTTTCTTTTCCGCCAGATACTCTTTGATCGTGATCGCCGCAAACGACGAAGCCACGCCAAACAAATTGTGGCCGCATCCGTGTCCGGCAGCGCCCTCAACGCGCGCCTTCTTTTCCGGCACGGAATCTTGCGACAACCCCGGCAAGGCGTCGTATTCACCCAAAATCCCGATCACGGGTTTTCCGCTGCCATAACTGGCCACAAAAGCGGTGGGAATATCCGCGACGTTTTCTTGCAATTGAAAGCCTGCCGCGCGCAGTTCCGCGCGCAACAGCTCTGCGCTTTGTTTCTCTTTGTAACCGACCTCGGCATACTCCCAGATTTTGCGCGAAAGCTGTCCGTAATGCTCTGCGCGTCCATCCATCTTGCGCAACAGCTCGTCGCGGTCGTCAAAGGTTGCGCCTACGGATCGAATGAGCGCCAAACTCAGCACACAGCAACAGAACAACACACGGCGGGTCAACATAAACAGAACTCCTCGTCGTTGAGTCAGCTAACAGATTGTTTGTGGAAATGGTTTCGCGTGAAAACGACGCGATTCTAGGTTTCGCCGCCAGGGCAGTCAAGAAAGCGAGTTTTAGTTGAGTGCCGAAAACCCGCTTGACAGTCTTGCAACACAACACGACTATGCGGCGACGACACATTTTCCCGAACAACCCACAAACCGGAGGTAATGCAATGAAAAGGCTCACCCTGTGCGTTTTCGTCTGTTCCCTGTTGTTGCGTGCTGCCTCAATCGCGCATGCGCAAGAAGCCAAAACCTTGGCCGATTTGAAACGTGAAGCCGTCAGCGAAATAGACAAACGGCAAAAGCTGGTGCAGGAAATGGTAGACAGCATTTTCAGCTTCAGCGAACTTGGCTTTCACGAATACGAAACCAGCAAATACATCACCAGCATTCTGGAAAAGAACGGCTTCAAAATCGAACGCGGGGTGGCGGGCATTCCCACCGCCTGGACGGCAACCTGGGGCACGGGCAAACCTGTCATCGGCTTCATCACGGACATTGACTGTATTCCGCGCGCCTCACAAAAGCCCGGTGTGGCCTATCACGATCCGATTGTCGCAGAGGCTCCCGGACACGGCGAAGGTCACAATTCAGGTATGGCGGTGAACGTCGCCGCGATGATTACGCTGAAACAGCTGATGGAGAAGAACAAAATCAGCGGCACGCTCAAACTCGTGCCCGGCGTAGCCGAAGAGCTCGTCGCCACCAAAGCCTTTTTTGTGCGCGCCGGTTTGTTCAAAGACGTGGATATCGTGCTCGGTTGTCACGTAGACAACGATTTTGCCGTCAACTGGGGACAGCCGGAACGCAACAGCGGTTTGGTGTCCGTGCAATACACCTTCAAAGGCAAAGCCGCGCATTCGGCTGGCGCTCCGTGGAGCGGGCGCAGCGCACTGGATGCCGTCGAACTGATGAACATCGGCTGGAATTTCCGCCGCGAACATCTGCGGTTGCAACAGCGCTCACATTACGTCGTCGTCAACGGCGGCGATCAACCCAATGTCGTGCCGTCAGAAGCCAGCGTCTGGTATTACTTCCGCGAACTGGATTACCCCAAAATCAAAGAGCTGTATGACCTGGGCAACAAAATGGCGCAAGCGGCCACAATGATGACCGACACAACGTTTACGCAACGCGTAGTCGGTTCGGCCTGGCCGAATCATTTCAACAAAATCGTCGCCGAAGCCACCGCCAAAAACATTGAAGCCGTCGGTTTGCCGCAATGGAGCGAAGCCGATCAGACATTGGCCAAAGCGCTGCAAAAGGAAATCGGTGCGAAAGTTGACGGCCTGAAAACCAAAGCCAGAGGGTTGGAAGGTCCCAAGGAACAAGTGCTCGGCGGCGGTTCGGACGATGTCGGCGATATTTCGTGGAACGTGCCGATGATCTACCTGCGCTATCCGGCCAACATTCCGAACCTGCCCGGTCACAGTTGGGAAAACGCCATCGCGATGGCTACGCCCATCGCGCACAAAGGCTCAACCGCAGGCGCTAAAGTCCAGGCGATGACGGCGCTAGACTTTCTGCTGCAACCCGAACTGGTCAAACAGGCCTGGGACTATTTCAACAACGTGCAAACCAAAGAGATCAAATATCAACCGCTGATCAATCCCACCGATCAGCCCGCCATCGAACTCAACAAAGAGAAGATGGAAAAATTTGCGCCGCAGTTGAAGAAGTTCTACTACGACCCAGCAAAATACAGCACCTATCTCGAACAGTTGGGGATTCAATATCCGACTGTGCGGAAATAGTAGTGCAGGCTCGGTTGACTCAGAGCCAAGCCTGACCTCTTCCTCTATCAGTCGCGACTTCCGCTAGCCGCCAAGCGCGGAAGTCGCGGCAACTCCTTCTTCTCTCACCGATTCACGTCTTGACGCTACCAGACGCCTTGCTTAGACTCGCTGATTAGAATTACCGCGCGAAATACCACCGGCTGTTCCTTCTCAACAGTCGTTCAACACAAAGGAGTTGAAGCATCATGGCGAATCGGTTGACCGCCACGTCTCCCACCTGGACGCTGCTGCCCATACGACTGACGTTGGGCACGATTATGATGGCGCACGGCGCACAAAAACTGTTCGGCTTATGGGGCGGCTCTGGCCTTAGTAGCTGGTTGAACCGCCCTGCTCCGTTGGATTTGCGACCGTCCTGGTTGTGGATGGGAGCAGCCGCGTTCTCAGAATTTCTGGGCGGCGTGATGGTGATGCTTGGCTTTTACACGCGCGTTGGCGCATTTCTGATTTCGTGTGTGATGCTGGTTGCCATTTTTGGCTTTCACTGGCCGCGCGGTTTCTTTTTGACTGCGGGCGGATTCGAATTCGCCCTCTCGCTCCTTGGCATGGCAGTCGCGTTGTTGATCGAAGGCGGCGGTCAAGCCTCTCTCGACATACGCTCCTGACAACCAGAGACGAGCCCCAATCAGGCCTTTTTTGACGCGGCATTCTGTGTGCCGCAGAAAATCCCGCTTCCCTTCCTAATGATTTGTGCTATATTCCGCCGCGTCCACGGCTCAGCCAGTTATTTTAGCTTCTTAGCTTTACCAGCCGATGGCAAAGGGATTCAAAACGCTCGCGGCGTTAAAACAAAAGGAAATTGCTTGGCCGCCCCGTTAAATTTTAGCCAAATTCCGTAACGTCATCTGAGCTGTTCTTTCGTCTTCGTGGTGGATCAGTCAACGCCACGGAAAACAACTTCGGGTTTTCCCGCGCACAGCCCCAGCAACTGTCGCGGCCATTCATTCTCGTTCATTGTCAGTTGTTGACAACGCATCTGTCAGGCCAGGTTTGGCCCGTACAGCCACGCGAAAACAATGCGAGTTTGGCTTCAGCCATTGTCACGCCCCCGCGTATTTGCCCCCTATCGAACACAGCCCGTCAGGGGATGAGGAGGATTAACGTGCTCTCTAAAGATTGGAAACAGCGCAAACCGCGCTACGATTTCATCATCATCGGCTCTGGATACGGTGGAGCCATCACTGCCGCACGCATCGCGGCAGCCACTCCCAAACAAACCGTCTGCGTCTTGGAACGTGGGCGCGAATGGGAAGTCGGCAAATTCCCTGACAGCCTGCCTGAAGTGCTGCAAAATGCGCGCAATCCCGTCAACCCGACGGGTCTTTACGAATTCCTGGCGTTTCCTGACATCTCCATTCTCAAAGGCTGCGGACTGGGCGGCACGTCGTTGATCAACGCCAATGTCGCCATCACGCCCGACGAAGACCTCTTCGAGCAATCTGCATGGCCGCGCACCATCCGCTTTCCCGAAATGGCGCAGTTTTATACCAAAGCCGCGCAAACCCTGGGCGCGAATCCACATCCCCGCTCAAATCCCAAGCAGGCAGGCTGTCTGCACAAAGTCCAAGGTCTTGACCGGCGCGCGCAGCAACTCAACCAGCAAGCTTACGGGTTGAACATTGTCGTTAACTTCGATGTAGACGGACCAAACAAACACGGTGTTCCGCAAAAGCCGTGCACGGATTGCGGCGATTGTGTGACCGGCTGCAACGTGGGCGCTAAAAACACCTTGCAGATGAATTATCTGCCCATCGCGCAACAAAACGGCGCGGACATTTTCACGCGTGTGGAAGTGAAGTGGATCGAAAAACTCAACGGCGGCGGCTGGCGCGTGCACGGACGCCGGTTTAGCGGTTTGTTCCCGGACAATTTCACGCTCGAAGCGCACAACGTCATTCTCAGCGCGGGATCGCTCGGCACGCCCGAAATTTTGCTGCGTTCCGAAAAGAAAGGGCTTTCGCTTTCGCCGAAGCTTGGCTCGCAGTTCTCTGGCAATGGCGATTTCTTTGCGCTGGCTTACAACTCTGATTACCAAATCAACACACTGGGTTTTGGCAAAGACGCCAATCACGCCTGGCGACAACGCGGCAATGCGCCCGGCCCCAGCATCGTCGGCGCAGTCAAATACGACAAAAATCTGCCGCTCGAAAAACGCTTGCTCGTCGAAGACTTCTCATTTCCCAGCGCGTACGTTTCGGCGGCCATGGCCGCATTTGATCTCACCGCGCAGTTGGGGCTTGCCCAGGACACCGATTTCGGTGACGAACAACAGGAACGCATTCGCCGCGATCACAATCGCCCGAACGATCCCTATCGTTTCGATGATGGCGCGCTCAATCACACGTTGTTGTACCTGATCATGGGACACGACGACGCCAAAGGAACCTTGCGCCTGAAACGCAATTTTCTCGATTTGGAAGATCGGCTGGAAATTGATTGGGACAACGTCGGACGCCAGCCGCTGTTTGATCGCATCAACGAAGAAATCCGCCGTCACGCGCGTTCGTTGGGCGCAAGCTTCCTGACCAATCCGCTGTGGCAATTCACCCCGCAAAAGAACCTGATCACGGCGCACCCGTTGGGCGGCTGCCCCGTCGGCGAAGATTACCAGCACGGCGCGGCAGACCAATTCGGGCGTGTGTTTGCCGGTGACGGCAGCGTCCACGACGGTTTGTTTGTGGCTGACGGGTCGCTGATTCCGACCGCGCTGGGCGTCAATCCGTTCCTGACGATTTCTGCGTTGTCCGAACGCATCGCCGACCGCATCGTCCGCAAAATCGGCGGCGAAGCCTTCCCTGCGTCACCAACGTCAGTCGGCGTGTCACGCATAGACGCGCTGGAAGTCATCACCTACAAAGAGCCGGAGCTTGAGCGCCTGTTCAACCGCGTGCAAACGCGTGGCATCGAAACCATGGTCAACCACGGCGAAGTCAGCCTGAATCCTGATCAAGGCATCATCCGCAATGACACTGTGTGGAAAGGCTTTTTCCCGCGCGGGCACGTGCTCAATCAGATTTCGACGCCGTTTTTCGCCAGCTTCAAAAAACGGTTCAGCAAAACCGCCGACGGCAAATACGTGGGTTTGACCAGCGATTCCGACGGACGCATCAATGCCCGCAATACGCTCGAAGAAATCACGATCAAAAAACGCGAAGGCTCGCTCGACCCCGGCAAATACATTCTGTTGCGCTATACCGACGCGCAATGGCGTGGCTTTTACGACATCTTCAAAGTCGTCAATGATGACTTGCTGATTGGTCGCGTCTACCTGGGCGAATACCCTAACGGGTTACGGTTGTTTACCTTCCCGATGACGCGCGCCTACGGTTTGGACAACCTGACTGTTGCCGACCATCAGGCGATTTATCAAAAAGCCTCCGTACCCAACAAAGCCCAACTCCACGGCTTGTGGGAAATGCATCTGGTATCCAATGCCAACAATACCGGCACTGTGGCCTATCTGAAATTCGACCTGAAACCGAGCGGGCGGCTCGAAGCGCGCTATCAATTTCTCGGTTTGCTCGAAGGTTTGTCCGAACCGGTGTTTGGCCAGGACCACTTTCAGATGAATGACTTCACGGCGTTCCACGACGAAATCCGTTACGTCAACGAAAACCTGTTGGTCGGCAAATACACGACGCTGGCGCAACCGGGGTTGTGGAATCTGTTCGGGCCGAATTCGCTCGGCATCTTTCAAACTGACACAAGCACAGGCGGCACACCGCAGTTTTCGTTTTACTACACGCTACGCCGTAGCGCGCAGCCAGACCTGCCGCCCGTCAGTTTCTTGCGCCCGTTGCTCGACGTACGCATTCCGACCGGCGTCGGCATGAAATTCGACGAAGAAATGTCTGGGCGCTTTTTCCCGGGCGTTTCCGTGCCCGCTGGCCGCGAAGGCGATCTGCAACTGGAAGCATACGAACCAACGACCGGCATTGGGTGCAGCTTTCAGGCGCAGATTTCCATCCGCGATTTGACCGAGTTTCTGGAAAGCGAAGAACACGAAGCGCGCATCAGCGGCACGATTCACTTTGACGATTTTCTCGGACGCGGTTCGACGACGTTCGATCTGTTGTCGCGCAAAAGCTATTTCAACTACCTGCGCGAAAACCCCGCGACAGGCGAAGCAGAAATCCTCTATCACCTGTATTTTCGTGATGAGCAGTTGCGTGAATATTTGCTGCACGGACGCAAGTATTTGCAAAAAGACGGGCGCGGCGGCATCACCGGCGCGCAGGAAATCCTGCACGATTTCACCACGCTCTATGGCCACCTGACCGAAACCGCCACAGGTCGCGAATTGGGCACCGCGCTGCTCAAGTTCCGCACCTTTGAAGACCCGGAAGCGCTCGGCAGTTTCGCCGCGTATCTGACGTCGTTCGAGGTGACCAACACCGACAATCTGTTCATCAAGACCCAGGCGCAATTGCGCTTCCTGGCGTTCACCAATCAGTTCATCACGCGCGAATACGATCCGGTAAATATCAGCGGCGGATTCATCGCGGACGAAGTGCGCGAAGCCGTGTTGCGTGGCGCAACCGATCCGGCTTCGATTACGACGCGCCCATCCGCCGAATTGCAAACCATCATGCGCGAAAGCCCAACCTTGCCGCTGGCCACGCTGATCAATCGCGGGACAGTGGCGATTGACTTCGCCGAACGCCGCATACGTCGCGACGCATTCTGGCAAGGTTCGTTCGCCAAAGACTCGTTGCTGGGCTGGGCCGAACACTTGCGCAACGCAAACTTGTCACCAGACGAAACCAACACTGCCGCGCGACTGACAGGCGGCAGTTTCTGGAAGCGTTTTGAAGCATTGAATGGTGAACAATTGGGCGGCTTCGTGGTCAATTACGAACTGGATTTCCTGCCCGGCAAACCGCTGGTCAGCCAGGTGAAATATCCCGACAGCAATCGCAAATACGTCAAACAGGGAGACGAGGTGTTGCTCTTGACGTATACCAACGCGCCTTATCGTCAGGTTTACGATGTGATCAAAGCCATAGACGAAAACCAATGTGTAGGCGTGATGCATCTGGGCCAATTCCCGTTGGGCCGCGAAGTCGCCACTTTCACGCTGACGCGGCATCAATACCCGTTTACCAAAATGTCGGTGCCGGATCACCACGCGATCTTTGCCAGCGCACAAGCGCGCGTTCCGACGCCGCAAGAGATCGTCGGTGAGTGGCAGGGGCATCTGGTGTTTCTGACACGGCCTGATTTGAGTTTGCTCAACCGACTCAATCCGGTGGCATTTCGCTTGCGGTTCATTCCCGCCACCAGCGGCGTCGAAGGGCGTTTTCGCCTGGGCTTGCTGAGCGGTTCGATGGAGGTTCAGTTCACGGATGAATTTGTGCGGCTGCTTGATTTCACCAGTTTTCACGATGAAATCCGTTTGCTGGATGACCGCACGATGATCGGCAAATGGGTGTCGCCCACGCGCGCGGGCTGGTTACAAAACGCTACATTGCGCAAAGCCTTGCGCGGATACCTGGAACCGGGTCAGGAACGCCTGGCGTTTTATTACGTGTTAACCAGAGCGTAAACAGCCAATCGGCTTTACCGGCCGAACGCTCTGACAAATTCTCAGCTTGCCTGAACTTGCAGGTCTCGCCGGCCTGCCGGTTCAGGCGTTCACGGAAAGATGGGTTATGGCCGATTCAATTTTTGCCTGGCACCGTTTGTGGACGTTTTTCGGCTTGCTCAAACTCAATCGCTATCGCGAGCGGATGCGCAAACACAACCTTTACGACACAGAAACGCTGCCTGCCTTGCCGCAATCACCGTTGCCGTCGCCCACGGCAACACAGCGCGCCAGTCGCTCGGCAGACGGAGCCTATAACGATTTAAATCATCCGCGTATGGGCAGCGCCGGTACGCGGTTCGGACGCAATATTCCGTTGGATCGCATTGTCGTGCCGAACGCGATGCAATTGCTGACGCCCAGCCCGCGCGAAGTCAGCCGCCAACTGCTCACGCGCGCCAAATTTCAACCGGCCACCAGTTTGAATTTGTTGGCAGCGGCCTGGATTCAATTTCAGGTGCATGACTGGCTGAGCCACGGCGAAAACGAAAAGGCGCATCCGATTGAAGTGCCGCTGCAAGCGGGCGACAACTGGCCCGAAAACCCCATGCGCATACGCCGCACGCGGCGCGATGCCACGCGCCCGCCTGACGACAGCGATCCGCGCCCGACGTTCACCAATACTGAAACGCATTGGTGGGACGGGTCACAACTTTATGGCAGTGATCTGGCAACGCAGAAGCAGGTGCGTTCGTTTCGCGCAGGAAAGTTGCGCCTGGGCGCGGATGGGTTATTGCCGCTCAACGAAAAAGGCATTGAGGTCACCGGCGTCAACGGCAACTGGTGGCTGGGTCTGAGCCTGTTGCACACGCTGTTCACGCTCGAACACAACGCGATTTGCGACAAACTGCAACGGGAGTTTCCGGCCTGGCAGGATGAAGAGTTGTTTCAGCGCGCGCGGCTGATCAACGCAGCGATCATGGCCAAAATTCACACCGTCGAATGGACGCCCGGCATTCTGGCGCACCCGGCGCTCAAAATTGGCATGAACGACAACTGGACACGCATCCGTAAATCCAAGGCCGAACATCACGCTGCGCCGTTTGCGATGACCGAAGAGTTCGTTTCGGTTTACCGCATGCACCCGCTGATGCCGGACGATTTTTCGTTCTATTCGTGGCAAAACGATGCGCTGTTGCAAACGCGCACGTTTCCCGAAATCGCGCACGCGCGCACGCGCGAGACGATGCAACAGATGTCGCTGCTCGACCTGTTTTACTCGTTTGGCGTTACGCATCCGGGCGCGATCACGTTGCACAACTATCCGCGCTTCTTGCAGCATTTGCAGCGCGGCGAAGAGCACATTGATCTGGCAGCCACTGACATTCTGCGCGACCGGGAACGGGGCGTGCCGCGTTACAACGAATTTCGCCGTCTGCTTGACCTGGACCCGATTGAGAAATTTGAAGACCTGAGCGACAACCGTGCCTGGTGCGAAGAAATACGGCAGCTTTACCACAACGACATCAACAGCGTGGATTTGCTGATCGGGATGTATGCCGAACCGCTAATCAAAGGCTTCGGCTTCAGCGAAACCGCCTTTCGCATCTTCCTGCTGATGGCGTCGCGGCGCTTGCAAAGTGACCGCTTCTTCACCACCGATTACAACGAACAGACATATACCAAACCCGGCTTGCAATGGGTCGAAGACACTACGATGACCACCGTCATCACGCGTCACTTTCCGGCGCTGCAGCCGATTTTGCGCAAACAGGAAAACGCCTTCGCCCCGTGGCCCCGTGTAGGCAATAGCGCACGTCCGGCATAACGCGAAGCAACGACAAGGAACCAACAATGTCAGAAAAACGAACTCACCGCGAAGAATATTTGTATCTGCCTGCGTTAACCCACGACGCCGCCTTGCTCGCCTGGGGCGCGTTCTTTTTCAAAGTGAAACAGGACGATGGTCGGGAAAAGTGGGAGTTGCTGGATGACGACGATTTGCGCGAGAAAGCCGGGCGCAAACAATCCATCGGTGAACGCGCGGAACCATACGCCGCACAAGCCACTGTGTTGGTAACGGAGATCGGCACAGGCGCGACACATACACACACCGTGACGGTCAATCGCGCCAATCATGCGCTGGTGCGCGGCTTGAAACCCGACACTGAATACTCTTACCGCGTGGTCGTGCACGAAGCAGGCGGCAATGAACACGAATGGGCTGCCGGGCAGTTGTATGACTGGGACGTGCAAGGCGATGAACCGACGATGAAAAAAAGCACGCGCAGCTATCAGAATCGCTTTCGCACATTTCCCGCACCGCATCTGCCTGCGACGTCGTTGCGTTTTGCCGTCCTGGGAGATTTCGGGCGCGGCATCCGCAAACGCTCGTCAGCGCCGCGCTGCCAACGCGAAGTCGCGGAAGCCTTGGATCAAGCCTTTGCCGACCAACCATTTCGCTTCATCGTGACCACCGGCGACAACATTTACGCCAAAACGTTCCTGGGCATTCCGACCAGTTCCAGCGGCGACGAAGACGACGATTGGTTTTTCACCTACTTCCAGCCGTATCGCTATTTGCTCAATCGTGTGCCGGTCTTTCCGGTAATCGGTAATCACGACGACGACGAAAACGAACATCCGGTGGATCGGCTGCAAATTTACGACAATCTTTATCTGCGGTTGCAGGCGCGCGATCTGCAACTTGATGCCGTGTTTGATCATGGTTTGTTGTACCGCTTCCGCTTTGGCGCGGAGGTCGAATTCGTAATGCTGGATACGTCCAAAGGGCGCGGCGGCAAGTTGCATTTCGAGTTTCCGCAAAACCAGAGCTTCATTGCCCGCGCGTTTTCAACAGCCAATGCACCGCGCTGGCGCATTCCCGTTTCGCACCACCCGGCGTATTGCGCCGGGCCGCGACACGGCAACACCGAAAGCCTGCGCGCGTTTTTGCAACAACACGGAGCCGCTGCCGGCATTCGCGTTAGCTTCAGCGGTCACGAACACAACTTCCAGTTTTCATGTGATGAAGCAGGTGTGGCGCACTTTCTGACTGGCGGCGGCGGCAAGTTTCGCGAAAGCGAACCGGATGATTTTCAGAAAGCGAAAACACAGGTTTGGGGTGGAAACAATGAAGGCCATTTCCTGCTGGTAGACATCAACGGCAACGAAATGTCGGTGACGCCGTTTGGCCATTTGCACGGCAATGAATTGCGCCCCATCGCAATCAATCACGTCACAGGAAACCAACGCACACCGCCGTTTCGCGTGTAAAGGATCAGCGTTATGCCTTATCTGGTTTTTCCCTTACAGGTCAGCAGCCAGACCGCAACGGTCTGGCTGGGAGCCATCAACGAAAACTTCGACCCAACACGGCTCAGCCTGATCGTGAACGGCCTGCCGACGCCGCTGCCTGCACCATGGCAACAGTGGCGGTCAGAAGGCCAAGACCAGCGCGTAGATTTTCAACGCCTTGAGCTGACCAATCGTCAGCCCAACACGGTTTATGACATCGAATTGCGCGTCAACGGCACGATGCAATCCAGCGCCAAAGTAACGACGTTGCCGCTACAACTACCGCGCGAAAGCGATCCGAAGCCATTCACGGTCATGCTTGGCTCTTGCTATTTCGAACCGAACGACAACGGACGCGCAGGCGCAGTCTTTCGCAGTTTGCCCACCGCAGCCAAACCCGACGTAAAACTGTTGTGCGGCGATCAGGTGTATCTGGACAATCCCTGGTATCAGACGCTGAATCTGTTCCCGCAAAGCCAAAACAACCTGGAAAAGAACTTCCTCAAAAAATACCTGCGCAACTGGATGCAAACGCAGGTCGGCGAAGGCTATCGCGAAGTGCTCGCGACAGGCGCAAACTTCTTTTGCGCTGATGATCACGAATACTGGAATAACTTCCCCACTGCGGCGTCGTATGTCGTCGGCACCTGGACCGACAATGGGCGTGAACGCTGGCGCGCGGCAACCGAACCGCTATACAACCTCTTTCAAACTCCGGAAAAGACACAACGCTTCACGGTCGGCAACCTGTCGTTTTTTATTGCGGACACGCGCAGCGCACGAGACAACGACCGGCAAAATTTCATGGACCCGGCGCAATTTGCGCAGCTCGAACAATGGGTAAACGGGCTGACAGGGCCGGGCGTGTTGGTGCTTGGGCAGGTGATTTTTGCCGGCAAAGCCAACGAAGTCGGTGGTCGCCTCGGCGACTGGGGCTTGCCGGACTTTGCGCAATACGAAGCGTTGGTGCGCGTGCTGCTCTCTGCACAGCATTCGCTTCTGGTTTTAACGGGCGATGTACATTTTGGCCGCGTCGCGCGATGCACGCTGGTTTCAGGCGCAGAGTTGATTGAAGTCATTTCGTCGCCCATGTCGCTGGTCAGTGATTTAGGCGGCGGCGCAGCCCCGCCGCCGCAACAAGTCCCCGCTTGTCCCGTCCCCAATGCCGTTTCGGTAAACATCGAACAACAGCCTGATCGGTTGTTTCTACTGGAAGGCAATCATTTCGCCACCGTGTCGTTTGTCGCACGCGGCGCCAAAGTCATCGCCACCATCAAATACTGGATGATCGGCAACGATCCCAACGTGCGCATCTCGCACACGCTGCCTGAAATTCAACTGCAATAGGAGAAGTCATGATTCCCATTCGCCATTCCCCAGCCCCCAGCCCCAACGCCCAATTGAAACGACTGACTGCCAAAACTGGCGAAACCAACCGGCAGTGGTTGGCGCGCGTACAAGCGTTCAAAGCGCCCGGCGACATTTTGCTGCTCGGCGGTAACTCGCTCGAACACTTCCGCATCCGTTGCGCACAGGCGCATTTGCGCAGCGACCTGTTACCGAGTTTCTGGTCCTTTGCTGGCTTGTTGCTTGACGAAGACACATTCGTCTCAGTTCCGCTCTCGCCGCCCGCAGACCTGTCACAAGTCCCGGCGCAGAATGGCGTGCAAATTTGCCAGCTTGCCGATTACGACGATCCGGCGCGCTTTCCCAATGTGGGCGTGCTGCGCTTTCCGACGTCGGAATCACCGTTGCAACTGCGCGCCGAAAACGAAGCCGACGAACGCAACACCATTGAGCTGGTACGTCGCCAACGCACCATTCTCGATTTGCCGGGATTGATCCTGCCTTGGCTGGGCTATGTCTGGGGAGTTGGCGTGCACGGCAACCCGCTGCTCGAAGCCAAGGGATTGCCCAGCGCCGCCTTTATTGAAACCGTTTATGGCCTGGCCGGCATCGAACTCACGCCGGGTTTGTCTTCCGCTTCAAGTTGCCCCGAAGCCATCTGGCAAGCAGCCAAATGGTGGCACCAGTTCTATCAACAACAGAACGCGCCTGCCCAACAAACCGCCAAGACAACGCCTTCCGGCGTGTATTTCACGCGGCAACCGGCAGCCGCCGTGGTGGAGTAAATCAGCCTTGACCGTGCCCCCATATCACAGAGGTACCGATTATGAGTTTTACCGGAAGTTTCATCTTTGACTTTTTCGATGTGCGCGACAACCGGCTGGGTCAGCAGGAAGTGCTGACCATTCAGTTTCGCCACTCCATCTTGCAAAGCCAGTCGCATCGGTTTACGCATCGCGGTCATCAGGCGATGCAAACACCGTTGCTCGAAAGCGTGCACGAAGGCCGTTATCAGGTGACCATCACCCCGACCAACTATCATCCGATCAGTTTGTTTTTGCAGGTGCGCGAAGGCAGAACCGTGCGCCATCCGTTCACCCTGCCGGTCAATCCGCACCGGGTTGACGGCGTGCGCTTTCCGTCGTTTGCGACCTTGCCCGTCAGTTTGCAAACGCTGCTTCATCAGTCCACCACGTCGGGCCACGATGGAGCCACGCGCTATGATCGTCTGGCAGAGTTGCCCAAAGCCGGTTTGCTGAACATTCACGCCAAAATGCGCAATACGATGTTGCCGGATCAGCGCACGACGGCGTCTCTGTTGGGATCGCTGATCGAAATCCGACGCGATCGCTTTTTCGCGCACGTTGATCCCGAATTGTTTTTGGGCATGCGCAACGGCGCAGACCAAGGGTTGTTTGACGCAGTCAGCGATGTGCGGCACAACCCGCCGGAAGGTTTTGAGGAATTTGAACGCGCTGGCGGATTCAAGACCTTTGACCGTTACGGCAATCTGAACCTCAGCTTCTTTCAGCATCCGGTCACAGAGAAATTCATCGTGGACGCTGATCTGGACGAATCAAGCGGTCTGGAGCATCTCTTTGACGTCATTCGTCACGACACGACTGGCGAGCAAACGCATCCCTATGACATTCATCAGATTCTGCTGGCGCATCAGGGAATCGAGCCGGGTTACGATCTGATCGTGTGATCCCCTGCCAGCAAAAAGCGAAAGGCGAGCCAGATTTGTTCTCAAACCTGGCTCGCCTTTGTTTTTGCCCCCTGACCGTTTCGGTTACGGGCGGTCTTTGAATTTGTCGTACAGTTTCGAATGCCGGCTGGACAAGTCTACCGGTTTGCCCGCGATAAACATGTGCTTGACGTTGGTTTTGAATTCCAACGGATCACCATCCGTCACGATCAAATTGGCCAATTTGCCGGTTTCGATACTGCCAACCATTTTGTCCACGCCAAAGATTTGCGCCGGATACAAGGTGACGGCCTTGAGGGCTTCTTCTTTAGGTAATCCAAAAGCCGCTGCCGTGCCTGCCTGATATGGCAGATTGCGCACATAGGCCGCGTCATTGGTCTGGAATGCAAAGCGAACGCCTGCCTGATGCAACTTGGCCGCGTGGGCATAGTTGATGTCATAGGCATCGTCTTCGTTGTTGGGCAAATCCGTCACCGGCCCAATGATCACCGGCACGTTCTTTTCCTTGAGCAGGGGGGCGACTTTCCAGGCTTCATCCGCACCGCGAATGATCAGCTTGAGTTTGTATTTGTCAGCCAGTTCCACCGCACCGCGAATTTCGCGCTCGCTGTTGGCCAACATCAAAACGGGCATTTCGCCTTTGATGACCGGGATCAACGCTTCCAGCACAAAATCACGCGGAGCC
>JAEUQO010000208.1 GCA_016789605.1 Acidobacteriota bacterium
CTGAACAAATTCAAAAGCGAAGTGTTGCGCGTGGTCGAAGCCGAATCGCAAGTGGATCCCAGCCCGGAATGGCAACGTCCGCGGTTGACCGTGTTGACGGATTTCGCGTTCGGGGGAATGTCGGTCGCCAGTATGCATCGCGCAGTGTTTTGGACGGACGACCCGGCATACAAAACACAGGTCAATTACGAACTGAAAACGCCTTGTTTGCTGGAAGTGAAACCGCCTCTCGGCCCCGATGTGGAAATCGCCGCCGGCGTTATGTTCACAGGCATTCGCGCGTTTGAGCTGGTGCACGACAACGACGACCGTGAACGGCAAGGACTGGCGATTCGCAAACTTTACCGATTGGCAGCTCCGTGGGCGACGGAAAATCCGTTGATGCTGCACCTGACTTCAACCGATCCAAAAGTCGTTTATCCGGCGATTGACCAGGCCGCCGAATGCGGATTCGAGATGGTTATTCTCAGCTTCGGCAGCGGTTTGAACATTGAAGACGTGTCGCCCGCGAACATCGCCAAATTCAAAGCCTTTCGCGAATACGCCAACAAAAAAGGACTGGAACTTGGCGGCTATTCGCCGCTGGCCAGCCGACGAATCAGCGATGAACACGATGTCATCAATCCGAAAACAGGCAAAACCGGCGGCGCCATCTACGGCAATTCGCCTTGTCTGGAAAGCCGCTGGGGGCAGGAATACTTTGCCAAGCTCAAACAGTTCATCAGCGAAACCGGTTTCGATTTGCTGGAACACGATGGCAACTATCCGGGCGACGTGTGCGCTTCGACAAACCATCCCGGCCATCGCGGCTTGGAAGATTCGCAGTGGACACAGTACCAGCGCATCACGGAATTTTACCGCTGGTGTCGCGCGCGCGGCGTTTACCTGAATGTGCCGGACAATTACTTTCTGGCTGGATCGAACAAAACCGGCATGGGATACCGCGAAACCAACTGGTCGCTGCCACGCGCCGAACAACACATTCACGCGCGGCAAAATCTGTTTGACGGAACCTGGCTGAAAACGCCTTCGATGGGGTGGATGTTTGTGCCGCTGGTGCAATATCACGGCGGAGGCGCGGCAGCGACCATCGAACCGCTGCGCGAACATCTGGCCGATTACGAACGGCATCTGGCGAACAATCTGGGTTACGGCGCGCAAGCCTGTTATCGCGGCCCGCGTTTGTACGACAGCCCGGAAACCAAAGCCGCCGTCATCAAATGGGTGACGTGGTTCAAAAAATACCGCGATATTTTGGAGTCCGACGTGATTCACATTCGCCGCGCCGATGGCCGCAATCTGGATGCAATCTTGCACGTCAATCCATTGTTGCCGAACAAAGGCCTGGTGGTGATCTACAACCCGTCGGACGAACCGCTGGCACAGCAAATCACCTTGCCGCTCTATTACACAGGCTTGCGCCAATTTGCTTCGGTTGCTGAACGAGACGGCAAACCGGTCAAAATGATGCTTGACCGCGAATATCGCCTTACCGTGCGCGCCAAAGTCGCGGCGCATTCGCAAACGTGGTTTGTGATTCGTTAAGACCGAGGCGGCGAAACTGCGCACGGCGGCAGAGAACTGAACTGCGCAATTGTGCGTTGCAAAACGGATAGACGGTCAGATTCTGACCAGGCAAAATCCCTTTCTTGAACGTACGTGGCAGGTGAATCGCGTCTGGCCGTACGGATGACATTCACCGCCGAATTTATGAGCGATGACGGCGTTGCGCGCGTTTCAATTCGTTTGCGCATGCCGTACATTGTCCGCCTGCGTTGGCAGGGAGAAAGCTGTTGTGACCCCACAGAAAATTGCCCATTACCGCATTCTGGAAAAACTCGGCGCTGGCGGAATGGGAGAGGTCTGGCTGGCAGAAGATGTGCGTTTGGGCCGCAAGCTGGCGCTCAAAACCTTGCCCGCCAAATACACGCAAGACGCCGCGCGCGTGGCTCGGTTTGAACAGGAAGCGCGGGCCGCTTCGGCGCTGAATCATCCCAACATCGTCACCATTTACGACATCGGCAAACACGACGAAGTTCATTTCATCGCCTGTGAGTTTATCGAAGGCCGCACATTGCGGTTGTGCCAGTCGTTGGCGGGAATGCATTTGCGCGAAGCGCTGGACATCACGATTCAGATCGCCAGCGCCTTGCAGGCGGCGCACGAAGCCGGGATTACGCATCGTGACATCAAGCCGGAAAACATCATGGTGCGCCCTGACGGCTATGTGAAAGTGCTCGATTTTGGTTTGGCCAAGCTGACGGAAAAATCCGCCGACAAGATAGACATAGACAACGAAGCCGCGACCAAGTTGCAAGCCAGAACCGATCCGGGGACGGTGATGGGCACGGCCAGCTATATGTCGCCCGAACAGGCGCGCGGTTTGGTGGTGGATGCGCGCAGCGATATTTTCAGCCTGGGCGTGGTTCTTTACGAATTGCTGACCGGGCGTTTGCCGTTTGATGGACCGACGACCAGCGATGTGCTGGCCGCGATTCTGGTGGCAGAGCCGAAACCGCTCGGCCAGTTTTTGCTGAATCCGCCTGCGGAACTGGAATGGAATCTGGGCAAAGCGTTGCGCAAAGATCGCGAAGAGCGCTATCAAACGATCAAAAGCTTTCTCAGCGATTTGCGCCACGCCAAAAACAGATTGGACTTTGAAGCTGAGCTGGCGCGACTGAGTCAGGCGCATTTGCCGTCGCGCAGCAGCGAAGACATCAGCGAAGCATACACCGCAGAATTTACCGCAGAGAATTGGCAGCGGTTGCCTTCCGCCACGACGCCCGGCGAAGTGCGCGCCAGTTCGTCAGGCAAGGTGATTGATTCGCTGGCGATTTTGCCGCTGCTCAATGCGGGCAATGACGCCGGGACGGAATATCTCAGCGACGGCATTACCGAAAGCATCATCAACACGCTTTCGCAATTGCCCCAATTGCGCGTCGTGCCGCGCAGCACCGTTTTTCGCTTCAAGGGGCAGGAAGTTGACCCGCAACAGGTCGGTCGCGAACTCGGTGTGCGCGCCGTGCTCAGCGGGCGCGTGTTGCAACTGGGCGATTCGTTGATCATCAAAACCGAACTGATTGACATCGCCAAACAGTCGCAATTGTGGGGCGAACAATATCGCCGCCGCGTGACGGACATTTTTGAGTTGCAGGACGAAATCGCCGAAGAGATCAGCGAGAAATTGCGGTTGCAACTGACCGGCGAAGAAAAGCAGAAACTGGTCAAACGTTACACCGACAACACCGAAGCCTATCAGCTTTATCTGAAAGGCCGCTATTACGTGCACAAACGCACGCCGGAATGGATTCGCAAAGGCATCGAGGATTTTCAGCAAGCGATTGATCTCGATCCGAATTACGCGTTGGCTTATGCCGGACTGGCCGAAGCGTATGGCTTCCTGGCCTCTTCGACCGGCGGACAGCCGCCGCGCGATGCTTATCCGATGGCCAAAGCTGCCGCGGCCAAAGCGCTCGAACTCGACGATACGCTGGGCGAAGCCTACTGCACGATGGGCTTTTTCCATTTGCTGTATGACTGGGATTTGACCGCCGCTGAGCACGCGTACAAACGCGCCACCGAACTCAGTCCGAATTTTGCCAATGCCTGGGACGGGTACGGGTTTTATTTCAAAGCCACTGGCCAGCACGAAGACGCCATTCGTTGTTGTCGTCGCGCACAAGAGCTGGAACCGCTTTCGTTGTTTATGTCGCTGAGCCTGGGCTGGGCGTACTACTTCGCGCGCGCATATGACAAAGCGTTGGCGCAAGGGCGCAAGGTGTTGGAGATGGACCCGAATTTCGGGTTTGCCTATTGGCACGCCGGGATGAATTACCTGCAATTGCGCCGCTACGATGATGCGATCAACGCCTTTCGCAAAGCGGTCAATCTGTCCGGCGCCAGCGTGACGTTTATTTCGTATCTCGGTCACGCGTATGGCAAGGCAGGCAAAGTGCGCGAAGCGCGCCAGATGCTGGCGCAACTGGAAAGCCTGGCCAAACGCCAGTATGTGTCGTCCTATTTTCTGGCGGTCATTCAGCTGGGATTAGGCGACCTGGAACAGACGTTTGCCTATCTGGAAAAAGCTTACGAAGAGCGCGCAGGCTCACTGGCCTTTGCGCGTGTCGAACCGATGTTGGACGAATTGCGCACGCTGCCCAGATTTTCTGACTTGTTGGCACAGGCAGCAGCGGATGACGATTGGAACAGCGCCTCGCGCGAAAGCCACGCTTAGATCGTTTTTCGATTCGCTTTACGGATTGGCCACAGAGTCACGGAGCCTCAGAGAAAGACTTGGAAACCTCTGTGGCTCTGTGCCTCTGTGGCAAAACCCGTACGCCAAAATGAAATCTGATCTAAGCAGGCAATCGCTTCCTCACAAACATCAGCCCTCACAGGGATAAAGGAGAATCCGGTTTTGAGAAATAAAAGTGTACGCGTTGTCGCGGTGTTGTTGCTGTTGCTGACGCCGGTTTTGGGCGCTGGGGAATTAGTGCGCCTGGTCAGAAACAAACTTTCAGCGGGTGATTTGGCCAGCGGGCTGGCTGCGGCTGAAAGTTATAAAGAAAAGAGTGGCGTAGACGCCGAGTATCTGGATGCGGTCGGCTGGCTTGCGCGCGGCGCGGAAATGTTGCGCCAATATGAAACTGCTGCCGCCCTGGTTGCCGAATTGCGCCGCGAGATTCGCGAAGAAAAAGCGGAGTTGCTTGCGCCGTATGGCGCCGGCATCGAAGTCGAAGGCAAGTTGCTCGCTGTGCGTGAAGGGCGCGGCGCGGCGCTGCAATTTCTGGAAGCGGAATTTGCCCGCGCGAAAAATGTCAGTTTGCGCGCGCGCATTCGCCGAACGATCAACGCTCTTTCGCTGGAAGGACAACTTGCGCCGGAACTCCCGTTGAGCAATTTCAGTGGCCCGCAACCTGGTGCTTTGGCCGCGCAAAAAGGCAAACCGGTGTTGCTGTTTTTGTGGGCGCATTGGTGCGGAGATTGCCGCGCGCAAGCGACTTCGCTCAGCCGTCTGACGCAAAAATACGCGCCGCGCGGTCTGGTGGTGATGGCGCCGACGCGGCTTTACGGCACAGGCGCGCAGGATAAAGCGGCGACGCCGGAAGAAGAAAAAGCGCACATTCAAAAAGTCTGGGCCGAATCCTATCCCGGATTGGAAAGCGTGCCGATTGTGATTGATACCGAGATGATGGTGCGTTACGGCGTTTCGGCGACGCCCACATATGTGCTGATTGACCGCAAAGGTCTGGTGCGGATGTATGCGCCGACGCGGTTGTCAGAAGCCGAATTGACCCGGCGCATCGAAGCCGTTCTGGCAGAAACGCCGTAGTTTTTGCTGTTTGGTTACTGATTCTGAGAACGGGCAGAAGACACGGGCAGGGAAGTGAACCAACGCCTGCTCAGGTTTTCTGCCCGTTTTTGTGCCTGCCGGAAGCCGTCAAGGGCTGGTTTCGGGTCACTCACCGGGTTGTGACTTTTCTGCTAACTGGCTGCATCAGCAGCAGTTCCCGCCATTCAAAAATCTTTTAGGCAAATTTCAAAGCCGCTTTAAGACTTCCCACAGCGCCATGCCTATTCTCTCGCTCGTGACGCGATGAACTGAGGAGGCGCAATGAGTCAAATGGAACAAAACACCCAACGAGTGCTGCGCCATTCGGCGCCAACAGAACTTTTTCCTGCGTCGGCGGGCAAAGAAACGACCCCGCTGGCTGCCCCGGAAGCGAAGCCTTCCCTGGGCAAAACGTTGTTGCACGTGGCCTGGATGTCCATCGTGCTGGGGCTGGTCATCGAAGGGCTGATCCTGATTGTGGCCAGCAGCTTCGACAAATTGATCGAAGGCAAAACCGTGCTGGCCGATCTGGTGCAGAAGGTTTCCTGGTCGGTGATTGTGTGCATTGGCCTGGCGCTGGGACGCGGCGCGGCGCGCTTGCAAGCGGCGACCCAGGCCGTCAGCAATGCGGCTGCGATGAGCACGGTCGGGCTGGCGGGATTGCTCAGCGCGCCGCTGGCGTTTGCCGTCGCGCGCAGTTTGCACGAAGGCATGCAAGAAGCGCTGTTTATCAAAATCTTTCAAGGCGGCGGCGGCTCGCCCGTGTTGTTGGCGCTGATCAAAGGGCTGGAATACGGCTGTCTGGGCGCGCTGTTGGTCTGGGTGGGCAAACAGGTTTGGGGCAAAGCCCTCGCACACGCCGGCGTCGGTTTGGCGGTCGGCGTGGTGTTTGGCGCGATTTTGATCGGGGTGCTGGCCGTAGGGGCCAAAGCTCCTACGCCGATCAGCGGCTGGTTGGCGCGCGCCATCAACGAAATCATCAACCCGGTTGGCTGTTCGCTGACGCTATACGCGGCTGAGATTCTGGGCCGCGGCGGACAAGCCATCGCAGAGGATTGAGCAGGAATCAGGCAGTAGAAGGAAGCATCACGATTACAGGCGCTAGGACACTCCCTTTCGCTGGCGCGCAATCTCAACGGATGAAACTTGGTAGGAGGAAAGAATGGGCAAGACGAAAAAATGGTTTGCGAATTTGGTTGTGATTTGCGTGTTACTGGCGCAGGCGCTTTCCGTCGGCGCACAAGGGAAATTGAGCAAAAGCGGCGGGGCGGTAATCGGTGGCGCAGGCGTCGCAGATGCGTTTGTGAATGTCGGCGCGCCTTCGGTCGGTGGCACGACGGTGACCGCGCGCTGGGACGCCGGTGCGCCTAATGACGTGCAAATCCTGGGCTTCGATGTGCAAATCGAAATCGGGCTGAGCAATGGCAGCACCTTGCGCAACAACAAATCAGTGGGCGGTAACGAACGCACCACCAGCATCAGCTTTTTGTTGCCTGCTGCGCCACAAAACAACAGCTCGAAACCGGCTGGCGGAAACAACAACGGTTTAGGGAACAGCGGAAACACCGGCAACAACAACGCGGGAGGAAACAACGGGAACCTGAATACGACGTTGTGCTTGAGCCAGTGCGCCAAATCGAACAAAGGAGCCGCATTTGAAGAATGCGCCAAGAAATGCCAGCAGGGCGCGGCTGGTAACAGCAACACCGGCAACAAAGGCCTTGGCGTGAAGGAAACCGGCGTCAAGGAAAAAGTCGGGACTGCCAACAATGCCGCGAATAAAGAATCCGTTCCGCGTGGCTTGATCGTGGTTGGCGATGGCAATGGCAACAATGCGCCTGCGCCGCAACCGGTGACGATCAAAACTGCGGCTGTGCAAGTGACGGCCAAATTCAGCAGCAATCTTTCGGCCTCGGCCTTTCGCGAATTTGCCGCGCCGATGGACAAAGTGACCGGCGAATTGATTCCCAAAAGCGCGCGCAATCGCGGCAATGACAGCTTTTCGCTACAGGTCAACAAACTGGTTCACATCTCTGAACTGCCCGCCCGTGCCAAGGAATGCGCGGCTGGTCAGGATTGTTTTGAACTGATGGCGCAGGCGCGCGGCGGCGGTTCAGGCGCGACGCAATTCAAAATCCAGCTTGAAGCCATTTATGCCAACGGCCAGCGCAAAAGCACGACGCGTGCGGTCAACAACGTGTTCCGCCCGGTGTTGCTGAGCGTTGATAAACCTGTGGGCACCACCTTGCTGACAGTACTCATCAACGTCAACGCCGAATCCGCCGGTGACAATTTCACCAAGAGCGACGCCGAAAAAGTCGCCATTGTGGCAATTCCGCCAATCAAGAAATAACTCCCCACAACGGGTTCGGTCAGCGGTTTTTGGGGAAATTCCGTTGACCGAACCGCCCACACCGGAGGTCGGATATGAAACAGGGAAAAGCAATATTGGTTACGCTCGTGCTCGCTTCGTTGTTGTGGCCGTTGGGGGCATTGCCAGTGCAGGCAATGACGACGGTCGCGCAAGCGGGCGTCAAACCGGATGCGCAGATTGCGATTGTCGAGGTTCGGACGTTGATAGAAGGGGCCAAGCGTTCACTCAAAGTCGGTTGGAAGGTGTTGCCGCAAGGTGGCGCGGTGCCGTTGGGGTTTGATGTAGTGGCACGATTGAAATTCACCAACGGCGCGCTTGATATCGTCAGCAAATCAGTCGGCGGAGATATCCGTAGCGTCGTGTTTGACGGCGCGGGCACACTCAGCGCCAAGCTCAATCAGTCTGTCGCCCAAAAAGCCGCGGCGCCAAACAACGTGAGCGGTAACCTGAAAGAAGCCGACAAAGCCAAAGCCAAAGCCAAAGAAAAAGACAAAGAAAAAGCGACGGAGAAAAGCAAAAAGCCGATCGCTGAGAGCAAAACCGTAACGCCGCGTGCGGCGAGTTTGCCGGGAGACGGCGGTGGCAAACCATTGCCGGGCGGTGGCGGTGGCGTGGGAGCCATTCTCGAAGAGGCCACGGTCACCGTCACGGGCCGGTTCAGCGGCGGCGCTGAAGCCCTCAATGTGTTGCGCGAATTTGAGCCGCCCGCGCTCAATCCGACGGGTGAATTGCGTCCGCGTTCGGGCGCTGGCAACGGTGATGTGCAAATCACCAAGTTGATCGAATTGGCCAAAGCGCCGCGCGCTGCGCAATGTCCCAAAGGCCGCGATTGTTTCGAAGTGCAAACCGGCAATCGCGATTTCACCGGCAACGGCGGATTCAACGTCAACCTGGAAGTGCTCTATGCCGATGGCACACGCAAAACGGCGGCGGCGGCGTTGACCGCGCCCGGGCGTCCGTTGGTGCTGAGCGTTGATAAACCGGCAGCCGCGTTTACTTCCGTCAAAGTCCGCATTCGTGGAAATGGTGACGGCGTGTTCACGCGCAGTGCTACCAGAAACGAATTGCTGGCAACCTAACCCAGGTTTTTCCCAGCAAAAAGGAGCGTGTTTATGAATCACAGACGATTTTCCGTTGTTAGCGCCTTGAGCCTGACGCTGGTGCTGTTTTTGGCCGGGGCGGTCTTTTTTTTGAATGACAGTCAGGCCCAATCAAGCAAGAAAGGGGTCAAGGTTGTTAACAATCAAGCCAAGCTCGAAGACGGGTTTGAATTCAAACGCGTCTCTGACCAAAAAGTGCAGGTCGTCAAAAAAGAATCCGACGGCCCCACGCCCAGACGACACAGCGCTGGCACAAGAGCCGGAACAGGGGTGAATATCGAATGCAATTGTTTACTGGAAACAGGTTTTGTCGGCGGCTGCCCGGTCGTGATTGAAGGCAACGTCGCCAAATGCCAGGCCCGCTCTGGTTGCCGACAAGGCCATTCGTGCGTGATGAGTGCCAAGTAAGACACGCCAAACGAAGCTGTCTGTGGCAGACGCCCCTGTCGGCCCAGGCATTTTCATAAGAATTTCAACTCGGCTTTAAGACTTCAGTACCCCCTGACAACTATCTTCTCGCACGTTGAATGACGGCGCTGGCGCTTGTTGCCACGCGCGAGAAACCCGGTTCGATTGAGGAGGAAATGGTATGACACTCTTTTTTGCTTCTTGGAAATCCAGCACCCGCAAACTGATGGCCGTGACAATGCTTTTGTTGGTTGGCGCGGGCGCGCTCATCGCAGATACGGTCAGCAAACAGCGCGAGGCCATGACCACTGTCACGCTGGAACTGTGCAAGAAAGGCGCCAACGGCCAATGGGAGGTCATTGATCGCGCCAAAGGGCCCGCCAATTTCACCGCCAGCGTGATGGATTTGGCGTCGGGCAAGGAAATGACTTCGGCTGTGAATTGGAACGTGAAAAGCGAAAAAGGCCGCCAGATGAACGTGAAATTGGCGCGCGCCGTCAAGGTGAACCTGAATCCGACCAGCGGGTTGATGCAACTCGATACGCCGTTGATGGCGACGGTGGACGGCATGCAAATTCCGTTGAATGTGAAGCTGACGACGGAATCCATGTCCACGCCGATTGGCCAATTGAGCGGCAAGAAAGCCGATTTGAACCTTAGCACGCGTACGTTGACGGCGGATGTGGTGGGATTTACCAGCGTCAAACAGCGCGCGCAGATTGATCGTTTGTTGGGCGTCGAAATGGCACAAGGAAAGCTGGTGGATCAGATCAAAGCCAAAGAAGGTCAACGTGGCCCCGGTGCCGGAAACGTCGGCAACATTCGCACGCCGGGCGCAGTCGGCGGCGGCGCCAATTTGATTGATGAATTGATCGTCGTTGTTAAAGGCGGTGGGCGCGTCGTGGCCAAATAACCAACCATTTGGTCTGTAATTGCCTGACAGCCGGGTTGCGACGCACCACCGGCTATGCGGTCAGGCGTCGGCCTCACATTCACGTGGCAGGTTGCGAGCCATCGGTGAGAAGCGCGTCACAGCTTCATCACCTCATTGCACCGTCCGATGGCTTGTTTTCTGTCCTGTGAGTGTGAGTCAGACGCCTGGCCGTGTTTCTGTTTTGCAGCAACCCGCCAGCGAACGTCAGCAGCCAACTCGCCAGCCTGACTCTGCAACCAGCCACGAAGACTGGCATTTTCGCTTCCGCGCCAGCCCGCTAACCCTAAGCCTTTCAACAATTCCGACAATTCAAAAAACTTTCAAGTTCCTTTTAAGACTTGCGTCGGCCTCTCGCCGTATTTTGCGACTCGAGGCAACGGCACAGCGAGATTGGTTGTGACGGCGCTTCCCAAAAGCACTTCAAGTCGGGGCCAACGATGCCTGTGACCGAAGTGCGGCGGACGGCAGCATTGTCCGCGCAAAATGCTGCCGTTCGTTGTCAGCAGGGCTAAGACAGCAGATGCCCCACGAGAAATAGACGGTGTAGGAGTAAGGAGAGACAACGATGATGAACGATACCCCTCACGCTGAGATTGAAATCCCAGAGCAGGCTTTCACGCCCTTTGTGTTGCGTCGCGCACAGGAGTGGGGCGACCGGCCCGCGCTGGTAGACGGACAAACAGGACGGATTGTCAGTTATTCGCAGTTGTATCAGCGCATACGCCATACGGCCAAAAGCCTGGTTCAACGTGGTTATCGCAAAGGAGACGTGTTCGCGTTCTATAGCCCCAATTTGCCGGATTACGTCATTGCCGTGCACGCCATCGCAACGATGGGCGGCATTGTGACGACGGTCAGCCCTTCGCGTTCGGGGGAAATGCTGGCGGGGCACTTGCAAGTGAGCGGCGCAAAAGCGTTGCTCACGACGGCGCAATTGTTGCCGCAAGCGCAAGAGGCGGCAGGGCAAAGCAGCGTGCAGGAAATTTTCACCTTTGATCAGGCGGATGGCGCAATACCGTTTAACGAGCTGTTTGAAAGCATTCTGGCGGTCAACGAAGCCCCAACCAACGCGTTGTTGGAACCGGGCCACGATCTGGTTGCGTTGTCGGCTGGCAATTCAGCCACCGATGCGTTTGCGCTGACGCCGCACACGCACGCTGATTACGTGCGCAATTTGTGCCACTTGTCGGTCACGGACGATCTGGTGGCGGGCGATGTGTTTTTGCTGGCGGTTCCTGTGTATCGCAGCTACGGAATGATGCTGCTCAATCACGCGTTGCAACACGGCGCGACGGTGGTGGTGTTGCGGCAGTTTGAATTGGCTCCGTTTTTGACGACCGCCCAGCAATATCGCGCCACGCGCGCACCGCTTTCTGACGTGATACTGGTGGCGCTGGCACGGCAAAGCACTTTGGAGCGGTTCGCGCTGGCGTCGTTCCGCGTGTTTTATGTGCAGGCCGGGCAATCGGATGACGACACGCGTCACCGTTGCCAACAGCACCTGCACGTCGCGTTCAAATGCGTCAACGAGCAGCAATCATATGCGCTGGCCGGATGTGATGCTGATTACGAATTGAGTGTTTCGACTGTGAGCTGCGCCTGAACCGAGAGCTACAGAGACAGTGATTGACGAAAACGAAGACGGGAACGAAAAACGACTGGAGAAGAACGAGGGACAATGAAACAAACAAACTACTTGGCAAGCTTGCTGGTGAATCTGTTGCTGATGTTGGGGCTGGCGAACGTCGCCGCGTATGGACAGACCCAGCCAAAAGGCGGAGCGTCTTCGGCACAGCCGTCCGCCACGCCCAGCAAGGCGACGGCGACCAAACGCGAGTCGTCGCCCAGCAAGGCGACGGCGAACGATAGTCAGACTGCGCGCCCTGACAAGCAGAGCGGCGTGGGAAGTTCGGCGAACGCAAAAAACGGCAACGGCGCGTCGGGGGCCAAAGCCAGCGCGCAAGGTTCGAGCCAGGCTGCCAGTTCTCAACAAAGCACTGCGCCAGCCAGTCAGGTTGCGATCAACATCACGCGGCTCGATGCGTCGCAGGCTGCCGGTGGCGCAACCGTGCGCGTGGATTGGAAGCTGGATTTCAAATCCGATGTGGTGGTGGATGGGTTTGTCGTCGAAGCGCGCGCCAGTTTTGACGGCCCCGGCACGTTGACGATGACCGTGCCGTTTGGCGCTGACCGGCGTTCCGGTTCGTTTCAATTCAATCAGGCTAAAGCGCCGATGTTCATCGAAGCCAAAGTGACAGGCAATTTTCGCCGTGTGGGTGGCGGGTCATTTCAGGTTGTGACCAGCCAGAGCAAGAATTTGCGTCCGCCGCAACCGGCCGCCACGCCGGATGCGCGCGTTAACCAGGTGCAATTGACGGTGGCGGATGTCAAAGCGGCGGGCGTTTCGGGCAGTGCGCGCGATGCCGTGGTCAGCACCAGTTGGACGGTCGCGTTTGATCCGAACCTGGGTGTGCGCATCAAGGAATTTGATGTCGAAATCATTGAAGCGCGGTTTAGCAACGGCAAGATTCAATCGAGCCGCACAACCGTCGGCCCCAATCAACGCAGCCTGGGCATCAATCTGTTGATTCAGGCGGAGGGCAAAAACGCGGCGGGCGATAGCATCTTCCCCAGTTTGGTTTCGGTCAAAGTGCGCGTCACGGCCAAATTCGTTGACGCCAACAACAACAGTTTGAATGTCGTAGGCCCGCCCAGCTTCATCTTTACCAAGGTGGCGACGCGGGATCTGAACGGCATCAATGTCGGCGGCGGCGTGCTCAAAGTCAGCCCCGGCATTGGATAAAGATGGGCTGGCTTTGCGGGATGAGATTGTGGCGCATCATCCGCCACAGTGAGTGGCGAACAGTCAAAACCGCGCATTGACTGTTCGCCGCTAAGAATGATCGAAAACGGCTTTGCGCAAAAAACGACGGTCAAGGAGGACACAATGAAACAGCGAACAATGCTTTTAACCATGATGTTGTTGGGCTTGGCGCTCGTGTTGACGAGCGGGATTTCCGGGTTGGCGCAAAGCAAAAAGAAAGGCAAACCGTCTGGCGGCAATAACCCCACGCCCATCGGCATTCAGGTGGCTGAGCCGGTCAACCGCGATGAGGCAAAAGTGAAACTGGTTGCCGGCAACGTGCGCCAGGCGGGCGGCAAAGTTTTTGCCGACGTGCAATGGGAGTTTTTTGCGCCGCAAGGCAGCCGCGTGGAAACCGTGGATGTCAAGGTCATCGGCGATTTTGGCAACGGGGCGGGCGTTAGTGAAAAGCGCAGCTTTGGCGCGGTGAATTCCGGCGCGTTGTTTTTGTCGGAGGTTGCGCAACACCCGGCCAGCGACTTTCGCAGCCTGAATATCACAGTCGTGGTCAATTTCCGCGACCTCAGCAACAACGAGCTTTTTGCCAAAGGCACGGTCAAAAACTTTTCCGTCTCCGTCAAACCGTCTGCGCCTGCGCCCGCACCCAAACCGGTGACGATCAAGGTGTTGCCTGCACAGCCTGACGGCGCACGGGTCCGTGTGAATTGGGACGTGACGTTGCCGCCGGGAAATTTCATTGATCATTTCGAAGTCACCGCCATCGCAGACCTGGAGCGAGGTGTTAGCACCAGACAAGAAGCATTAGGCTCAGAAATCCGAAATGCGAATGCCCGCTTGGAACAATTTGATTTTAGCCGGTTTGGCTCACCCGGCGCTCCTGTGGCGCGCATTGCCAAAATCAAAACTGTGGTTATTGCGTTTGTCGGCAATCAAAACGGCGTCAATGGACGCGTCATCGCCGAGCGCGAAGACGTATTTCCGCCGCCGCCGCTGCCGGTCGTCAATCTGAGTGTGACCGATCTGAAAACCGGATTGAACAATATCGTGTCGGTCAATTGGGCGATTAACGGCGACTCTCCAGCGCGCATTCTCGGCTTTGAAGTCAAATTGGCGACGACGTTTTCAAACAATACCGCGATCATTCCGGTGTTTCAGGCTGCGTCACAAGCGCGCAGCTTCACCCAGGCGATTTTGCCGCCGAACGGGCCGCCCAATGGCTTTCGTCAGATTCTCGCTACGATTACGGCCAAACTGGAAGACCCCGCCACAGGGCGAAAATTCGACGTCGTTGCCAGCCGCAAATTGAACTAAGCGGCAGACGGATTCCTTTCAAACAACTTTTAAGAAAGTTTCAGCCGCCGCGCAAGATTTCAGGCGGGCGGTCTGGCTATCTTCACGCTCGCAGACAGGAGAGAGAAAAGACGAAGGGGGAGGCGTCCGCCGGACAAAGCATTCGGCATCGTGAACGCCAACGTGAAAGTCTTTTACGGGCTGCCGCAGTGCTGGCCAGCGTGACCGGCAAGACCAGGCCCAACTAACAACCACTTTACCCACAGGAGGTTTTTATGATGCGCAAACTGATGCTCTCTCTTGCCATAACCATGACGCTCTCGTTGCTGGCGGTTGCCGCACAAGCGCCTGACCGCGTCAACATCGTCATCAACAGCGTCAACATCAACCGCACGCCTGCGGCTTCGATGCCGGGCAAATCGCGCACGGTGACCGTGGATTTTCAATGGCTGTGCCAACCGACCGGCCCCAAAGCCAAACTGGTCATGCTCGAAGCAATGCTCGAAACCGAAAACACCGACGGTAAAAGCAGCACCGTGCGCAAAAAACTCGGCGATTGGACGGAAAACAAACCGATTGATACGCGCCTGGATTTGCCAATGACCGAAGGCGTGTTTGCCAAATCTTTCAGTTTGACGCTGAAAGGCAAATTCAAACGCGAAGGTTCGGAAGAGCTGATGGAAACCAGCGCCGTCAAACGCGGCACCTTCCCGCCGCCGCCGCCCAGCACCAGAAAGTAAGAGTTACCTCTATGACGCGTCGCGTGTCAGCGATGTCGGGGAGGACGGCTTGCGCGCGTCGCGTCTATTTTTTCACTGCTACAGCTTTTTCACTGCTACAGCCACGCGGTAACGGCACGATTCGTTACCGCGTGGCGCTTTCCCCAGGAGGCATCTGACTATGTTTCGCCATTCATCTTTACGCGCTGTGTTCTGGTCGCTGACGATGTGTCTGCTGTTGGCCGCGCCTGCGCTGGCACAGAAAAAAGGCGGCAAAACCTCTTCGATCCCGGTGGAAATCACCATCCTCAATGTCACCAAAAAAGACGCCATGGCCAAACCCGCGCCCGATGGCGCAGGCCGCGTCATTCCCGTCGAAGTGCAATGGAAAGCGGAAGGCGAAGCGCGTCTGGTCAATCTCGAAGCTGTGCTGAAAACCAGCAACACCGACGGCAGCACCAGCGAAGTCAAAATGATGCTCAACGAAAAAGCCACGCAAGGAATGTTGATGTTGAAAATGCCCAATGGCGTGTTTGCGCGTGAATACACCCTGACGTTGCTGGGCAAATGCATTTGGGACGGCGGGCAGGGAACTTCGCGCGCCAACAAGAGCGGCGCATTCCCGTTGCCGCCTGACGCCAAAAAGTAAACACACCCACGGACTTTTGCTGAGCGGAGAAAATCAATATGCGCGGATTTCTCAAACAGATGTTTCTGGGGCTTGTTCCCATGCTCACCCTGAGCTTGCTGGCTTTGTGGGCGCTGAAGTTCAACGTCAGCGCTCACAGCAGACAAGCCGGGCAGGAGTTGACGATTAAGGCTAGCTTTGCTGACAAAACCATAACGCCGGAAGAACCAATTGCACTGACGCTGAGTCGGGCGCTGACACCGACCGAAGGGCGTTTGGCAATTGTGATCGGCGCCACGGATTTGACCAATTTGTTTACGGTGAATGGCACGACGTTGCAATACGTGCCCAGGCCATTGCCGTTGCCGACCGGCGCAACCGAAGTCACCGTGTATCTGGTTTCGCCCAACGACGACTGGAAAGAGCTGGCGCGTTTCACACTGGCAGTCGCTGCGGCAGGGGCTGCTGCTGCGCCAACGGTAGCGCAAACCAACACTGACGCGAATGCGCCGGTTGCAACCGCCGAGCAACCGCCAACGCCAACGCAAACCGCCGATGCTTCTGCGGCTGCGACGGCAACCACCGGCGCGGCGCAAACGCCTGCCGAGCCGGTCAAACGCCGGTTCGGTTTCGACAAATTCGAACTTTCGCCGCAACTGAACATCGGCTTTAAGTCGCAATTTGCCGAAACGCATTTTCCCGATACGAACAAACCCGCGCGCCCGACGTTTGCCGATGCGACGTTGCAAGGCACCTGGAAAAGCGAAATGACGCGCGGCACGATGACGATGCAACAGCAATTCGACATTGTCGGCACCAGCTTTCGCGGCGAAGCGTTGCGCTTTGCCGATCAGGGAGCCAATGCGCGCAAAATCGAAATGTCTTCGTACCTGATGCAATTTCAGCAAGGCACGCGCAAATTCAACGTCGGGCACACCAGTTTTGGCGCGCATCGTCATCTGGTCAACAACTTCAGCAGCCGTGGTTTGACGCTGGCCGCGCCAGTGACCAACCACCTGGACGTGTCACTGTCGGCGATGAATTCGACCAACATCGTCGGCTTTGACAACTTTTTCGGATTGAATAATGCGCGCCATCGCATGTTCAGCGGCATCGTCGGTTTTGAAGTCTTTGCCAAACGACCGGGCGGGTTGCGCTTTGAAACCGGTGTTTCTGACGCGTGGTTTTTGGCCAATCGGCAAAACTTCACGCAAGGCAACATCAACGATTCCGAGCGCAGTCGCGGCGCAAGCTTTCGCGTGCTGGCCAAGGACAAAACCGAACGCGCACGGCTGGATGCCGGGTTCACGCGCAGCCAGTTTGTGAATCCGAACGATCCGTTGCTGAACCAGGGCGCGGTTAATGTCGTGCAATCCACCGTGACGACGCGTAACGCGCGTTATGCCGAAGGCAGTCTGGATTTGCTCAAAGAATTTTCTTTTGTCGTGAACAAACCGGCGACGGCGACGGCGGCAACCGCGACGGGCGACGCCGCCGCGCAAACGCAAACCACACCGGCGGCGGCGACGTTGCCCGATCCCAAAAAACTGAACCTGACATTGAATGTGAAGCACGAACGCGTTGATCCGCTGTTCAAAAGCATCGGCGCGGCGGCGCAACCTGACTTGCAACAAAACATCGTGGAATTTGTGGGCTCGTTCGGCGAGCTGACATTCACGGCGGCGCATACGCGTTTCAACGACAACCTGGCGGGCATTCAGACGATTTTGCGCACCAATACGCGGCGCGATGCGTTTGCGCTGAATTCGCCGCTGCAAAACCTTTTCAATGTGCGGCCAGCGGTGACGCCCAATCCGTTTTTGCCGCGTATTGGATACACGTTTGAACGCACGCGCGCCTTTGCCGATTTCACGCCCATCGGCGGCGGATTCGATCAACCGGGCGCCTTGCCTGATCAGGCGAACATCAACCACGCGATTACGGCGGAATGGCAGTTCAAAGACAATCTGCGCTTTTCCTATCGCTTGAATCACACCTTGCAGGACAACCGCGCCACGGGACGCGAACGCGCCGATTTGCAGAATTTCGTGCATACGGCCAGTTTCGGTTGGACGCCGCGCCCGACCATTGAACTGAACTTCGATATAAATTTCGAAGACGCCAACAACCGCGAACAGGCCAACAGCGACCGCAACTTGCGGTTCGGATTCACCGGCAACTGGCAGGCGACGACGCGCCAAACGATCAACGCGACGTTTGCCACCATCGGCGCGGGCGATTTGCGGCGCACCAACGACAGCCGCAACACCGAATTTGATTTGCAATGGAATTACCGGTTGACGCGCGAAAACGAAAACAAGTTCAAGAAAGTGCAGATGATCTATTTCCTGCGCTATTCAAATCGTTTTGCGCGCACTCGCAACTTCGCCGAAGACGTCATCAATCTGACGAAGCTGAACACATTCAACACCGGTCTGAATTTCATCTTCTTTTAGCGTGCGGGCAGTTTCGGCTGCCGACACGAAGCAGGAGTTATCGTGAAAAGATTTTTTGCCACTTCATCTTTGCTGTTTATGCTGGCGATTGCCGCGCAGGCGCAAAACGAAATTCGCGTCAGTCCGTCAAGCGTCAACGTTTACAGCCAGGGCGCAACGACGGTGTTTGTGACGTATGGCAATTTGGGGCAGTACCGTCCGGCAGAAACAGCCTGGTGCGGCGAAGTGCAACCGGCGACCCCGGCGCTGGGGCTGAGTTGTGTGCCAGGAACAATCTACGGCACGTTGCCGCGTCGGTTTGACGTGTCACGCCGCAGCGGCACAAACGCCTATACCGATGTCGTGTCGGTGCCCGCGTCGGTTGCGCGCAAAGCCTATCAAGCCGCCGCCGCCGGTCAGGATTCGCAATTTTTTTACGTGCGTCGTTTTGAAGGCCCCGGCCTGGCCGATCAGTTTGTGGTTGTCTCCATGCGATTGACGGGCAACGGCATTGCCGCGCCGTTTTCGCTGACGGATGTGCAATTGGGATTTGGCGCAAGTACAGGCATTGCCGCCAGCGGACAAGAGCCGCAGGTGTTGTTTCTGGAACCGGGCAAGAAAATGCCGCCCGTGCGCGCCGAAATCAAATACACCGGTTCGGGACGTTTGCGCGGACGGTGGGAAGTCGTGCGCCCCGGCGATCCGCAACCGACCGAACGCGATTTGTTGCCGGAAGCTTCGTTGCCGGTCGAAGAGCGCGGCTCGCAAGCGCGCTTTACGCCGCTTTCGCGTTTCAATGTCTTTTTGTCGTCAGGCGGGCGCTACACGTTACAAGGGCCTGACGCTTCCCGCTTGCCCACGCAAGTGCCGGGGCAGTACCTGCTGTTGCTGCGTATCGAAGCGTCGGATGACGGCGTGAATGCGTCTGATTTGTCGGTCGTCGGCGCAGGCAACAGCGTCGTCAACAGCGGCGCAGCGGCGGGCTTTCCCTTGCCGGTGCTGCGCTATGTCGTGGGGGGCGGTGACAACACACAAGACGCTCCGGCGGCAGGCCAATTCTTGTCAATTCTGCCCAAAGACGGTACAACCGTGCCCAGCGGACAGGTCGCGGAATTTGCCTGGACCGAAATGCCATTGGCCAAGCTTTATCGGTTGGAAATCGAAGACGACGCAGGAAAGTTGCTTCACTCGGCGGTGTTGAAACCGGCTGTGCGTGTATACCGCGCGCCGTCCTGGTTAAAAGACAAAGCCGGCGCAGGCAATTTGCACTGGCGTGTGGTGGCGCTGGATCAAGCCGGAAAAGAAATCGGCACGACGGCGCGTAATGTGTTGCGGTTGGCCCGCTAAGCAAATCACCGCGCAAATAGGGTGGTCAGATTTTCAGAAACGAAGAGAAAAGTGCCTATGTTTGATTACGTCATTGTGGGAGCGGGAGCCGCTGGTTGTGTGTTGGCCAATCGGTTGAGCGCTGATGCCTCGGTCAAGGTTTTGTTGCTCGAAGCGGGTGGCCCCGACAAAAAGCAGGAAATCCATATTCCGGCGGCCTTCAACAAACTGTTCAAATCAGAATGTGACTGGGCGTATTACACCGAACCGCTGGCGCATATGGATCAACGCCAGATGTATTGGCCGCGCGGCAAAGTGCTGGGCGGTTCGACTTCCATCAACGCAATGGTCTATAGCCGCGCCAATGCTGCTGATCATGACAGCTGGGGAATGGACGGTTGGCGCTATGCCGACATCCTGCCCTATTACAAAAAGTCCGAACACAACGAACGCGGCGCAAATCAGTTTCATGGACAGGGCGGAGAACTGAATATCGCCGATCAACGCTGTGTTGATCCGCTGACGCATAAGTTCCTGGCAGCCGCACAAGACGCCGGATTGCCGTTTAACGACGATTTCAATGGCGCTTCGCAGGAAGGCGTGGGCCTTTTTCAAGTCACGCAAAAAGACGGCAAGCGGCACAGCACGGCGGCGGCATTTCTCAAACCGGTGCTTTCGCGCCCGAATCTGACGGTGAAAACCGGCGCGCACGTGACGCGCGTGCTGTTTGCCAATCAAAAAGCCGCGGGCATCGAATTCATTCACAATGGTAAAACCGAACAAGTCACTGTCAGCCGCGAAATCCTGCTGGCGGGCGGCGCGATCAATTCGCCGCAGCTTCTGTTGCTGTCGGGCATTGGCCCGGCAGAACAATTGCGCGCGCTGGATATTCCCGTGGTGGTTGATTTGCCCGGCGTCGGCCAAAACCTGCAAGACCATTTGCTGATTGGCGTCGAATATCAGTGCCAACAAGCAATGGGGTTGTACAAAGCCGACACCATCAAAAACATCCTCAGATATCTTTTGTTCAAACAAGGACCGCTGACTTCCAACGTCGCCGAAGCCGGTGCGTTTTTGTGTGTGAATGGCGCAACCATTCCCAACATCGAACTGGTCTTTGCGCCGACGTTTTACATGGACAACGGATTTGCCAATCCTGATTTGCATGGTTTTTCGATTGGCATTGCATTGCAAAAGCCGGAAAGCCGGGGCTTTCTCAAACTGAAATCGAACGATCCTTTGGCCACACCGGCGATTCAGCCAAACTATCTGGCGTCGGAAATAGACCTGGCCGCCTGTATCGAAGCCGTGAAACTGGCGCGCGAGATTCTCAACGCAAAACCGTTTGACCGGTTGCGGGGCAAGGAATGGTGGCCGGGCGAAGCCGCGAAATCTGACGAAGGTATTGCTGCGCACATACGGCAAACCGCCGACACGATTTATCACCCGGTTGGAACCTGCAAGATGGGCACGGATGCGCTGGCGGTGGTTGATCCGCAATTGCGTGTGCGTGGCATTGAGGGCTTGCGTGTCGTGGACGCTTCGATCATCCCTCTGGAAATCACGGGACATACACAGTCACCCGTGCTGGTGATTGCCGAAAAAGCCGCAGAGCTGATTGCTGCGGCGTAATGCGCTTGGCCATACCGCTCGCCGTCTGCCGCTACACGCAGCTTTCTTGTTGCATTGGTTGCGTTTGCGCTGTGCGCTGTGATACCCCTAACCCTTGATCCATCACATCACTGACAACGAAACACGAAGGCAGACGGCATGAGCTGGACGTTGACCGAAACCGCCTTGACGCGGCTTTTGCAGTGCCTGGATGCAGACCCAGACCTGGCCGGGCAAAAATACGAAGATTTGCGCCGAACCCTGACGCGCTATTTTGAATGGAATGGCGCGCGGTATTCGTCAGAAGACCTGACCGATGAAACGCTTCTGCGCGCCGCTCGAAAATTAGACGAAGGCGTCGAAATTCTGAATCTTGGCGGATATTGCTACCGCATCGCGCAACTCGTTTTCAAAGAATCCCTCAAAAAACCGGATCAGCGTTGGGTCGCCCTGGACGATATGGAGCGCGAACCTGTCGCTCCCGTGGATGACGACGATGCGCCCGAAGACGACCAACGCCGCCGTTGTCTGAATGTGTGTTTGGCCGAATTGACCCCCCAAAACCGCGAACTGATCATCGAATTTTACCGTGACGACAAACGAGATAAGATCAATCGTCGCAAAGCCTTGGCCGAACGATTGGGCATCCCGCGCAATGCCTTGGGGAACCGCGCGCAACGGTTGCGCGACAAGTTGCAGGAATGCATCGAAAAATGCCTGCGCAAAAAAACTGCGACATGATTTACCACCTGTCTCCACTACTGAACGACAAGCCCGCTTCTCTCCCCTGAAGTCGCAAAAAGAACAACTAAATCCCTGAAGTATGGTTAGAGTGAGGACGTCATGGCTTACGGAGATTATCAAAAAGAGTTTGTCGCATACCTGTTGGGGACGTTGCCCGAAACCGAACGCGCAACGCTGGAAGAGCAATACTTTCAAAACCCGGCAGCATTTGCCCAACTCGTCGAATGCGAAAATGAACTGATTGACGATTACCTGCGGGATCGTCTGCCAGCACAAACACGCACGCAATTTATCGCGCACTATCTGGCGCACCCGCAACGCCGTCAACGCGTGGCCGCGGCCAAAGTGCTGCTTTCCCAGATCGAAGACCTTGCGCCTGCGTCAGCGTTCGTCGCGCACGAAACGAACACGGCACCGAGTTGGTGGCAGCGTTTGCTGAGCGCCGTTCAAATGCCGACATTGGCCTGGGCTGGCGGTGCCGCCGCCGTGTTGTTGACCGTGTTGAGCGGTTGGTTGTGGTGGCAAACCCGTCAATTGCAACACGAGGGAAATTCGGTTCAAGTCGCGCAACAGGTTCTGCCGCGTTCGGCTGCCGATGCCACCGCGACGCCCGCAGCCAGCGCTTCGCCGGTGAACGCTGAATTGGCGCAAACGCAAACTGCGCAACAAACCAGTCAGCCTGCGCCTGGGTTGGTGACCGTGCTGCTCTCTTCGGTTGGCCGTCGTGGCCGGACTGCCGGAACGGTGACGCCTGTGCAATTGCCCACCGCCGTGCAGTGGGTGCAACTGCGGTTGCAAACCGATGCGCTGGATTACCAGCGGTATGAGCTGACTTTGCAAGCGGCAGGCGGCAACGTTGTCTGGCGGCAAGCCGACGTCAAACCGCAAACGGCCAAAGAACTGGCGACGTTTGCCGTCAAAGTACCTGCCGAAAAGCTGGCTTCGGGCGATTACGTGCTGACTTTGAAAGGGATTGAAAGCAGCGGCGAAATAGACGACCTCAGCAAATCGCTGTTGCGTGTGGCCCGGAAATAAGCTCAATCAGCAAACCGCTATTGCGCAAAGCTGGC
>JAEUQO010000213.1 GCA_016789605.1 Acidobacteriota bacterium
AGCGCCGCGCGCCACGGAGCCAAAGTCGTGCTGGTGCAGGATCGTTCGCGCCTGGGCGGCAATTCGTCCAGCGAAATCAAAATGCACGTGGTCGGCGCGAACAATCACAAAGGCCGTCCCGGCTGGCGCGAAGGCGGTTTGCTGGAAGAGTTCCGATTGGATGACGCCGCCAACAATCCGCAGCGATGTTGGGAGCTGTGGGATTTGTTGCTTTATGACAAAGTCGTCAGCGAACCGAACATCACCTTGTTGCTGGAAACCGCACTCTATTCCGCCGAAGTCAAAGACAACATGATTCAGCGCGTGTTGGCGCGTTGCGACCGAACAGAACACATTTACCGCATCACGTCGAAACTCTTTGCCGATTGCACGGGTGACAGCCGTCTGGGTGTGGAAGCAGGCGCAGAATACCGCGTTGGCCACGAATCCCGCGCCGATCACGGTGAATCGCTTGCGCCGGAAACCGCCGATAACAAAACGCAAGGATGCAGCATTCTGTTTACGTCGCGCGATTACGGAAAACCCATGCCCTTCACGCCGCCGAAATGGGCACGCAAGATCACCGAAAAAGATTTGAAATCACGCGGCATCAGTTCGTGGGAATACGGCTATTGGTGGATCGAATGGGGAGGACATCTCAACACCGTGCGCGACAACGAACGCATCCGGTTTGAATTGCTGGGCATCGTCATGGGCGTGTGGGATTACATCAAAAACTCCGGCAAGTTCCCGTCTTCGGCCAACTGGGCAATGGATTGGGTTGGCATGCTGCCGGGCAAGCGCGAAGCGCGCCGATTGGCCGGCGATCATTGGCTGACGCAAATGGATTTGATGGGCTTGAACGGCGAATTTGAAGACGCCGTCTGCATCGGCGGCTGGAATCTGGACGAACATCCGCCCACCGGATTTGAAAATCCCGAATTGCCGCCGTTTGTTTCGATCAAATTGCCGGGCGTTTACAACATCCCGCTGCGTTCGCTCTACAGCAAAAACGTTCGCAATCTGTTGATGGCCGGACGCAACATCAGCGCGACGCATACGGCCTTCAGTTCGACGCGCGTGATGGGCACTTGCGCCGTCGAAGGGCAGGCCATCGGCACTGCCGCCGCGTTGTGCATCAAAAACAATTTGCTGCCGCGCGGCCTTTATGAAAACAAGGCGAAGCTGAAAGAGTTGCAACAAACCTTGTTGTGCGATGACCAAAGCATCAAAGGGGTGAAAAACGAAGACCCGCTCGATCTGGCCAAGAAAGCGACGGTCATAGCTTCAGGTGAAGACGGCGCTTGTCAGGCATCCAACGTCATCAACGGTTGGACGCGCAGCTTGCCGGAATATACCAACCAATGGGCTGCGCCGCTGGCTGGGGATGGCGCGTGGCTGGAACTCGCCTGGGATAAACCGCAAACAATCAAACAGGTGCAACTGGTGTTTGATTCGGGCTTCGTTCGTGAATTGACGCTGTCGTCTTCGGACAATGCGAACAAAGGCATCATTCGCGCGCCGCAGCCGGAAACCGTCAAAACCTATTCGCTGCAGTATCAAGCTGAGGACGGCAAGGACTGGGTCGAGCTGGCCAGCGTTGCCAACAATCACCAACGATTGCGTCGTCATCAGTTCGCTGCCGTGTCGGCCAAACGTGTTCGCATTCACGTCAAAGACACCAACGGCGACAAACTGGCGCGCATTTTTGAAGTTCGTTGCTATGCCTGATTGGGCAGAAAGGGGCAGAGATGAAAGTGTTGCTGATTGCCGTTTTTCTGTTTGCGTCTGCTGTCAGCGCGCAAAATTCCAATGCGGTGACCGCGGGCGAATTCATCGTTGAGCCTGCCACCATTCACAACCTGGGATTTGAGTGGAAGATCAGCGGCGACGACAATCGCAACGCTACTGTCTCTGTGCAATACCGCAAGGTTGGCGAAACGAACTGGCACGAAGCGTTGCCGTTGTTGCGCATCGGCGAGGAAAAAGTCTGGCGCGCGCGGGAGTTCTTGGAATACTGGACGCCGCGTATGTTCGCGGGCAGCATCCTCGATGTTGCAGAAGCGACTTCCTATGAATGCCGCTTCACGATGAGCGATCCCGACGGCGTCAACGGCAAAGCTACACAACAAGTCACGGTGACCACGCGCAGCACGCCAAAACTGCCGACGGGCGGACGCATCTTGCACGTGTATCCGCCCGATTACGACGGTCCCAAGCAAGAGCCATCATTCAAAGGATTGAAAGAAGCCTATTACGGTCCGGGGTTGGGTGATTGGGATGTCGTGCACACACGACCTGTGCAACCCGGTGATGTGATTTTGGTGCACGCAGGGCTCTACAAAGCCGACCGCCTGGATTACGTCACGCCGTATGGCATTCCGTTTGACGGCGCGTATGTGTTGACGCGCGACGGCACTCCCGAAAAGCCCATCGTCATCAAAGGCGCAGGCGATGGCGAAGTCATTTTTGACGGTAACGGCTGCTTTCGCCTGTTTGATGTGATGGCCGCTGATTACAACTATTTCGAAGGACTGACGATTCGCAATACGGACGTCGCGTTTTATTCGGGACAGAAAGAAGTGCTGGGAAACAGCGGTTTGGTTGTGCGCAACTGCCGTATCGAAGACGTCGGCGTGGCGGTGATGAACGAATACGCCGGATCGAAAAACTTCTATATTGCCGATAACGTGATTTTGGGGCGCGACGACCGCAACCGCATCATCGGCTGGTCGAATTGGGGCAAGTACAAACCGACGCAGTTGAAATCGTATTACGCCATCAAAGTCTACGGTCAGGGGCACGTCATCTGTCACAACTACATTGCCTATTTTCACGACGGCGTGTGCCTGAGCACCTATGACATTCCGCCTGACGCCCAGGACCAGAAAGCCGTCGCAATAGACATTTACAACAACGACATTCATTTGATGATTGATGATTTTGTCGAAGCCGACGGCGGCGTGCATAACATCCGCGTGGCGCGCAACCGAGGTTTCAATGCCGCGCAACATGGATACAGCGGCCAACCTGTTTTTGGCGGCCCGGCGTATTTTTATCGCAACATCGCTTATAGCGTGCCGATGGGGGGCGCAATCAAAACCGGCGGCGCAAACCCGGCGGGCGTGCTCGTGTATCACAATACCTTCATTGCCGAAAACAGCAACGCGCGCGGGTATTCCAATTCGCATTACCGCAACAATTTGCTGATTGGCACGAATCATCCTGACAAACCTGTGCTCGGCAGTTTGACCTACACGTCCTACACGTCGTTCGATTACAACGGCTATCGGCTGAACACGAGCGAGAAGCCGCAGATTGTTTGGAAGGCTCCGGCCAGTGGTGTGCTGCGCGACTATGCGCTGACCAACACAGACCCGCAAAACTTTCGCACGCTGGCGGAATTTCAACGCGCGACAGGCCAGGAAGCACACGGCATTCTGGTGGATTACGACATCTTCAAAAACGTACAGCCGCCCGACCCAAGTCAGCCGCACAAAGTGTATGAACTCGGCGCGCTGGATTTCAGTCTGAAACCAAACAGCAAAGCCGTGGACGCTGGTTGCCGACTGCCAACCCTGAACGACGATTTCACCGGCAAAGCGCCGGATTTGGGCGCGCTGGAAGCAGGCAAACCACAACCGATTTATGGCCCACGCCCATAATTTCAGCTTGACGAAGAGCGGCACGCGACTGGCGACAATCACCATCCAGAATCTTTAGGAGCTCAATAGAGGAGGACGCTTTTATGCGGTTAACTGGTCGTTGGATTTCAGTTTCGCTACTTACTCTGTGTCTGATGATGGCAGGTTGGACGGTGTATGGGCAAAAGGTGAAAACCTCAAAGCCTGCCTGGGAATATAAGATCGTGATCATTCCCAGAAGTTCGGATAGGGCGCAAATCATTATGAATGAGCACGGAGCTGAGGGCTGGGAACTCGTCCAGGCGCGATTTCCTACCAGCGAAGGAAATGACTTCGCCTTATTGTTCAAACGGCCTAAATAGCTGCTTCCTTGTCTGGGGAGGCCTACGTTTCAGTGACTGCGCCAGCTCGGAAGGCTAAGCGAGAAAGCGTTTGAACCACTGTTTGACCTGGGCAAACATTTCCTCGGAATAGTTGTGATCGCCCGGTGTCAGGTGAACGGCAAAACGATCCGCTACGCCGCGTTTTTGGTAGGCTGCGCGGACTTCTTGCTCCAGTTTGCGCAAACCTTCGACCGGCATGCCTTGATCCTGGTCGCGGCCTACGATCAGCACAGGACGCGGCGCAAGCGCGGCAAACAGTTCTGGTTGATCGCCTGGAAAGGTGCGCAGGAATCCTGCCGGATAAAAGTATTGTGAGTGATAGCGCGTATGCGGTTGCGAATTGAGCAATGCGTCATACGTTCCTGCGCCGCTGCACACCGGCACGACGACGCGCAAACGCGGGTCGGTTGCTGCTGCATACCAACTGATGGCCCCGCCGAGTGAAAATCCCGTCACGCCGATCCGCTGGTGATTTACGTCGGCACGCGTTTGCAAATAATCCACTGCGCGCATCGTTTCATAGACCAGCAAACCCATATAGCTGCGTCCGGCCAGTTGCTCGCGCACAGCGTCAGTGAAGATGTTCTGCTGGCGCACATCCGCACCACGGTAATCGAGCGAGATTGTCACAAAGCCTTCGCGCGCGAGCGCACGCGCCCAACCCGTACGCGGGAAGGGGCTCAGTTTCAATTGCGCATCGGTTAAATGCTGCCGCGTCCCGCTGGTTCCCGGCAGGCAAATGATCGCGGGCAACGGCTTTGTTGCGTGCAACGGTTTGACCACTGTTGCTGGCACCCAGATTCCTTGTTCTGCCTGAAAGCGAACGTCTTCCAGTTCAACATCACCGTCAGTGTGTTTGGCGAGCACTTCTGATTTCAGTGGCGCGTTGTCTTTAGGCAGGTGCAGCAAACGTTGCATACGTACCGGCAACGACGTTGGACGAGTTTGCCCCACGGTTGAAACCGTCAGCAGGAACAACACAGCAAGCAGGAAGAATCGTTTTCTCATGTGACAAAGGGGAAGGTGTTTTCAGAATCGGTGCGCTGGTTTCCCAGCCGAAACGCATCTTATCCCAAGGCGAAGAAAACCGTCACGAAGAAGTTTTCTGTCGCAACTTGTGCGGCGCTTTTTGGCTGCGTCGCTTACAATCGCGCCCAGTTCGACACTCGCGGTATCACATATTTCTCAAAACCTGAGCGACGATGAGCGCTTTGCCCGGACAGCGGACCAGGTCCTGGCACGTCGTGCCGCTTGTACAACTTGTGAAGAAAGGTGAGTGAGATGAATCGCACAGGTTTTACCCCGTTGCTTACGCGCCGCTCATTTGTCGCGGCAGCGGGCGGATTCTCGCTAACCGGCTTGATGGATTGGCACGCGGTTGGCGCGTCTCAAGTCGCTGCGCCCAAGCTGGAAACGCAAGCGGTTTTTGCAGCCAATTCCAACGGCTATGCCTCGTACCGGATTCCGGGGTTGATTGTCACGCGGCGCGGCACGCTGTTGGCGTATTGCGAAGCCCGCCGCACTGGCAGGGGCGATTGGGATGCGATTGACATCGTTTTGAAGCGTTCGACCGACGGCGGACGAACCTGGGCGGAACAACGCAAACTCGCGCAAATTCCCGGCGCACGACGAAACCCAGCGGCGGCCCGCGAGGCGTCGGTGAATCAGGATGGATTGACTTATAACAATCCGGTCGCCATCGCAGATCGCAACGGCGCAGTTCATTTTCTGTTCTGTTTGGAATACGCACGCTGTTTCTATCTGCGCAGCGATGACGACGGCGTGACGTTTTCCGCGCCGGTCGAGATCACCAGCACTTTTGAACAATTTCGCCATGAATATGACTGGAAGGTGATTGCCACTGGGCCGACGCACGGAATTCAATTGCGTCGCGGACGGCTGGTTGTGCCGGTCTGGCTTTCGACTTCGACGGGGAAAAGCGCGCACCATCCTTCTGACAATGCAGTGATCTATAGCGATGATCACGGCAAAACCTGGCAAGCAGGCGGTTTCGTCGGGCGCAATTCAGCAGAGTTGATTGACCCCAGCGAAGCGTTGGTTGTCGAGCTGGCCGATGGACGCGTGCTGTTCAATGCACGCAGCGAATCCAAAGCGCAACGGCGCGTCATTAGCTTCAGCCGGGATGGCGCAACTGGTTGGACGAAACCGGTCTTTCACGAACAACTAGTCGAACCGATCTGTGCGGCGAGTCTGGTGCGGTTGAGCGCCAAACCGCAACGCAACCGCCTTCTGTTTGCCAACCCGCACAACCTGACGCGCGCCGACGGTGACACGACGCCCGGCAAATCGCGCGAGCGCAAGAATCTGTCGGTTAAGCTCAGTTATGACGAAGGAGCGACCTGGCCGGTCAACAAAACCATCGAGCCGAGTTGGAGCGGGTACAGTGACCTGGCCGTAGGAACAGACGGCGTCATTTACTGTTTGTATGAAACCGTCACGCCGGGCGGAAATCTCTTTCGCAACACGACGCTGACGCTGGCACGGTTCAGTCTGGCATGGCTGACCGATGGCAAAGACTCATTCACTGACACCAAGCGCAACGGAAATTCGAAGTAACACCGTTATGCGGCATTTTGCCTGCCTTGATAACTTCGTTTGACGACGCCGGGCGGTTCAACGTGAATCACGGTTCGCGCATTCGTAACGTCGCGGCAGACGATTTTGAGCAATGAACAAATCATCAACGCTTATGAGACATCTGTTCCTGTGTTTGTTTTTGGCGTCGTCGCTGTTGTTGCCACCGGCGCAGCGCGCGGCTGAATCCTATGACATCATTTTTCGCAACGGAGTGATCGTGGATGGCACGGGCGCGCCGGGGTATCGTGCCGACATCGCCGTGCGTGGCGGCTTCATTCACCGCATCGGCAATTTGCGCAACAGCCAGGCTGCTGTCGAGATAGATGCCAGCGGTTTGGTGGTCGCGCCGGGGTTTATCAATTTGCACAGCCACGCGACTTTGGCTGGCGTGAAAACAGCGGTCAACATGCTGACGCAAGGCGTCACGACCGAGATCATCAACGCCGATGGCGCGAGCAGTTTGAGCATCAGCAAACAACTCAGCTATTTCAGCGCGGCAGGCCTGGCAGTGAATTTGGGCGGATACGTCGGATTCAATTCCGTGTGGGCTTCGGTGGTTGGGCAAACGGATCGTCGGCCCGATGCCGCAGAAATTCAAAAGATGCGTGATTTGTTGACCGACAACCTGAAACAAGGCGCGTGGGGCGTTTCTGCCGGGTTGGATTACAAGCCTGGTTATTTTGCGCGCACTGACGAAGTCATCGCCGTCATGCAAGCTGCCCAGCCTTGGCGCACAAACTTTCCCAATCACGACCGATTGACGCCCGAACACAATTTCAGCAGTTTGAAAGCCATCAGCGAAACCATCGAAATCGGTGAAATGACCGACGTGATGCCGGTCATCACGCATATGAAAGTGCAAGGTCACGAGCAGGGCAGCGCGGCAAAAGCTCTGGCAATGATGCGCGCGGCTTCGGCGCGCGGGCATGAAACGGTCGCAGACATTTATCCCTATCTGGCAGGCCAAACCGGTTTGGGGGCGTTGTTCGTTCCGGCCTGGGCGGTCGAAGGCGGGCGGGCGGAAATGTTGAAACGCTTTGCCGATCCAACGCTGCGACCGCGCATTGCACAGGAAATTGAAACGGCGCTCAAAGCGCGCGTGCTCAAACCCGAAAACATTTATGTGTCGTCTTCGCAGCGCCCTTTTGTTGAATATATGCGCGAATACAACGCAGGCGCGGGCGAGACGATAATGCGCATGTTGGAAGCCGGCAGCCCCATGGCGATCATGACTTTTGGCGCGGAAAACGATTTGGTTGCATTGCTGAAGTTCCCCGGCAGCGCTGTTTCGTGTGATTGCGGCGCGACAGAACCGCACCCCGGTTTGCATCCGCGCTATTACGGAACTTTTCCGCGCGTGCTTGGCCGTTACGTGCGCGAAACAAAAGCCATGACGCTGGAAGCCGCCATACGCCAGATGACAGGTTTGCCCGCCAGCATTATCGGCATTGCTGAGCGCGGATTTCTGGCTGTGGGCATGGTCGCCGACATTGCTGTCTTCGATCCCAAAACGATTATTGATCACGCAACCTATCAGCAACCGACGCTGGAATCTGTCGGGATGCGGCACGTGCTGGTGAATGGCAAGTTTGCTTTGCGCGATGGCAAAGCCACGGGAGAAAAAGCCGGGCGCGTGCTGGTTCGTACTTCTGATTTGCCCAGTCGTCCGATGACGCTGATGCCTGGGCGCGCTTTGTCGGTCAAGGCCAATGACTTCAACGCACAATTGAGTCAGGTCGCTAGCGGCAAAATGCGCGGCACGCTACGTTTCCGCGATCCGAAGACAAACGAGGAGTTTCGTTTGCTCGAAGCCGGATTGCTGCAAGTCGCCAACAAGTGGGCGAGTTTTACCGCGCGCATGCGCGTAAGCCAGCATTCAGGGGAACGTACTGTGCTGGCAGGGGAGCGCACTGTGCTGGTCGTTCTCGATGCGGGCAATCCGTTGCGTCCTGGCGCGACGATGCGAATCGTGGTCGAGGGCGGTCGCCAATGGGAAGCCGCCCTCAAGCCAGAGGAATATCAGATTCGTTTGCGATGAATGAATCTGTCTCGCGGTGAATGTTTATCCGGGGGCTGCGCTAATCTGCTCGCAACGCGATCATTGGGTCAACTTTTGCCGCCTGCCGGGCGGGCAGATAGCTGGCGAGCATTGCCACCGTGGATAATCCTGCCGCTATGCTGAAAAACGCCACGGGGTCAGTCGCACTGATTCCCGCTAACAACCCTGCCATTAGACGTGTAGCGGCAAACGCCGCAACCAGACCAAGGCCGATGCCAGTCAGCGCCAACGTGCTTCCTTCCAGCACAATCATACGCGTGATTTCTGAACGCTGTGCGCCCAGCGCCAGCCGCACGCCGAGTTCTTGTTTGCGCTGGGCAACGCCATACGACATCACGCCATAGATACCGATGATCGCTAGTGCGCCAGCGACTATTGCGAAAAGCAGCAACAGCGCCAGATTGAACCGCCGCTGTGCCAGCGATTCCGACACAATGTTTTCCATCGTGCGCACTTGCGCGACCGGCAATGACGGGTCAAGGGCGCGCAACGCACTGCGCACTGCCGGGGCGATTGGCTGTGGATCGCCCGGCGTTTTCACCACAAACGAGCTCAGACGTAAGGCATTGGGCCAACTGTTTTGTGTTTGAGGAACGTATATCGCCGGATCAATCGGTGTTTCCAGATTGGTCAGCCGAGCGTTGCCCACGATGCCGACGACTTCGCGCCAACGCGTAGTTTCAGCAGAAATTTGCAACCGCTTGCCCAGCGCACTTTCCCCCGGCCATTGGCGTCGTGCCAGCTCTTCGTTGACGATGATGACGTCGGTCGTTTCTGCCGTATCGCGCGTGGAAAACTCTCTGCCTTGGCGCAACGGCATTCCCATTACGCGAAAGTAATCCGGGCTGATGGTGCGAAAATCGGCAACCGGCTCTTGTCCGGCAGGCACCGGGTTGCCCTGCGTTGTAAAAGTCGCAGTCGCAAATCCCAGGATTGGCAGCCCAAAGATCGCCGCCGAGCTTTGTACGCCGGGCACGCTGTTGAGCGAAGCAAACGCACGCTCGAAAAATTGCAATTGGCGCACTTGATCCGGGTACGAACTGTCCGGCAAGGGGACGCCGACGGTCAGTACGCCCTCGGTGCGAAACCCTGGATCGCTTTGGCTGAGCGCGTGAAAGCTGCGTAACAACAACCCTGCGCCAATCAGCAGTACCATCGCCAGTGCGATTTCTGAAATGACCAGCGCGTTCAGCCAACGGCGATGCGCCACACCTGCACCACCTTTTCGACCATCTTTGAGCGCTCTGACCAAATCGCTGCGCGACGTTTTGAGGGCTGGCAACAACCCGAATGCGAGCGCCGTCAACAGCGAGATCAGCAGCGCAAAGAGCAACACGGGCAACCGTATGCCAATTTCGTCGGCGCGCGGAACCGCGCTCATCTTTGTCAGTAACGGTACGCCCCAGGTGGCCAACAATACTCCGCACACCCCTCCAGCCAGGCTCAAGACAACAGATTCCGCCAGCATTTGTGCAATCAATCTGCCGCGCGTCGCCCCCAATGCTGTGCGGATGGCAATTTCTGTTTGGCGGCTGGCGGCGCGCGCCAGCAATAAATTGGCGACGTTGACACAGGCAATTAACAGCACCAGCCCTACCGCCGCCGTCAACATCCACAATGCCTGACTTACTTTTCCTACCACTTGTTCGTGCAGCGGAATCGCTTCGCTGCCGATGTTCGCATTGATGGCCGGATATTCCTGCTCCAGCCGTGCCGCAATGGTGTTCATTTCTTCGCGGGCTTGCGCCAGCGCCACACCAGGCTTTAAGCGCCCAATCACGCGCAAATTGTGCAAGCTGCGATCTAGCTCAAAGTTGTTCGGCACGAGGGGAATCCACACGTCTGCGCCGGTGGGAGGCAAACTCGGCAACGTCACTCCGGGCTGTTTTAACCAGGCGGGTAACACGCCAACCACCGTATAGGTTTTGCCATTGAGAGGGATTTTCTGACCAAGAATGCCTGGGTCTCCACTATAACGACGTTGCCACAAGTCGTGAGAGATAAGCGCAACAGTTTCATGTCCCGGTTGCTCTTCATCGCGGCGAAAATCGCGCCCCAGCGCCGGTTGCACACCGAGCAGTGTCAGAATGTTGGCGGACGCGCGCACTGTATTGACTCTCAGCGGTTCTGTGCCGTCGGTGAGACTCTGATTTTCGCTGCGTAACGCCGCCATCTGGGCAAAGCTCTGGTTTTGTCTGATCCAGTCACGCGCATTCAGATAAGACACCGGTTGCTGCGTCAGGTTTTTCAACTCGACTTTTGAAGACAACGAGACCAGTTGATCCGCTTGCGGATAGGGCAGCGCGGATAACAAGACGGCGTGCACAACACTGAAAATCGCGGTATTGGCGCCGATGCCCAAAGCCAGGGTAAGGATGATGACCAGATTAAAGCCCGGTCGTTTCGCGATGCCGCGCAACGCGATGCGCACGTCAGATAAAATTGTTTCCATTGCAACCCCCTCCGTCGTCTTTTGGTCCATTGATAGTCGGGTTTACCAATGCTGGCGCTGGCGTAATGACGTGATGTGGGCGAGGTGATGTCGTGCATGCCACTCATACAACTGCAACACGGTGTCGAGCGACATTTCGCCGTATTCGGGATGACGTATCTGGCGGGCAAAGGCTTCTGGTGGTGTTGCGTGTAACAGAAACGTCCAGCGTTGGTGCACCGCGTCGAGCAATTGCAGCGAAATTCCCGTATCTGCACATTGCCCATCCGCCAGTTCCGCCCACAGTTTTTCCGCATAGGGTTTGATGGTGGGCGTTTCTTCCGTCAGGCCAAGCTTGAAACGGATATAACCATTCACCTGGCTGTCAGCCAGATGATGCACGGTCTGGCGCACGGTCCAGCCTTCGGGGCGATAGGGTGTTTCCAGTTGTTCTTGTGTCAGTCCCGCAATTGCCGCCTGTAAGCGAGTCGGTGTTTCAGCCAGGCTGGCGATCAACGCCTGCCGTTCAGATTCGTTGATGACCGGTTTGGCGGCAAACTCACCGATGGGATAGCTCAGATTCATGCGTTGTGCTGCTCCTTTAGGAATTGATTCTCTGCGCCAGGATCATACGCAGATTTTGTTGGTGAAGAAAACGCATTGTTTTCATTGTTTTGATGAATTACCCTCATTCGCATTTCACAGGAGGTCAAGCAATGAATCTGGACATTCGCCATCTGAAATTGATCGTCGCCGTGACCGAAGAGAAAAGTCTGACCAAGGCGGGCGAGCGATTGCACCTGACACAATCGGCGCTGAGCCACCAATTGCGCGACATCGAAGAGAGATTGGGCGCGCCGCTCTTTTTCCGTCTCAACAAGAAAATGATTTTGACTCAGGCGGGTGAGCGGCTATTGCATAGCGCGCGGCAGGTTTTGGAAGAGCTCAAACGCGCAGAAGATGACCTGAAACAAATGTGTGCTGGTCAACATGGGATGCTACGTTTGAGCACAGAATGTTACACTTGCTATCACTGGTTGCCAGAATTGTTTCGCGACTTCAGTCTTCGGTATCCCGACGTCGAAGTTAAAATTCTGGCTGAATCCACGCACGACCCATTGCCTGCTTTACTCAATGGCAAAATTGATCTGGCGATTGTTTCGACCGAAGAGCGCGACAAGCGACTGCATTACAAACCGCTTTTCCAGGATGAACTGGTCGCGATAATGCCGCCCGGGCACGCGCTGGCTGACCGTCCGTATTTGCGCGCGCGCGATTTTGTGGGCCAGCATTTGATTTTGTACGTCGGACCCAAAGACAGCCATTTGTATCAACACGTTTTGATTCCTGCGGGCGTTTCGCCTGCGCGTTTGACCCAGATGCAACTGACCGAAGCGATTGTCGAATTGGTCAAAGCAGGCATCGGCATTGGCGTGTTGGCGCGTTGGGTGGTACAGGAACAACTAGACGCCGGAACGCTCATCGCGCGTTCTGTTACCAAAAACGGTCTGCGACGGCGCTGGCACGCGGCGTTTCTGAAAAATGATTTTGTGCCGGCGTTTATGCACGACTTCATCGAGTTGCTATCCAGGCCCGCGATGCCGATGGCGACTCCGGGCATCACCCGGCTGACTGCCAATGCGACACCGTAGCCGCAGAGATTGAACACACCCCGAGGGCGTATGAAACGATTTGGCTTTGCGTTGTTATTGTTGCTTGTTTGCTGCGGGTTGGCGCTAACCCAACACCCGGAGCAAACCGGTCAAAACAGTGTGGCGATCAAAGAGGGCGCAAAGCTGTTTGCCCAGAATTGTTCTGCCTGTCACGGCGACACGGGCAAAGGCGGACGCGCGCCCGATCTGACCAGCGGGCAATGGAAACACGGCGGGACGGATGAAGACTTGATCCGCAATATCGTCAAAGGCATTCCCGGCACGCAAATGCCTGCCATCGCGTTGACCGAAACGGAAGCGAAACAGGTCATCGCCTTTCTGCGAACGCTTTCCGGCAAAGCGAAAGGCGAGAGTCTGGCTGGAAATGCGGACGCCGGGCGGCAACTGTTTTTCGGCGCGGCCAAATGCAGCACGTGCCATATGTTTGGGGGACGCGGCGACATTCTGGCGACAGACTTGACCGACGTTCGCAGCCGCCATCAGTCGGCGCAGCTCACTAAACAGATGCAAGCGCCGATCAAAATGACTGAAGCGCGTTTGGCTTCGGGCGCGACGATTCGCGGTATTCAAAAAGGCGAAGACACCTTCACGCTGCGGTTGATGGACACAGCTCGCAAATGGCATTTCCTGAACAAGCGCGAAGTCAGCAGCAAAACTTCCGAACAAGCTCATCCGACTTTGAGTGACAAAGACCGCGCCGATGTGCTGGCCTTTTTGCTGACCGCGCCGCAGGTTTATTCGCCTGATCCAAATTGGAAACCGGCAGCGGATTTCAACGTGAGTTTTGCCCGACTGAGCAACGCCCAAGCCGAGCCGCAAAACTGGCTGACGTACTGGGGGGATTTGCGCGGCACGCATTATTCGGGCTTGAAGCAAATCACACCGGCGAATGTGGCTTCGATCAAATCCGCGTGGACGGCGCAACTTGGCGGCACGACAGTTGAGACCACGCCGATTGTGGTGGATGGGATGATGTTCGTCACGGGGCCGTTGAGCAATGTCACGGCACTGGATGCGCGCACCGGGCAAGTCATCTGGAAATACACACGCCGATTGCCCGCCGTGGCCAGTCATTGCACGGTGATGACCAATCGTGGTTTGGCCGTGCTCGGTGACCGCGTGTTTCTGGCGACGCTGGACATGCACTTGATCGCCTTTGACGCCAAAAGCGGCAATATTATTTGGGATGTCGAACAGGACGATTACCGCAAAGGCATTTCCAATACGCACGCGCCCCTCGCGATTGACGGCAAAATCATCGTCGGCGTGACGGCGGGCGAATGCGCGTTGACCGGCTTCATTGACGCCTTTGACGCGGCGACGGGCAAAAAGCTTTGGCGGACTTACACTACGCCGCAACCGGGCGATCCGAATCGCAAAACCTGGATTCCCGAGAGCGCGGCGGATTTTGGCGGCGCACCAACGTGGATGACGGGGACGTACGACAGCGAAACCAAAACAGTCTTTTGGACGACGGGCAATCCGGGGCCGGATTACGACGGCAGCGTGCGCGGCGGCGACAATCTGTATTCCTGCTCGGTCGTGGCGCTGGACGAAGCGACAGGCAAAATGAAATGGTGGTTTCAATTTACGCCGCACGACGTTCACGACTGGGATGCGAACGAAACCCCCGTACTGATTGACGGCGTGGTCAACGGCAAAAAACGCAAGTTGCTCGTCACGGCACAACGCAATGCGTTTTATTACGTGCTTGATCGCGAAACCGGCGAGTTTCTGACCGGACAGGCGTTCGCCAAACAAACCTGGGCGAAAGGCTTGGACGCCCAAGGCCGACCGATTGTTTTGCCGAACACGACGCCTACACCCGAAGGCAATCACGTTTGCCCGGATGCCGCGGGCACCGCCAACTGGGGATCGCCTTCGTATGATCCGGCTACGGGATTCTTTTTGGTTTCCGTCCGCGAAGCCTGCGCAACCTACACCAGCGTGACGAAAAGCCCCGTCCCTGGACAGGGCTACACTGGCGGTGGCGTCGAGGTGGACGCCAACGGAGCGCCGGGGTCAGTGCGCGCGCTGGATGCGTTAACCGGCGCGGTGAAATGGAATTTCCCGTTACAGGTCGGAGCGTCTTCGACTGGCGTTGTGGCGACAGCGGGTGGGGTCGCGTTTGCTTCGTCAAACGACGGCAATTTGATCGCGCTCGACAGTCGCACTGGGAAATATTTGTGGCATTATTACACCGGCGCGCGCATCGTGGCTTCGCCAATGGCTTACGCAGTCAATGGCAAGCAGTACGTCGCCATCGCTTCCCAATCAGCGATTTTCGTTTTTGCTCTTCCGTAGCAACAACCAAGTAAACAATATGGCAAACATTCGATGGGTCAAACTCTTGTGTGTCGTGTTTGCGTCGTTGTTTGGCGCGTTTTCCGCCAGCGAACTTTCGGCAATTGCTGTGCAACAGTCAGCGGTTGATTTTGAGCGTGACATTCGCCCGCTGCTGCTCGGGCGTTGCGGTGAATGCCACGGCGCGACTGCGCAAAAAGCCGGTTTGCGATTGGATCAAAAAGCGGCGGCGATGAAAGTGATCGTGCCGGGAAAGAGTAACGCCAGCGAACTCTTTCGCCGCATCACCAGCACCGACAAAGCCGAAATGATGCCGCCCAAAGGCGAACGACTTTCGGCGCGTGAAATTGCGTTGCTCAAAGCCTGGATTGACGCCGGCGCCAATTGGCCAGAAATCGACAGGGCCGTTGCCGAAGCCCGGCGCGCCGACAAATCGTGGTGGTCGTTGCAACCGCTCGTCGCTGTCGAACCGCCGACGCCACAAGGCATTCCCGCCGCCTGGGCCAAATCGCCGATTGACCGCTTCATCTTTGCCAAACTTGCCGAACGCAATCTGCAACCGAGCGCTCCAGCAGACCGGCGCGCGCTCATTCGCCGCGTCAGTTATGACGTGACCGGGTTGCCGCCGACGCCCGAAGACGTCGAAGCTTTCGTCAAAGATCAATCGCCGGACGCTTACGAACGGCTGGTGGATCGTTTGCTTAACAGTCCGCACTACGGCGAACAGTGGGGACGTCACTGGCTGGACGTGGCGCGTTTTGGCGAAAGCAAAGGCTTCGAGCAAAATCACATCATCAACAACCTCTGGCAATATCGCGATTACGTCATTCGCAGCTTTAACGAAGATAAGCCCTTCAACCGGTTCATCGTCGAACAGCTCGCGGGCGATGTGGTCGGGCGCGGTAATCCGGCGGTCGAAATCGG
>JAEUQO010000263.1 GCA_016789605.1 Acidobacteriota bacterium
AGGATTCACCAGTCAACCGGCTTCGGCATCAGCGCTGGCCAGCCAGGAATTGACGAACGCCGGATTGAGCCAGGCGCAAGCGGCAGCCCTTACTGCCGCAACGCGCGTGCTCTTTAACACAGACAATTTCATCACGCGTGAATAACGCGAAAAATCTTCTCAAAAGGAATGTGTAATGTTGTTGACGTGGTTAGATGTGCTTCGGATGGCGAGGATTGCCAATCTTCCGCCTGACCAGAAAGTGACCAAAACCGATGCGGAATGGCAGGCGCAATTGACGCCGGAACAGTATTACGTCACGCGCCAGCACGGCACGGAACGCCCGTTCAGTTCCGAAATGTGCAGCCTGTTCGAGCCGGGGCTGTATGCCTGTGTGTGCTGCGGCACATTGCTGTTTGACGCTGGCGAGAAATTCGAAAGCGGCACGGGCTGGCCTTCGTTCACGCAACCGATCAAGGAAAACGCAATTGCCTATCACGAAGACAACAGTTACGGCATGTCGCGCGTAGAAACGCTTTGCAACACTTGTGACGCGCATCTGGGGCACGTATTCCCGGACGGCCCTCCGCCCAGCGGATTGCGCTATTGCATGAACGCCGTCGCCCTGAAAAAGAGCAAAGGAGACGCCGTTTGATGCGCGGATTCCTGACTCAGGCATTGTGGCTGGCGTTTGCGGCGGCGGCGGGCAGCGCGTTGGCGTCGCCCGGTTTGGCGGCGACATTTGTTTATGTCAGCAACGCCGAAAGCAACGACATTTTCGTGTTGCGACTCGACCAGCAAACTGGCGACCTGACGCTGATTGAAACAGTGGCCATTCCCGGCGTCGTGAAATCGGGGATGTCTACGCCAATGGCGCTCAGCCCAGATCGGCGCTTTTTGTTTGTCGCCACACGCGGCGAACCAAAGATGGTGGTGACCTATGCCATTGACGCCCAAAGCGGCAAATTGAAATACCTGGGCAACGGCCCGCTGGTAGATACGATGCCTTTCATCGCGACAGACCGCACCGGGCGCTGGTTGTTTGCGGCGTCCTATCAGGGTCACAAACTCACGGTCAGTCCCATCGCCCCCAACGGTGTCGTGCAGGCAACCCAGCAAATTCTGGAACCCCATGCCAATTCCCATTCGATCCTGGCCGATGCCAAAAACCGCTTTGTGCTGGCGGCAACGCTCGGCAACGATTTGTTGAATGTTTTCAAATTTGACGCCAAAACCGGACGCCTCGCAGCCAACACGCCGCCTGCGGCTTCGGTCAAAGCGAAAACCGGTCCGCGCCATTTCGTCTTTCATCCAAATGGCAAGCGCGTTTACCTATTGGGGGAACTCGACGCGACCATCCACGTGTTTGATTGGGATGGGAACAAAGGGCAGCTCACCGAAAAACAATCTGTCAACGCATTGTTTCCCGGCACGACCGGCCGCATCGCAGCGGCAGATTTACAGCTCACACCGGATGCCAGGTTTTTGTACGCATCTGAGCGCACGTCAAACACGCTGGCTGGCTTCAAGGTCAACGCCGACGACGGCACCTTGTCACTGATTGAATTCGTGCCGACGGAAAGAGAGCCGCGCACATTCAGCATTGATGCGACGGGGCGTTATTTGCTGGTCGCCGGGCAGCGTTCGCATCGGTTGTCGAGTTATCGGATCGCGCCCCAAACAGGAAAGCTGACCAAGTTGAAAGATTACGCCGTGGGTCAAAATCCGACCTGGATCACAATCGTGGAGTTTCCCTCACGTTAAATGGTTATGTTTGGAACTTGTTCATTTCCTGCAATGCGTCGGCGCTTCGCACGTTTGGTCTTGCTCGCAATGCTGCTCTTTTCTGCGTCGGCAGTGGCGCAAGAAAACACGCCAGAGGCGCTGACGATTTCACGCGCAGATCGGCTGAAGGTGTTTGAAGAGGTCTGGGAGGCAGTCAACAAACACTTCTTTGATCCGAACTTCAATGGGGTGAATTGGGCACAGGTACGAGAGCAATACCGCCCACAGGCTGAAGCGGCTCCGAACAAAACGCAATTGAATGAGACCTTGCAAAAGATGCTCAACGAATTGCGCAGTTCGCATCTGACCATGACGGTACACGTAAAGTTCAAAAAGCAGACTGTCGAACAAGAGCTGGCGCGCAAAGTCAGCCGCCGGGAAAGCCTCACATTTGACGCCGGGATGAAATACGTGCGCATTGACGGAAAGTGGGTGGTTAGCTCTGTCGCAGAAGGTTCCGGCGCTCATAGCGCAGGCGTGCAACGCGGTTGGGCGCTGACGCATTGGAATGGCGAATCGTCTGGCAACGACGCGCCCTTCACTTGTGAGCTAAACCAGCAAGTCACAGCCCGCTTCCTGGATTGGCAAGGGCAGGAAAAACAGCTCGCGCTGGCGTGCAAGCTATACACGGATACCGGGTCGCCAGTTGAAAGAGTCACCCAAACGCTGGCAGACGGAACAGTGTGTCTGCGTTTTGACAACTTTTCGCCGGGCACGGAATCCTGGCTGATCGGTCAGGTGGCACAAGCGCGAAACGCGCCTGCGCTCGTGCTGGACTTACGCAACAATCACGGCGGCAATTTGTCGGTGCTGGAAAAATGCTTCGCGCCGTTTTTCAGCGAGCCAAGGGTTTTCGGCGCATACCACGAACGGAACGGCAAGCAACTGCCATTGAAAGCCAAAGGACAAGGCAAAGACGCGTACCGTGGCCGCGTTGTCGTGTTGATTGACGAGAAAACCGCGAGCGCAGCGGAAATCTTTGCCGCCGGGTTACAAGAAGCCAAACGCGCCGTGATCGTCGGTCGCCAGTCAAGCGGCGATGTGTTGGGCAGCCTGAATTACAAATTGTCGCACGGCTTTTATGTCGACATTCCTATCTGGGATTACCAGACGGCCAATGGTGCGCGCCTGGAAGGGCGCGGAGTCATCCCCAATGAAGTCGTGACACTGACGCTGAAAGATTTTTTGGCCAACCGTGATTTGGACCTCTTGCGCGCACAAGAATCATTGCTCAAACCGTGACCCTGATGTTGCTTGGCAAATCGGCCTGATGCCTGATGGTAAATGTGATGAAAGAACCACTTCCTTTCTCTGACGAATTGCGTGATGCCACGCGTCGGCACTTTTTCGGTCAATGCACGCTGGGAATTGGCGCGCTGGCACTGAACTGTTTGCTGGCGCGCGATGGCGTTGGCGCGCCGCAAAAACCGCAGATTGATCCAACCAACCCGATGGCGCCGCGCAAAGCGCCGCTGCCGGCCAAAGCCAAGCGCGTGATTTATCTGTTTATGGCGGGCGCGCCTTCGCAATTGGAACTGTTTTCCGACAAACCGAAGCTGCGCGAATTGACCGGGCAACCGCCGCCGCCGAGTTTGATGAAGGGCAAACGCTTCGCCTTCCTGAAAGGCAACGAAACGCTGCTCGGCACAAAACGCAAATTTGCGCAGTACGGCCAATCGGGCATGACCCTGAGCGAACTGTTGCCGCACCATCGCAAGATCGTGGATGAAGTCTGCTGGTTGCGCGGAATGGCGACCGATGTGTTCAACCACGGCCCGGCCAAATTGTTTATGAATACCGGCTTTCAGGTGCCGGGACGACCGGCGTTTGGTTCGTGGGTGACCTATGGGTTGGGCAGCGAATCACAAGACCTGCCCGGCTTTGTCGTGTTGCAAAGCGGACGGCGTGGCCCGCGTGGCGGCGCAACGTTGTGGAGCAGCGGTTTTTTGCCAACGTCATTTCAAGGCGTGCCGTTTCGCGGTCAGGGTGATGCGATTCTGAATTTGCGCAGCCCGGAAGGACTTTCACGCCAACAGGAACGTGATTTCTATGACACGGTCGGCGTGCTCAACAAAGCGCGCCACGCCGAAACCGGCGACCCGGAAATTCTGACGCGTGTAAACGCTTACGAGATGGCCTTTCGCATGCAAACCAGCGCGCCAGAGCTGATGGATTTGAGCAAGGAGTCTGCGGCAACGCTGGCCGCGTACGGCGTCAAACCGGGCGAATCAGGTTTCGCGGCGAATGCGTTGCTGGCGCGCCGCATGATCGAACGCGGGGTACGTTTTGTGCAGCTGTATCACACCGATTGGGATCACCACGGTGAACGCGGCAACAATCTGGACGGTGACCTCGAAGCGCGTTGCCGCGAAGTGGATCAAGCCAGCGCGGCCTTGGTGCTTGACCTGAAACAACGCGGTTTGCTGGAAGACACCATCGTCATCTGGGGCGGCGAATTTGGGCGTACACCAATGGGCGAAGTCCGCGAAACGACCGGCCGCGATCACCACATCGAAGGGTTCACAATGTGGGTGGCCGGAGGCGGTTTCAAAGCCGGTCTTTTGTACGGCGAAACAGACGAACTGGGCTTCGGCGTAACCCAAAACCGCGTTCACGTACACGACCTGCACGCAACCATTTTGCAGTTGTTGGGCTTTGATCACGAACGGCTGACCTATCGGTTTCAAGGCCGTGATTACCGCCTGACAGATGTTCACGGATTGGTGCAAGACGCGTTGTTGGCCTAACAAACAACGGGGGACAAACAACGCACGACCGTAAAACAACCGCCCTGAGCGGTGTTGCAGCATTCTTTTTTGGCTGGCTTTCTCGGCAGCGCAAATCACTTTTCGTTTTCAAAACAACATAAACACATAAGACAGAGCTTTGCTGGGATAGGTTTACACAGCGCAGAACAAACATTTGCATCAACCTTATCCACTTTTCACGGTGGATTTCCCTGGAGACAACTCAATGAAACGAATACCCCTATCAACTCAGTGCGCAGCGGTAAAGCATATGTTGTCTATGTTGCTTGCCGTATTGTTCATCACTGGCGCGATACAATCCGTGCAAGCTCAAGTGCTCTATGGCTCATTGGTCGGACGCGTCGAAGACCAGTCTGGCGCCGTGCTGCCCGGAGCCAGAATCACCGTCACCAACAAAGCCACCGGCCAACAGCGCGAAGCCGTCGCCGATGACAGCGGCGCTTACGCCTTTCGTGATCTGCAAGTCGGCGCCTATGACCTGAACATCACGCAAAACGGGTTCAAGTCGTATACCAAAGCCAACGTGCTGATTTCACTCAACACCGTCGTGCGCGAAGACGTGCAAATGAGCGTCGGCGGCGCATCAGAAACCGTCAACATCACGGCGGCGGCTCCGGCGTTGCAAACCGACCGGGCGGATGTCAGCAACCAGATAGACAAAGCGCAAATCACCAATTTGCCCATCGGCGCAGGACGCAACTTTCAACAGCTTTACAAGCTGATTCCGGGCGCTTCAGCGCCTGCCGATGCCCACTCTGACGCGGGCAATCCGCAACGCGCGCTGGTCACGAATTTCAACGGCGCGTCGTATTCCAACAACAATACGCGACTGGACGGCGCAACCGTCAGCTATCCCTGGTTGCCGCACATTGTGGCTTACGTGCCGCCGCAAGACGCCGTGGAAACGGTCAACATCGTGACCAACAGTTTTGACGCCGAACAGGGCATGGCGGGCGGCGCAGCGGTCAACGTGCAAATCAAATCCGGCACGAATCAATTTCACGGCAGCGCGCACGAATTCCACACCAACAGCCGGATGAAGGCGCGCAACTATTTCTATTACCAGCCGGGCACACTGCCGAAAAACATCTTCAATCAATACGGCGGCACGTTCGGCGGACCGGTGATCAAAAACAAACTCTTTTTCTTCGGTTCCTGGGAAGGCACCAAACGCCGTCAGAATGCCTCGGCGTTTCGTACTTTGCCGACGGCGGCACTGCGGCAGGGAGATTTCAGCGGCACGGGCGCGCGCATTTTTGACCCGGCGACCGGCAATGCCAATGGCACGGGACGCACGGAATTTGCCAATGGCCGCATTCCCACCAACCGCATTGACCCGATTGCCTTGAAACTGATCGCGTTGATTCCCCAGCCCAATCTGGTGACGGCGACGCCCGCCAACAACTATTTCGCCAGCGGCACATACGAATTCAACCGCGACAATTACGACTTCAAGGTCAATTACAACCCCAACGAAAAATCCACGATGTTTGTGCGCTATTCGATTTCGCCCAGCCAGATTTTCGATCCGCCTTCGCTTGGCCCTGCTGGCGGCGATGCGCTGGCCGGCGGACAGCCGGGCAATGCGCCGGGCAGAGTGCAAAGCACGGCCATCGGCGGAACGTACACCATCTCGCCGCGTTTGTTGCTGGACGGCAACATCGGGTTCACGCGCCAACGCCTGGGCGCGCAAAACGTGGACATTGACAAAAACTACGGCCTGGATGACCTGGGCATTCCCGGCACAAACGGCCCTGACAGATTGCAAGGCGGGTATCCGCGCTTCACGATCAGCGGGTTTTCTTCGATCGGCAATCCGAACGTCTCAAACCCCTTCCTGTTCCGTGACAACCAATATGTGGCGGCGGGCAACCTCAGTTGGATGCGCGGCGCGCACAGCTTCCGCTTCGGCGGCGAATACACTTATTACACGATCAACCACTTCCAACCGCAGGCGGCGTTCGGCCCGCGCGGCGGGTTCAATTTCAGCGGCGGGTTGACAGCCTTGAATGGCGGCGCAGCGCCGACGCTGTATAACGGTTGGGCAGATTTCCTGCTCGGGTTGCCGCAAAGCAAAGGCAAAGACTTGCAAAACATCAATCCGGCGGCAGTGCGCATGCCGGGCTGGGGCGTGTATGCGCGCGACCAATGGCAAGTCACGCGCAACCTGACGGTGAATTTTGGCACGCGCTTCGAACGGTATCCGTTTGCCAAGCGCGACCATCGCGGCGCAGAACGTTATGATCCGGTGATTGACCGAGTGTTGATTGGCGGGCTGGGCAGCACGCCTGAAGACACCGGCGTGGATGTCGGTTTTGGTCAGTTCGCTCCGCGTCTGGGTATCGCCTATCGCGCGACAGAAAAAACCGTCGTTCGTTTAGGTTACGGCATCAGCGTTGATCCGAATTCTTTCCGCAATATGCGAGACGCTTATCCGGCAACCATCTCGCTGCAACTTTCCGGCGCAACGTCGTTTCAGTCTGCCGGAACGCTGAAAGACGGCTTGCCGCCGATTGTGTCGCCTGACATTTCTTCCGGGTCCATTGCCTTGCCCACCGCCATCGGCACACAGACATTCCCCGAAGTCTTCAATCGCGGTTACATCCAATCCTTTAACCTGACGGTGCAACGTGACCTCGGCTGGGGCTTCACGGCACAGGCCGGTTACGTGGGTTCGCGCGCCATTCGGCAAACGGCCAACGTCAACATCAACGCGGGCGAAGTCGGTCAGGGCAACGCCGGACGCGCGCTCGCCAAATTTGGCCGTATCGCCAACATCAACATGCTGGTGCCATTCAACACGGCCACCTACGATTCATTGCAAACGCAATTGAACCGCCGCTTGAACCCCAGCGCGCAAATCGGCGTGACCTATACATTTTCCAAGGCGATCGGTTACGCAGACAACAGCGATTCGGGGCTGACGTTCCATTCAGTTTCGCAATGGGCGCGCAATCGGTCATTAACGGGATTTGACCGCACGCACAACCTGCAAATTTTCGGCGTCTATGAATTGCCGTTTGGTGCAGGTAAGCGCTGGGCAACCAGCGGACCTGTGTCGTGGTTTATTGGCGGCTGGCAAGTCAACGGCATTATGAGCAAGATCAGCGGTACGCCGTTTACGGTGACGTCTTCCGGCACGTCGCTCAACGCGCCGGGCAATACGCAAACCGCCGATCAGGTCAAAGCCGACGTGAAGATTCTGGGCAAGATAGGCCGTGGCGAAAGCTACTTCGATCCAACCGCTTTTGCGCCGGTGACTGCCGTGCGTTACGGCACGGTCGGTCGTAACACCTTGCGCGGCCCTGGCGTGTTTAATATGGATGCGAGCGTGTTCCGCAACTTCAGATTGACGGAACGTTTCTCGTTGCAATTCCGCAGCGAAGTCTTCAACCTGACGAACACCCCGGCGTTTAACAACCCCGGCGCGAACGTCTCGTCGCCGACACGTAACGCTGACGGTTCGATTATCAACTTGAACGGTTACACCGAAATCACCTCGGCCCAAGGTACGGAACGCCAGTTCCGCTTTGCCTTGAAGCTGCTGTTCTAATTTCGGCAGGTACAATTCAGCATTCACCGTTGGGGCTTGCGGCTGTTTGCGCAAGCCCCTTCGCATTGCCAAGAGAGATTGTGCGAAGCGCAAAATTTCGTATCTTGTTTCTAATGGCTGTGACAATCACAGCCCCACTCACCCTGTCGCAATGTGCGCGCAACCGACAACCGCGTCTGGTCCTGTGGGCCTGGGAACGGCCAGAAAACCTGGCCTTCATCAATCCCCGCGAAATCTCCGTGGCGTTTTTGGCACGAACCATTCGTTTACAGGCAGACGAGACAATCGTCAGACCCCGGTTGCAACCGTTGAAATTTGCGCCCGGCACAGAATTGATCGCCGTGGCCCGCATCGAAGCCGAACACCCGGCGCTTTCACCAACGCAGTTAAGTGAAACGGTGGCTGCCCTGCAGCAAATGGCACAACTTGCCAACATTCAGGCCATCCAAATTGATTTTGACGCCAAAGCATCCGAACGCGAGTTTTATCGTTCGTTGCTGCAAACGTTGCGCCAGCAACTGCCAGCGCAAATGCCGATTTCCATCACGGCGCTGGCGTCTTGGTGTATTCACGACGATTGGCTGTCTGAGTTGCCAATCAACGAAGCTGTGCCGATGCTGTTCCGGCTGGGCGTGGAACAAGACGAAATCAGAAATTACCTTGCGTCGGGCAAGCCGTTTCGCAGTAAAGTGTGTCAGAACCAATTGGGCGTTTCGACGGATGAACCATTTGCCCTGCTGAAAGCGAAAGCGCCAAACAAAGTCTATGTGTTTACGCCGCAGCCCTGGTCGGCGGCAGAGGTCAATAAAGTTTTGCAGGAGTGGCGACAATGATACGCAGACAACTGAAGCTGTTTCGTTTGCTGGCCGTAATGCTGGCCGTGTTGATTGATCCGCAGGTGTTGTTTGGCTGTGGGCCGTTTGCGCCGGAAATCATCTTTACGCACACCGTTCACCCCGACTTTCCGCTCGAACGCTTTGCGCACGGTGAACTGGGCGTTTTGCAATCAAGCTATGCGCGATCTTATCTGGTGGCTGCGTACCGTCATCTGAACGGCATCGGCCTGGATGCCAATGAAGAAAAAGCGCTGGTCGCGCTCTGGCGTGAACGTCTGGGGACGAGTGATGAAGACAGCGTACGGCAAAGCGTGGATGAATGGCTGGCCGAGCGTAAAAAGATTGTGCCGTCAGGCAAAGCGCCTGAGGTTGACGTGTATTTTTCCGAAAACGGCCAGAACTATTACTACAGCATCACCAACTGTCAGGCCGACGCATTCAAAACGGCAGCGCGCACATTGCGCGAGCGGGCACAACAACTCGGCGCAACCAACGCAACGGTTATCAATTGGGTGCAGGCGCAGGATCAAGTGTTTGCCAATTGTTCCGGCGAAAAGAACATTCCCAGCGCCGTGACGCCTGACGCAGCGCCGCTTGCACGCGCAGACCGCGCCTATCAAATCGCCGCCGCCAATTTTTA
>JAEUQO010000311.1 GCA_016789605.1 Acidobacteriota bacterium
CGCCAAACAGCCGGAACGCGCCAAAGAAGTGGCTGAGTTGCGAGCCAAACGCGCACAATTGGTAGATGCGGCGATGAAACCGGAAACCCTGGCCGAGCGAAATCGCCTCGCCGCCGAATTGGCCGACATTACGAAAGAGCTTGCGGGCTTTCCCAAACCCGAAGTCGTCTTTGCCGGAACGGTGCATTACGGCCCAGCGCCTTTCACCGGAACCGGCGCAAACGGCGGAAAGCCGCGTCCGATTTATGTCCTGGCGCGCGGACAAGTGACGACACCGGGCCGCGAAGTGGCTGCGGGCGCGCTTTCGATGTTGTCGTTTCAACCGGCGCGCTTTGCCATCGCCAAAGATGCGCCTGAAGGCGAACGCCGCGCCGCACTCGCGCACTGGATCACCGATCCGAACAATCCGCTGACCTGGCGCAGCATTGTCAATCGCGTCTGGCAATATCATTTCGGCCCGGGATTGGTGACCACGCCGAATGATTTTGGCCGCAACGGCGCGAAACCTTCGCACCCGGAATTGCTGGATTGGCTTGCCAGCGAATTTCGCGACACGGGCGGTTCGCTCAAAAAGCTGCACAAGCTGATTGTGCTGAGCGCGACCTATCGGCAAGCTTCAAATGGCAATGCCAAAGCCGAACAGATGGATGCTGGCAACGCGCTGCTCTGGCGGCAAAACCGCCGCAAGCTGGAAGCTGAAGCCGTGCGCGATGCGGTGCTGGCCGTGACAGGCAAACTCGATCTGACGATGGGCGGCCCCGGCTGGCAGGATTTCGTCATCGAACATCCCGAACATTCGCCGCATTACGAATATGGCCTGGCCGATCCTGACGACAGACGAACGTGGCGACGTTCGATTTATCGCTTCATCGTGCGTTCGCAAACACAGCCGTGGATGACGGCGCTGGATTGCGCTGATCCTTCGATGCGCGTGGACAAACGCAACGAAAGCCTGTCACCGTTACAGGCCCTGGCCTTGCTCAACAATGGGTTTATGATTTCACAGGCGCGCCAATTTGCTGACCGTTTACAGCAGGAACGCCCCAACAACCTGGCCGAACAAATTGAGCGCGCTCATTGGTTGGCCTTTGGGCGCGCGCCGAATGCCGCCGAACGTGAAAAGTTCGTGACGTTCGCCCAACGTTACGGACTGCCCAATTTCTGCCGTGCGCTGCTAAACCTGAACGAATTCAGCTTTGCGGATTAACCAAAAAGACTCTTGCCCAACCTACATTTCATGTCGCAACCAAATACTTTTATCGTCGCGGGTGTGCAATGCGACCCACAGATTGGACACCCACTGCAAAACCTGGAAATGATTGCCGACTGGGCTGCGCAGGCGCACAATGCCGGCGCGTCGCTGGTGATCTTTCCTGAATGCGCCGTGTCAGGCTATTGCTTCGATTCCCACGAAGAAGGTCTGGCCATTGCCGAACTGATTCCCGGCCCCTCAACCAATTCGCTGGCGGCGATTGCGCGCAAACTCGGCATCCATTTGATTGCCGGAATGCTCGAACGCGACGGCGACCAGCTTTACAACGTTGCCGCTATTGTCGGGCCTGAGGGCTTGCTCGGGCATTACCGCAAAATTCATTTGCCGTTTCTGGGCGTAGACCGTTTCACAACGAACGGGCAAGATGGCTTTCAGGTTTATGACACCGGATTGGCGCACGTTGGCGTGAATATCTGCTATGACTGTTCGTTTCCCGAAAGTGCGCGTGTGTTGATGCTGGGCGGCGCGGATTTGATCGCCTTGCCGACCAATTGGCCCGAAAGCGGCGGGTGCGCCATTCCTGATTTCGTCGTGCCGACTCGCGCGTTAGAAAACAAGGTCTATTACGCCGCCGTCAACCGTGTGGGCACCGAACGCGGCGTCAAATTCATTGGCCGCTCTGCCATCGTTGATCCATTCGGCAAACCGCTGGCGACAGCAGACGACAAAGAGCAACTGCTGCTGGCCGAAATCACCCCTGCGCTGGCACGCGAAAAACGCATTGTGCGCGTTCCCGGCGAACACGAAATCCACAGGCTCAACGACCGTCAGCCGGAACAATACAAACCACTCGCTCGCTAACAAGAATCTGACCATGAAACGATCCCTCCTTGTCATCGGCTTGCTTCTAGGTATGTGGCAGTTGACTTCGTTGGCGGTTCCGCTGGCTGATGCGCTGTCACCGGGTGCTAAAGTTGTCCTGAAAACGCCGGGTCTGGTGGCGTTTTGGACGTTTGGCGAACCCGCCGGGCAACCACGTTTGTCTGTCGGCGCCAAACAAAAACACGCGCTGCAAGAAGTCAGCGGACCGATTGCGCGCGTCCAGGGCGGGCCGTTTTCCGGTTATGCGGCAGAGCTGAACGGCACACAATATTTCCGCATTCCCTATGCCGAAACCGGCGATTTGAATATCAGCGGCCCTCATGCCCAGGTCAGCATGTTTGCCGCCGTGCGCATCATTGACCTGAAACAAAGCCGCACCATCGCGGGCATGTGGAGCGAAGGCAAAGGCGCCAACGACGACACCGGCACACGACAATACGCACTGTTGATGAACATGCCGACCTACGGCGGCCCGTTGCAGTTGACGCCGCACATTTCCAGCGAAGGCGGCGTCACGCGCCGCGCCGACGGCAGCGCCTTTCCCTGGTGCGCCGATTACGCCGCATCTGTTTCCAAAGTCCCCGAAGAAGAATGGTGCACGCTGGGTTTCACCTATGACGGCAAATACATTCGCGCCTATGTCAACGGCGTGCTGGAAGCCCGCCCGCTTGATCCCGTCAAAGACAAACGCACGGATCGGTATTTCACCAGCGAAGGCCCCAGTGGCAAAGATCGCGGCATGAATCCGTACTACCACGGACGCGGCATTTTCCGTTACGACGCGAAATTGCATGCCACGACCAAACCCGGCGGCGGCTCAGATTTCACGGTTGGCGCGCGCTACGCCGTGGGTTCGATGTTGCGCGAGGCAACCAAGGGAAAGTTTGGCGGCCTGGCGGTATTCAATCGCGCCCTGACCGACGCTGAAATGAAACGGCTGCACGACGCGGCCAACATCCCGGCGTTGAATCAAACCAGATAAGCATCCGGTGTTTCCACAATCCATCACAATTCACAACCCAGTTATGAAGCAAACCTCCTTTCGCGTGTTCCTCTTGACGCTGATGATCTCGCTCAGCGTGAATGTCGTCCCCGTCGCCGCCCAGCCGCGTAGTTTGCGGTTGCCGCGCATTCCCAAAACGAAGCCGCGTAACATCATCTTCTTGCTGACAGACGATCACCGTTACGACGCGCTCGGATTTCTGAAAGGGCAATCGTTTATCGAAACGCCCAATCTCGACACGCTGGCGCGCAACGGTGTGTATCTGAAAAACGCGTTTGTCACGACGGCGCTGTGTTCGCCGTCGCGGGCTTCGATCCTGACAGGCCTGTACGCTCATCAGCATCGCGTGGTGGACAATAACAACCCGGTGCCTGATGACCTGATTTTCTTTCCGCAATATTTGCAGCAAGCCGGTTACGAAACCGCCATGATCGGCAAATGGCACATGGGTGGCGAAAAAGACGATCCGCAGCGCGGCTTTAATCACTGGGTCAGTTTCAAAGGACAAGGCACGTATCTGCCCAACCCCAACGGGTTCAATGTAGACGGCAAAAAGGTCCCGCAAAAAGGCTACATCACCGACGAACTGACCGATTACGCGATCAACTGGCTGAGCAGCCGCAAAGGCGACAAGCCGTTCATGCTGTATCTGTCACACAAAGGCGTACACGCCGATTTCGTGCCCGCCGCCCGTCACAAAGACCGGTACAAAAACAAAACTTTTGTCGAACCGCAGACGCAAAATCCGGCCAATGTGAAAGACGCGCCCGCCTGGGTACGCAATCAGCGCAACAGTTGGCACGGCGTGGATTTCCCTTATCACAGCGATTTGAACATCGCCGAATACTACAAACAGTATGCGGAAACCTTGCTGGGCGTGGATGACAGCGTCGGGCGCGTAATGGCCTGGCTGAAAGAAAAAGGCCTGCTCGAATCAACGCTGGTGATTTACATGGGCGATAACGGCTTTGCCTTTGGCGAACACGGCTTGATTGACAAGCGCACGGCGTACGAAGAATCCATGCGCGTGCCGATGCTGATGCAATGCCCGGAACTGTTCAAAGCCGGAACCACCGTCGAACAGGTTGTCGCCAACATTGACATCGCGCCAACGCTGCTGGAAGCCGCCGGATTGCAAGCGCCGAAGCATCTGGCCGGCAAAAGCTTCATTTTGCTGGCGCAGGGCAAGGCTGTGCCGTGGCGCGATTCGCTGTTGTATGAATATTACTGGGAACGCAATTTCCCGCAGACGCCGACCGTGCACGCGTTGCGCGGCAGCCGGTACAAGTACATTCACTTTCACGGCATCTGGGATACGGATGAGTTGTACGATTTGCAGGCCGACCCGCTGGAAACCACCAATCTGATTTTTAGCGAGGCACACCAAGACACCGTCAAACAGATGAATCAGCAATTGTTCGACACGCTCAAAACGAGTGCGGGCATGTACATCCCACTGTACCCGGATCGCGGAGGTTCCAACCGCCTGCGCCGCAAAGGCGGTTCAGGAACGGCTGACTTTCCGCCGCAGTTCATCCGCGACAAAGGCGTCACCAACCCGCAACATAGATAACGATGACGTTCGTCTTTATTCAGCGAAGGAAGAGATTCTTTATTGAAGAACTCTGTCGTCTTGCGGCTGTGACAATCCACAAAGCGTCATAACCGGTAACGCGGCTGAAACGACACCGAGGCTAGTCTGCTTCCGTACAAACCGAAACATAGGAGGCATATTTTCATGCAAGATGTAACTCGTTTCGCTGGCATCCTGCGTTGGGGAGCACGACTTCTCAGCGGGATAATCATCGCGTTCTGGGGCTTTTTCCTGCTTGCGCATCTGTTCGGCAGCGCAGGCAGTCCTTCCCGTCCGCTGGTTTCGGCGGACTATTTGATGTTGGGAGCGCTGCTCATTTCCCTGACGGGCTTGCTGCTGGCCTGGAAGTGGGAAGCCGCCGGAGCACTCATAACCCTGATCGCCTTCGGCATCATCGCAGCAGTGAATTGGCGTGTCGTGATCTTTCCCGGCACCTTGATTCCAATTACGGCGATTCTTTTTCTGATCGCCTGGCAACTCGGCAAGAATTCGCCCACGCGCAATGCGGCGCTGGGCAACGGCTGATCCAATAAGAGTAGAAGTAAAATCCGCTCGCTTGACGACGCTTCGGCGTCTTTCATCGTCAAGCGAGCGAATGCATTGAAACGACAGGAGACCATGTGAGCAAGCCTTCTCACTTTCCCTTCCGCACAGCGCCGACACTAACAACGCGACGCGAATTTCTGTGGCAAGCTGGCGGCGGACTGGGCGGTTTGGCTTTGGCGGCGATGTTGGCCAAAGACGATGTGCTGGCCCAAAGCAGTCAACTCGCCAAATTGCACCATCCGGCCAAAGCCAAACGCGTCGTGCATTTCTTTATGGCAGGCGCGGCCAGTCATATTGACCTGTTCGATTACAAACCGGAGTTGATCAAACGCCACGGACAGCCGAGCGATTTTGGCGAACACGTCGAAGCTTTTCAGGATGGGCTTGGGCCCTGGTTGCGGCCAATGTGGGAATTCAAGCCCTATGGCAAAAGCGGCAAGATGCTGGCGGAGCCGGTTGCGGCGCTCGGCTCGGTCGTGGATGACCTCGCCTTTGTTCACAATCTGGTCAGCAAATCCGGCGTGCACAGCACCGCCACGTTATTACAAGCGACCGGCTTTTTGCTGCCGGGGTTTCCCGGCGCAGGTTGCTGGGTCAGTTATGGGCTGGGTTCGCTGAATGACAACCTGCCGACATTTGTCGTCATGCCCGATCATCGCGGACTGGCTTCTAACGGCGTCAAAAACTGGGACGCAGCGTTTTTGCCCGCGCAACACAGCGGCACGGTGATTTATCCCGGCACGGATGCGCCGGTTGCCGACCTCTTCCCGCACAAATCCGCCAGCTATATCACACCCGAAAGCGAAGCCGCGACACAGGCGTTGCTGGCCGACATCAACCGTACGCACGCCGCTTCGCACGAAGGCGATCAACGCCTGGAAGGCCGCATTCGCAGTTACGAACTCGCCGCCAAGATGCAACTGGCCGCGCCCGAAGCCTTGAACCTGAAGGCAGAGCCGGAACACGTGTTGAAGCTGTACGGACTGGATCGCGGCCCGCGTGAATGGCCGAAGGAAATCAACGACGACGAAGAGACGTTTTACTTCGCGCAAAAATGTCTGGCTGCGCGGCGCTTGCTCGAACGCGGTGTGCGCTTCATTCAAATCTGGAGCGGCAACGACAACGGCTTTCCGCGGCGCAATTGGGATTCGCACGAAGACATCAAACGCGACCACGGCCCATTGGCCACGGGCATGGCGCGCGGTTGTGCCGCCTTCATACAGGATTTGAAACAACGCGGTTTGCTGGAAGACACCATCATTCTATGGACGACCGAATTTGGCCGCATGCCTTCCAGCCAGGCGGGCAAAGGTCGCGATCATAATCCGTATTGTTTTACCAACTGGATGTGCGGAGGCGGGATCAAAGGCGGCGTGACGTATGGCGAAAGCGACGAATTTGGCTACAAGCCGCTGGATCGCAAAAACCCGACCGAAGTCTATGACATTCACGCCACGATGCTGCACCTGCTGGGCATTGATCACCAGCGGCTGAGCTTCTATCACAACGGCATTCAGCGACGCCTGACCGACGTTCACGGTCACGTCATAAAACCGTTGTTGGCCTGAGCCATTCTTGCCGAAATGGATATAAGTGGATATTCGCGCTCGAAATGGATGAGTAGTCTGTTGTAAAGGCTCTCTCTGCCGAATAGGCTGGAATTCCTGATGGCGCAGCATTACAGCAGGATTTTCAGATGACGTACCCCAATGACGCAAAGGCAAATCACCGTTTCGATAAGACTGCCAACAACTCTTCCAAGTTGACAATCGTCGCCTTAAATCCTTCTACAAACCCCATTTCAATCATTTTTTCCATCCGTTCTAGTGATTCGTTGTAAATAGAAATTCTCACCGTGGTTATGCCATTTTGCTCACTGAAAGTGTAATCCCAATCAGAACCCGGCAATTGAGGATTTCCATCTTGATCGGCAAAAGCGTTAAACAATTTGAAATTAGTTTTTGGGCTGATGGACATATATTTCTGAATTGCCCACATTTCTTGTCCGTCCGGGCTGACCATTGCATAAAACCTTCGCCCGCCAACCTTGAAATCCATAAATTTTGTTTTTGATGTAAATGGTTTAGGTGCCACCCATTGGTCAAGATACTCTGCTTTGGTAAAAGCATCCCAGACCAACGAAAGGTCTGCATCAAATTCTCTGGTTATAACTGCCGTTTTTGTTGCTTTATCTACGGTAAAATCAAAGAGTAGATTACTTTTCATTTTTTTCCTTTTCCTCTTTCCCTTTTCATGACTGCCAATACTTTATCCAACTGATTAAAGCGTTCTTCCCAATGCTGTCTGAATTGTTCGATAAAGTCGTCCACTTCTTTCATCTTTTCAGGCTGAAGATGGTAATAAACCTCCCGCCCGATTTGTTCTTGCGAAACGAGTTCACAGGCTGTCAGGATTTGCAGATGCTTGGAAACAGCCGGACGTGAAGAATCAAAATTGGCAGCGATTGCTCCTGCGGTTAAAGCCTGCGTAGAAAGCAGCAATAAAATCGCCCGTCTGGTCGGGTCTGCGATTGCCTGAAACACGTCTCTTCTTAAGTCCATATGTAACCACCTAGTTTCAAATACCATACTCGAAACCAAATGGTTACACAAGTCAAAAAATGACTTTGAAGATTAATTGCTTTGGGTTGAATTGGGGGTTATTGCGTATCGGGCAAGCTGACGAATTGGTAGGGAGCTTTCAGGAAAATCGAGCGCACCAGAATAGCCGTTATGCTGAACTCACCGAAGTATAATCTTGCAAACGCCCTTTGTTTTCGCACTGTTCAAACAGCACAAGCGGACAAAAAATTACTGAAGGGTTGAACTGCCAAACTTGACGGTTGTGACTGAACGCCAAGCGTTGCCATCGTTCAAGAGCGTTTGTGCATTAAGCACGTGGCCAGAAATCGAACTGCCTTTCGTCGTCGTTCGGAATGCGTCTGCCGTTTTTTGCCGCTGTATTGCAATTTGCCGAACGGCATCCAGCGACGTTTGACCGACGTTCACGGTCACGTGATCAAACCGCTGTTGGCCTGAAACGGCAACCACGCACCATCAGGGAAACGAAAACTCCAACCACTCGCCGCCGTGCAGCTGGCCCCAACGCCCCACCAATGAACGGTGCTCGGCAATCGCTTGTGTGCAAAATTCCGGCGTCAGATATTCCGGTTCAGCCATTCCCATCATCGCCAGATATTCGCGGATGCGTTCGCAAGCCGCCTGTAAGTCGGCTTCAGATTTGGCCAAGCTCTGCAATGCGCTGACAATCGTTTCCGTCGTCTGAATTTCTTCCGGAAAGGTCGCCGCCGATTCCCGAATGGCTTTGGGCGTTAACGCAGACAAATCCCTGCCCGCTTGCACCATGCCAAAAAACGACTCCTGCAACCCGGCGGCGCGTTCGACCACCAGATGCATCAGGTCGTGTTTGAAATAGCCGCGAAATTCCAAACTCGCCACCGTCGTGGAATCGTCTTCCCTGACGCATTCCAACCGGTAGCGTTCCGGCGTTTCTTTGATAAAGCGAACTCTCATGACTTCTGCTCTATTTCAGCGGTAACGACACTGGCTTTCCGCTCGCGGCTGAACGCTTAGCGGCTTCGACGATTTGCATCACGTTGACGTTGAAATCACCCGCGACCACGCCTGCGACCGGTTTGTTGTTGCGAATGCAATCCACAAAATAACGAATCGGTTCCGCGCGCGCGCCTTCCAGCGTTCCCAGCTCCAACGGCTTCTTTTCTGTGCCAATAATCAATTCCAGCGTCTTCGGGTATTTCATCGCCACGCTGCCCTTGTTGCCAAAAACTTCGACGTCATAGAACGAACGCGGCAAATCCCAGGAACCTTCCGTGATCGCCACTTTGTTGTCGCCGTACGACATCAGCACCGTCGCGTTCGTGTTTGACGGATATTCTTGAGGCCGCGTGTGCGTCGTAATTGCATAGACCGTTTTGGGCAGCCCCAAATACCACAGCGCCCATTTCGCGCCATAACAAGTGAAATCAATCAACGCGCCGCCGCCGCGCGATTCGTCTTTCAGCCATTTCAGGAAATACTTTTGCTTGATGCTGCCCGGCTCAAAATTGCCTGGCCCGCCGTGTCCAATCACCGAACGTACGCGCCAGACGTTGCCGATGTCTCCGCGCGTAGCCACCTCGTGCGCCGTATAATTTTCCGGCCACCAGGCCATTTGATAATTCACCATCAACTGAATCCCGGCCTGTTTGGCAACCGCCTGCATCTGCCGCGCTTCGTCGTAAGTCGCCGACATCGGCTTTTCAAACATCACGTGAATCTTGCGCGCCGCGCAGGCTTTCGTGACTTCCAGATGGCGATCATTTTCGACGAACGACCAAACGACTTCGGGCTTCTTTTCGTCCAGCATCCTGGCGTAGCTGTCATACACCGGCACGCCCGGCATCAACGTTTTGATGTACTCGCGCAACTCCTGATTGTCATCCGAAACACCCACGACTTCGATCAAGTCTCCGCGTTGATGCATATCATTCAGCTTCGTCACAAAGCCCCAGCAATGCGAGTGGACCAAACCGACAATGGCGATTTTCGTGAGCTGCGGTTGGGCGTGGGTGATGGAAGTGAAGATGATAAGTAATAGGGCAATGATGAAAAGATTGGTTCGGAGCATAGTTCAGCGTTTCCTATGTGATGTTGAGGTTAGCTCAGTTTTTTTCTCAGGCGTTTGCGCAGCCAGTAAACAACTACCTGACAGTATTCTTTGAGCAGGTCTTTATCTGCTTCGCCGTTCCATTCCACCAGTTTTTTCTCAAACTGCCGATTCGTCCACTTCCCGCCTTTGGAAATTTCCCCAATGAGCCGCGAAAGGATTGCCTTCCGATTATTTTTGAGGAGAGGGAGGTTGAGGTTCAGTACCTGATTAATTTCACGATCAAAGTCTGGATCGGTCGAGCGAATGGTTCCGTCATTATCGTAATGAAGAACGCGTTCGACATCGTGATCATTGTTGGCAGGATTCAAGGATAATGATTGATCGCCCTTGCGCGTATCACAATGCTGAAGTTTGGGCGGCTTTCCCACACCACCGTGACAAGCGCCCAAAAGATTAGAATAGTGAAGCTGGTACTCAGGAAAATTTGCTTGACTCTGCCAGTGTTCGATTTTCATCTTTGCCGGATCCGCCGAAATTCGAGACAGGCAGTAACAACAAAGTCCACGCTGTTCTGCAACGAGAGAATCCCGCAAACTTGGTTTGTCGTTGTAATCGTCGTATGTAGCTCCAGTGGAACAACGATGTTCTTCGAGGCTTTTTGGCTCCGCGCCCTTCACGATGTTTCTCATGCCGGTTGCTCCACGAAGTCCATCAGTGCGCGAGCGCTGGTAATTTCAGGATCATTCTCGCCTAATTTTGCTTCGACCTCTTTGAGCGTTGAGCGCGCACCCTCAAAATCCTCATCACTGATTTGCCGCGACAATTTGGTCAGCAAATTGTCAACTAATGCCGTTCGCGGCTTGGTGTCCATGATCTCTTCCAAAATGCGGCTCGAATCTACGCCGAAAGAATGCTCAGGCGAATAGACAATATCCCCATCAATGATTCGGATCTGCTCTGGCGGAACCTCGCCAATGATCTGCGGCGAATGTGAAGTGCAAACGAACTGAATAGACGGAAAGGTTCGCTTCAAATCGGCTGCGACCCGACGTTGCCAACTTGGATGCAGATGCAAGTCGAGTTCGTCAATCAGAACAACCCCTTGGGTCTCCTTAAGCACACGTGGAATTGGTTTGTCTTCTGGCGTTAACTCATCGGCTGGAAGAAGGTGAGCATTTAGCGTAACTGCCTTAATCGCTATATCTGCAACCATTGCCAAGAGCATTCGTTGGCCATCACTAAGATTGCTGAGAGGTTGGGCCTGCCCATCGATTAAGGAAACAAGATCGGCTCGATCAACGTCAAACCACAAGTCGCTTGCCCCCGGCAGACAATTAAAGACAGCATTGCGAACGACTTCATAACCAGGGCGTTTGCGCCCTCCTATAACCCCAGCCGCAGCGGTCTCACGATAAAACCAGTAACGGAGATCGACATAATCAATTTGGTTGTTAAAACAATGCCTATATCCATCCCAACGACTGGTTGTGCGCAAAAACATGTTAAGACCGCGGTCAATTTCGGGGAGTGCGGCACGAGACACACCATAGAACGCGAGTACAGGGCAGTTAAACGGCCCACCTAAGGTATTTCCATCAAAAACCTTGCGGATTTCTTTAATGACATTTTCGCTATCCCATTTAAGATCTCTGTTTAGCTCTTGCCCCCAAGCAAGCCCCTTGCTATCAGCGATTTGCCCTATCACTTTAACTTTAACTGGAAAATTTTCCTGCACCTGAACTCTATCGCCGACACTTATAGAAATTGCCCTCGCATCCTTTGGCTGTATCTGCTGAAGCGATAACATCATCGTTGTGGTTGGTAAGTGTCGAAGCCATTCTGAAAAAGTTACTGCAAGCGCATTAAGTACTGTTGACTTACCTGATCCATTGACACCAACTAGCAATGTAAATTGTGAGTGCAAGTCAAGTGATAGTTTTGCAAACTTCCTGAAATTTTGTAGTTCGAGCTGATCAATTCTCATATTTGCCTCTGGCTTTAATTGTCACTTGCCATGACTGCTCACGCAATGACATCTCGCACCACATTGCCGTAAACATCGGTCAGCCGAAAATCCCGCCCTGCATACCGATACGTCAGTTTCTCGTGATCCAGCCCCAACAAATGTAACACCGTCGCGTGCAGGTCATGAATCGAAACCGGATTTTCGACAGCTTTGAAACCGAATTCGTCCGTGCCGCCATACGCGATGCCGGGTTTGACGCCGCCGCCGGCCATCCACATCGTGAAGCCGTACGGGTTGTGGTCGCGGCCATTGCCTTTTTCGCTAACCGGCGTGCGTCCGAATTCGCCGCCCCAAATCACCAGTGTGTCTTCGAGCAGGCCGCGCCGTTTCAAATCGCGGATCAATGCCGCCGAAGCGCGATCCATATCGGGGCAGCGTTCGCGCAAGCCCTTCTCTAAATTCTCGTGGTCGTCCCATTGCTGCCCCGGACCGTGCAGAACCTGGACAAAGCGCACGCCGCTTTCAACCAGGCGACGCGCCATCAGGCAGCCGTTGGCGTAAGGCGTCGAGCCGTATTCTTCGCGGATGGATTCGGGTTCTTTGCGAATGTCGAATACGTCTGACGCCGTGAACTGCATGCGATAGGCCTGTTCCATTGTTTTGATGCGGCCTTCGAGGAAAGTATCCGCGCCAAAAGATTCGGCGTGGGCGCGGTTCAGCGCCTGAATCGCATCGAGTTGTTTGCGCTGTGCGTCGGCATTGAGGTCTTTGTTGCGCAAAAACTTGATCATCTTTTCGGGGTCGGTTTCCTTGTTGTTGAATAGCGTGCCCTGATATTGCGCGGGCAGAAAACCGGAACTTGTCCACAAGGAGCTTTCCGCAGGCGTGAGCGTGACAAACGCAGGCAGGTTTTGATTTTCGGTTCCCAATCCATACGAAATCCACGCGCCCATGGTCGGACGCATCGAAGTCATCACACCGCTGAAAAACAGATTGCGTCCGGGTTCGTGGTTCGGGATGAAGGTGTAAACAGACTTGAGCACGCAAATGTCGTCAATCGTCGCGGCAAGGTTCGGCAGCAGTTCGCTGACATCAATGCCGTTGCGACCGTATTTCTGAAACTTGAACGGCGAAGGCATCAAACCGCCGGTCTTGCGTTCGGTGCGCAAATCCACCGAAGCGGGCCGCTGACCGGCATACTTTTCAAGCGCCGGTTTCGGATCGAATGTATCCATTTGCGAAGGGCCGCCGGTCATAAACAGCAGAATGACGCGCTTGGCTTTGGGAGCGAAATGCGGCCCCGTTTTATGCGGCGCGTCGGCACGGGCGATCAGATCAGCCAGCGCGATGGAACCGAGTCCGCCACCAAGGGTGGAAAGAAATGTGCGTCGTGAAAATTGATCAGGTTTCATAAGCAAAGTTCGCGGGCGAATCGTTGGTTATTTTTTCAAGGGAACTGCATTTTTCTTCACATACTCATCAAGGTAAGAAGAAGATGGCCCGATGTAATGAAATTCTTCGGCGTATTCCAAGCCATATCGCTGCCCGATTTCTCGGTCGCGGCGTAACACAAATTCCCGGATGTATTCGCGGTCGGCGGTCTGATCGTCGTTTCCCAAAAGAGGCAGTTGCAAGTTACGCGCGGCCAATTCGGCTTTGAGGCGCGAACCGCGATGACCTGCGGGACCTTTGGCGACATTGGCGATGTTCGAGGCGATTTTTTGGTCGAGCGTGTCTTTGATGTCTACGATACGGTTGGTGGCGATGGTCGTTAGATCACGACTGAAATAATACTTTTCCTTCACGGCATGTAATTCCAGGCCCGCCGCCAGTTGTTCGGGGTAATCGTGTTCGCGTCCGGCCATCCAACAGGCGGCTTCGACGCAATGGGCAGTGACGTAATGGTCGGGGTTCTCTTCGTAACGCGCCCAGGGGTCGTAACAAATGACAGTGTCTACTTTGAGCAGGCGGAACAAAAAGATCAGACGGCATTGCAGCTCCATTTGCGAAACGCCACTCATCTTATGGTTGCTGTAATTCAAATCAAAGACACGCTGCAAGCCTAACGCCTTTGCCACAGCCTGATTGTCGCGCTCGTTACCGAGTACGTGCTGACCGACGGTGCCACGCGTGCCCAATTCCAGCGCGTCTCCCATGTCGTCGTTGGTGACGCGAATCAGATGGCCGGTGTAGCCTTCTTTGATGAGTTTGGCGACTGTCCCTGCGGCAAAGAGCGGTATATCGTCCGAATGCGGTTGAATGGCGGCGAGCACTTTGCCTGCGTGCGGTTTGCCTGAATTGGCACGCTCGATTACGACATTGCCAGACGCTGGTTGCTGCGCCAGAACCTCGAGGCTCGCGAACAGCACGCCGCTCGCGGCGGCGGATTTCGTTAGAAAGTCACGTCGTTTCACAGTCGCTCCTTTATGGCCAGAATACATCCTCATTGGTTGCGAGCAATACTTGCGCAAATTGCTCGAGAGTGGCGCCGCCCAAATAACTCAGTGCGATTTTGCTTTCCGCCGTGCTCGGGTCGCGCAAGAGAATTTTGCGATACAAATTGCGGACGCGTGCTGTTGGGTTGGCTTCTGCTTCCACGGCTTGCGCCAATGCGCTGCTGAGTTGTTTGATAAACGGGCTATTTAGCACAAACAATTCCTGCAGTGGTGTAATCGTCAGGTTGCGCACAGGGCTGGTTTGAAACGGATTTGGGAAATCATACAGGCGCAGAATGTCGCTGCTGCTGCCGCGATTGATGCGGCCATAAACCGTGCGCCGTGTGTTGTCCAAACTGTCCAGATTCAGCGACGGCCCGTACATTTCCAGATTCAGCGCGCCCGCCGCTTGCAGCAATGAATCGCGTATGGCTTCGGCGTCCATACGACGCGGGTTCATGCGCCAGAGCCATTGATTCGGTTCGTCAATGGCGGCGGCGTCTGCGCGCGGCTTGCTGGATTGACGATACGCAGCCGACAGCATGATTTCGCGATGCAGCCATTTCAGCGACCAGCCGTTGGCCATAAAACGCGCGGCCAGATCGTCCAGCAATTCGGGATGCGTGGGACGTTCGCCGCGATCTCCGAAATCGCTGGGCGTGGCCACCAGATGTTTGCCGAAATGCCAGCCCCACACGCGATTGACGATCACACGCGCAGCCAAGGGCGCAGCGTCCGTCAGAATCTTTTCGGCCAGTTCCAACCGGCCTGAGCCGCGTTTGAACGTGTCGCCCGGATTTTTTGACAGCACGGTCAGAAAACGGCGCGGCACGATTTCGCCGGGCGCAGCCGAACTTCCACGCGCAAAAACAGGCAGATTTTGTGCTTCGCCCGGTTTGGTCACAAGCGGTGTGTAATCGGCATACGAGCCATCCGATGAAAGCGCGGCATCAACGACGGCATTGATAAACGGCGCTTTGGCTTCTTCCTGAGCGCGGCGCGCAATTTCAGCAGGATCAGGTTTCTTGTTCCCTTCCGGGCGCGGCGCGCCGATTTTCAACACGGCGTCGGTCAATTCCGGGTAACGCTCTTTCAACTCGCTGATGTCGGCTTTGAGTTTGGCGATTTCGGTGCGGCACTCTTCGGCTTTGGGTTTGGCGATGGTTTGATCCAGCGTTTTTTCCTCGCGCAGAAATCCCAGCAAGCCATTCAGTTCGGTGACGCGATGGCGCGCATACAAATACCGCGTTTCGGTTGCCGCATCTATTTCGCGCAAAGGCCGAATCGCGGGCGTGACCGAAGCGAAAACGCCGGCCAGCGCGTAATAATCCTTTTGCGAGATCGGATCAAATTTGTGATCGTGGCAGCGCGCACAGGCAACGGACAAACCTAGCATTCCACGCCCGACGGCATCTATGCGCTCGTCCCATTCTTCGAGCAGCAGATTGTCAATCAACTCTTTCGACAGCTTCTTTTCTTTCCATTCCGAAGGCGCGGTTCCCAGATAGCCAAGCGCGCGCCAATCGTTGCGCGACGTGTTGGGCAGCAAATCCGCCGCGAGTTGTTGCGTGATGAATTGATTGTAAGGCAGGTCTTTGTTGACGGCTTCGATGACCCAATCGCGATAACGCCACGCATACGGATAGGCCTGGCGATTGCCGCCGGTGTCGCCGTTTTCGCCGTAACGCGCCACATCCAGCCAGTAACGCCCCCAACGTTCGCCATAACGCGGACTGGCCAGCAATTGCTCAATCAGCTTTTCATACCGCTGCGGGTCTTTGTCGTTGGCAAAAGCTTCGACTTGCTCGTAACTCGGTTTCAAACCGGTCAGATCAAGATACGCACGCAAAACCAGCGTGCGCGCATCCGCTTCGGCAGAAGGCGCGAGTTTGTTTTGTTCAAGCCTGGCCAGAATGAAACGATCAACTTTGGTGCGCGCCCACGCAGCCTGTTTGACGGATGGCGCAGCGATTTCGCGCACCGGCTGGAACGCCCACCACTGTCGGCCTTTGTCAAAATCAATCCCGCGTCGTTTGGCAACAGTGTTTTCTGCGGGTGTTTCCGTTCGCGGATCGGGTGCGCCTGCCGCAATCCATTGCTCGAAATCCGCCAGCACAGCATCCGGCAATTTTCCCGCAGGCGGCATTTTCAGCACCGGATCGCTGTAGCGCATCACGCGCAGCAACAGGCTTTCGGCAGGTTTGCCGGGAACAATTGCCGGTCCCGAATCGCCGCCTTTCAGCAAGCCGGATTTGGTATCCAGCACCAAACCGCCCATCGGCGATTTCATTTTTGACGCGTGGCAGGCGTAACAATTGGTCGCCAGCACGGGGCGAATCTTCTTCTCGAAAAATTCATCGCCAACAGCTTGGGCGGATTGGGCGCTCATACGCCGTGAACCACAAACTGCCAGAGCCAGGAAAACCAGCCCCGTAAGCGTCAGTTTGAATTGTGCGCGCGTCATGTCTCTCCCTTTGAGTTACAGATCGGATGGTGACAAGGTCATCTTGTTTCGTACGCTTTCCGCAGATCAAGCCAGCAACTCGACCTTTGGCTCATCGCTGGTACACACGAACATAATCCACTTCAAACCTGGCCGGAAACTCTGTCTTTGCGGGATCGCCGCCGTTTGTTCCCCCAATGGCAAGATTCAGGATGAGGTAGTGTGGTTGCTGAAAAGGATTCTTCCCTTCCGCATCGCGGTTAAACGTGTCTTTGAGCTCAGTGGTATTCAGCAGAACGTCATCAACATAAAGTCGTATGGCGTTCTCATCCCAATCCATGCGCCAGAGATGAAATTTGTGCGACCAATCCGGGTCGTTGAATTCGGTGATCGGTTTCTTCAGATCATCCCACTTCGCGACATACGGCCTCTCAGTTCCCCAAGCCACATTCGCCAACAACATGCCCCGATAGAACTCCATAATGTCTATCTCGCCGTTGCGCGGCCATTGGCCAGCAATCCCCAGGGTCCAAAAAGCGGGCCAGAGCCCCGAGCGCGTATCAATCCGCCCTCTCATCTCAAAACGGCCATATTGCCAATGCTGACGCCCTTTGGTCGTCAAGCTGGCAGAAGTGTATTCGGCAAATTCCCGACTGGACTTCCAATCCAACTGACTGGGCTGACTGTCAGGGCGATAGCCCGGATTCGGTTTGCGCTCGCGGCGGCCTTCGATCACCAGCAAGCCTTTTTCACACCAGGCATTGTCTGGCTGATACCACTGAAGCTCTCTATTTCTGACAAACCCCGTTTCATAATCCCAGCGTTTGGCATCCGGCCTTCCGTCTTTATCAAACTCATCTGCCCAGACCAGTTTCCAATCCGCGGCAGACGAATCAGGTTTTGCGCTTGCCACCTGGACAGGGCGTTGCTGCGCCAAACTGGTTTGCACCGCGCCCCAAACCAGGCTCACCGCCAAAAACGTCCAGCAGAGTTTCGCGGGTGTCAGCTTGAATTGCGTAGGCGTCATCGAGAGCTCCTTTCGTGGCGCATTGCGTGCTCATTTCTGATATCGGTTTGCCATTTCGCGAATCTCAGCGTTTTCAATGACCCGCCCGCGCAGCTTTTCGGCGGTCGCCTGTAACATCGCCCGGCCAATGTCTTCACTTTCGACGTAAAGATGGCGAAACGGTTTCGTGAAACGAAAGAAAGAACGCACCAACTGGTGAAGTAGCGGACGTTGCGGACCAATGGCCAAGGATTCGCCATTGATGAATGCAGGACGCCAGCAAACGGTGTTGGTTTGTGCCAGCAAATCGCGCTCGGTTTCCGCTTTGACGCGCGCCCACATAAACCGGCTATCCGGGCTTGCCCCTCTTCCGCTGATGAAATGGAAGACGGCGTTTGGGCTGTGAAGTTTCAGCATTTCGGCGACGGCCAAAGCAAAATCATAGGTGATGCGCCGATATTCGGTTTCGCCGGAAACCTGTGTGGCAGAAGTCCCCAGGCAATACAGACAGGCATCTATCCCGACAAAGGCCTTTGTGATCGCCGCGTAATTCAGGAAATTGTCGTGCACAAAAACACGCAGTTTGTCGCTGATGTGGGGTAACGGTCGGCGAATGACAACGCGGACTTCGTCAACATCCGAAGCCGAAAGACACGCTTGCAAAACGCCGCCGCCTGCGGCCCCTGTCGCGCCGAAAATGAGTGTTTTCATTGCGGCAGCATACTGTGAACCCGAAGGAGCGGCAATAAATTGTCAGAGAATCACACGAACCGCAGGTGTGGCAGTCAGCGGAAGCGCTCAGGCGAGCGAGAGGGCGGGAAAATGTGGAAGGCGTCGAGGCTAGAAAAAGACAACGGCCGAGCCGCCGCACGGAAAATCTCACTGCGCGTGGCGGCTGGCATGGTTCAGATTGTGTTAGGGAGCGGAGGCGCTGGTGCTTATCGTTTGCGCCGTCGTGGTCACAACAAAGTCATCAAACCAGGTTTTGCCAAAAATCGGGCAAGGCAGCATCGTGCAATCTTGCCGCCGAATGATCAAACGAACGGCCTGGGTGGCGTCTCCTGTAACAAATGACAGCGAATGGGTTTGCCAGCCCGCTGTCCCGCGCGCCAACAAAACCGCCTGAGAAAATGCGCGGCCATCGCTTTCGGCATCCAGCAGCGCAACTTCTGGCAAAGCGCCTGAAACCAGCTCTTCGGTGCGCACGGCAAAGCTGAGCGTGTACCGTTGTTGCGGTTTGACCGGCACATACTGCCAAACCAACGGCGTCATCGCGTCAGAATTCCCGTTCCAATCAAACCGCAAACTGAATTGCCCGGATTGTGGCAAGGTTTGGTCGCGCACAAAACGTAAGGCGGGCGAACTGGGCAGGCTGCGCCAGCCAAATCCCAGCTCGTCGGTTTTCATCGGTTGTTCAAATCCGCCATCGGTCACAGCCGGATTGGTTGCGCCATTGGCGCCGCGTATTTGTCCTGATTCCCAGACTTCGCGCGCATCGGCAAAATGTTTTCCGGTCAGCAGTTCGTTGACCAGGCGATTGCGCGGGCCATCGGGAATTCGTTTCACGGCCCGCCATAACACCCGCGCTTCGGCAATTTTGTCGTGCCGGGCAAAAACACGCGCCAGTTCCAACCGCCAGGCATCATTGCGCGGAGCAAGCGCGGCTTCGATGGCGCGCGTGTCACCCTCAAATGCGCCCCACGCCAAATCAACCACGTTGGGCAAGCGCCCGGAATCATCCGCTGCCGCACGCGCCAATGCGGCAAATGCTTCGGGCAAACGATCCAGCCGCAACAGCAAATTGCCCAATTGCCAGCGCGGTTGCGCATAAAACGGCGCTTGCGCGACGGCGTTGCGATAGGCGATCAGCGCGCCTTCAGGGTCGCCCGCCAGATCGCGGACATAGCCCAATTCCTGCCACAACCGATAATCGCGCGGTCGCAACGCGGCGGCCCGTTCGATCGCGGTGCGCGCGTCTTCGTGTTGCCCCTGTTCCAGCAAGGTGACAGAACGCGCAAAATGCGCTTCGGGATCGTTTGGATTCAACCGTACCGCTTCGTCAACCGCCGCTTGTACGCTGGCAGAATTCCCGTACGCTGCCAGCAAACGCGTAATGCCTGTGCGCCCAGAAAACCAGGCTCCCAACGCACACGCGCATAAACCAACCAAGAGCACCAACAACCGTACGGCAGTTCTCGCCCAACTCTGACGAGGCTGTGTCAGCCGATTCATAATCTTGCTCCACAAAAAACGAATGCCGCGCGATGAAGCAACGGCATTCAAACCAAGACATGCATGAAGTTGTGTGGTCGTTTAGTCGGTTCACCGACACGGAGCACAAGGGCTGGGATTGCAGCAGCAACAGCAGCAACACGAAGCACAGCCGCCGCAATTGCCACCGCCAGAGCCACCGCCGTTTCGTGGGCCGATGCCCATCATGACCGCGCTGGAACCAAGCAACAGATTCCCCAGCTCCAGCAGACCCACACTGTTTCCGCCCAGGTTGATCGCGCCGGGTTTCTTGCGTCCCAGCCGCGTGCTTTTTGCGCCGGAGGTATCCATATCGCTGCCAAATTCATCCGTGCAGGCGTTGAGCGTGGTGCTGTTCAACCCATCGGTGTTTTTGGTCGCGCCGCGCGGCAATGTCAACGAACCATTGACGCCTTTGCTCACGATCAGGACAGCGCAACCGGTGGTGATATTTCCCCGCACATTGCCGCTGTCAAAATTCACCGTCAGGATGCTTTCTGGTGCGATGTCCAGTTGTCCCAGCGCGCCCAATTGGACGGTCGCGCCAACGCCCGCAGAAGTGCGAATCAATGCTCCGGAAAAGACGGTGTCTCCGTTTTGCGCGCGGTTGCCGTTGATGGTCACCGGGCCATCAGCCGTCAACCGTCCGGTGAGCCGTGCCCCAGGTGCGGTCGTGGCAGGCGCCGCACTTCTGGGCCGGGTATCAGGCGACGCCAGATTCGGCAGCGTCGCCTGCACATGAAGCGGCGTCAATAACAAGATCAACGCCCAGATACAGACTTTTCGGACTGTCATAATTCCCCCCTCGGATGTGCAATCCGGGATAAATGCCAGGGAAATCAGTTCCCCAGGATGTGTCGTATTCGCGGGGCACGTTAGGTGATAGTGTTGGCGAATGGTTTATAGCGTGTGTCACATACGGCAACAAAAAATTGCGCTCAACCAAAAGGATGGTTTTCTGTCTGATCCTACTGTCGGGCGAGGGAATGGTTAGCGCTGGCGACAGACTATGAATATAGCTCGTGCGTCGGATGAAAGGCTTGGGCGTTCAACGCTTCGACTGGTGGATCAAATTGCTCTTCGCTGGTGGCAATCACAACCAGCGCGAGCGCGACCAAGGCGTTCACGGTCAGGTGCAAACCAAAATCAAACACGCTATGCACTGCCACCGCAAACAATCCGGTTAGCGCTCCTAACCGTGCGCCGCGTTGCCAGGGGTCGCGCGTCAACCGCAAAGCACGCTGTGCGCGCCACACCAGCGCAGCCAAAAACCACCCAGCCAACAATGCGCCGATCAGACCACCGCTCGCCAGAACTTCCAGATAATCGTTATGCGCTTCTTCGGGAATCAGCCGACCAGAGCCTTCGTGATATTGCGGGATCGCCGCCCAGTATCCGCCAAAGCCAACGCCCGTCAGCCAATAGGCGTGACTCAATTGCCAGCTTGAACGCCACACCTCGACGCGGCGAATGCCTTCGGAAGAGGGCGGCTGGTCCAAATTCACTTCATCGGCTGCCGTTTCCAAACGAGCAATCAGCGGGTCGCCGCCGATCCACACTGTCCCGCCCGCCAATGTCAGCAACAAACACGCTGCCAAGGCGAGTTGCCCGCTGCGCCGCCAAACACGCTGGCGTATGGTGACGGCTGGCTGTGACGCGCGCCCGACTTTGTAAATCAACGCGACAAACAACACCTGACACAGCATGCTGAAAATGCCGCCGCGCGAATTTGAAAGCACCAGCGCCATCCACAGCGGTAAGGAAATGGCGATGCCGATCAGCCAGCGACTGCGGCTGCGCTGATGCTCTGCCCTGCCAGCCAGCAACACACCCAGCGTCAGGCCCAAAGCCAGCTCCATCAAAAAGGCGAAATGGTTGCGATTGATGAATTGCCCGTAGCCTGTTCCCGCAGGCAAAAACGGCAGAATGAAATCCGGCGCGTCTCCCTGCGCGGTTTGACGCAATAACCCGAAGACCGCGCTGGCCACCGCGACGCCGATTATGCTGAAGACAAGCGTGCGCATGCGGTTTCGTGTGTTGGTGTACCGCAAAAACAACGCACACGCGAGCACAAGCGCCAGCAACTTCACCGCGAATCGTTTCGTGTTGTAAGGATCGGCGCTGATTGGCGCAGCCCCCGCCCAAGAAAGTGATTGCCCCCAGGCAAATGTCGCCAGCCCAAGCAACGGCGCCAGCAAAGCCCCGCCGCGCACCTGCCACGAATCGCGCAACCAGCCTTCGATTAGGTACAACGCCGCCAGCAAAAACGCTGCGCATTCAAACAGCGATTCCCACCACGGTTCGACCGTGCCATATGGAATTGCGACCCCGGCCATAAGCGCAAGCAAAGACCCAAAGATCGTGCGGTCAAGTAAGTGCGCCAAGCGCACCGAGGTCATGCCTTTGCGCTGCGCGGCACTGGCGTCCAGCGAGATTGCGCTTTCCCAGGTACGATCCATAACAAACCTCCTAACAGATCACATCCGTCCATTCTGCCGGCCAGTGGTTGTTGGCAACCGACGCGTTTTGGCTGCCGCGACACAGGAAATAAAAGGTGTGCGACAGCGGCCAATGCGCCGACACGTAATCGCGCCGCAAACACAAATTGGGCCGTGGCCAATCTGGCGCGCTGATGTGGCATCCGCGTTCTGCCGAGGCGCAAGATTCATATCCGGCGGCAAACACGGCTTTGGCCGCCGTTGCACTGAAATGCCAGAACCGCCCTTCAGGCCAGGCAAAATGTTTCACGCCGCCCAATCGCTGCTTGAATTCGTCGAACGATTGCCCCAGCTCATCTTCCAACGCGGCAGCAGAAATGCGCGAAAGCACTTGATGCGTTTGCGTGTGGCTGCCGATTTCCTGCCCCAGCGCCAACATCGCGTCAACGTCATCCCAGGAAAGCATCTCGGTCGGCGGCATTTTGAAGCGCGTCGCGCAAATCTCTTTCAATTTGTCCGGCGAAGTTTCACCGACAAAGCCCGGACAAATGAAAAAGCAGGCGCTCACACCGAATTCGTGCAGGATTTGGGCCGCGCGCAAGTTTTGCCGTAAGCCATCATCGAAGCTGAAACACACGTATGGCCGGTCAAGCTGATCGTGCCACAGACGATCCACGGCTTCGGAATAGCTGATCAACGTCTGTGTGCGCTGTAATGCGGCCAACAGCGCACGAAATCCGGCTTCTTCCTCAGGAAACAGATGGTGCAAGTACAAAAACTGCACGCGCGGTTTGGCCAGCGCGCGCGCCAGGGCGCCTGTGCTGCGATACGCCCAGGCCATGGTTGAAAGCGCCGCGCCGCGCATCAGTGTGCGCGGCGAAACAGCGCCTTCAAACCCGTAAGGATGTTGATACTCTTCCAACGTCATGCCTTGCTCTCCTAACCAACAGATCAGACCGACAAATCCAAATCGCTATCCGCACATTCCCAGTGATGGGCCGTGGATGTCAGATAGTCCCAGCCTTCCTGGTTGTGTGCGTAACAAAGAAAGTTCAAGGTGCTGGTGATCGGCAACCAGCGGCGCGCAACGCTTTCAAGCAAGGGGTGGCTGGTCACAAACAAGACGCGGTGAATGCCTTCTTTCAGACTCCATTGCACGATGCCGGCAAAACAGCGCGAGAGCTGCTCGGCATCGAGCGACGGCGCCCACAAACTGAGTATGTGCAATCGGCGAAAGCCGTTTAGCGCCGAGATACGCACCAAAAACTGATAGGTCGTCGCCGCGCTGGTCTGGCAATGCAAAATGAAATGTTCGGCTGCGCCCGGATGCCGCAAAACCCGCCACGCCCAGAGTTCCGGCGTACGCAAAACCTGCAACGAAGTCTCAAACTGCCGCGCCGGAAATGCCGCCAGCGATTCTGCCGTAGCCAACACGCAGGTCATCGTGGGCGCCGTCAATGCGCGCGCGCGCCAGATGGTGCGTGTCGCCACTCCGCCCAGTTGGACGAGCGGCGTCAACGCGCCTTTGGCGGTTTGCCGCAACTTTGGGTGATATTCCGGGCGCAACAGCAATTGAAAGCTGCGCGTATGACTAAGCACGCGCCAACCGATGCGCACCAGCGTGGCGACAGAGTTCTCGTTGCCAAACGCCACATGCAAAGCCGCTTGGTCCATCATCCCCTGAATCAGCCGCGTGCCGAGTTTTTGCCGTTGGTATTCCGGCGCCACGGCGTAATCCATGTCCCAGGTCGCGCGGCGTACGTCGTTGCCATAGACCAACGTCGTCGGCATTGTGCCGATGTGACCGACGACGCGTCCGTCTGCCCAGGCGACCAGGGGCACTGGCTCGTCAGGTTGTTCGCCTACGCGATACAACCAGCGCCAATGATCGCGAAACAGTTCGGCCCGTGCCGGGTAGGTCGCCTGATAAAACGCCAGCAAATCCTCTTCCGGCACCTCTGTCACAGGCAGAATCGTAAACGAACTTGCGGCTTTGACTTCGGTGTCCAGCATCGTTGCTCTCCTCTATTTCAATGGCCAGGAATGTCAGTGCGTCTGCCATTCAGCTAGCGCAAGCGCGTGCCCAAGGTGGCCCCCAGCGGAATTTCCGCCGGAATCCGATCGGTATATTGCACAGCGGGTGCGTGCGCAAAATGCGCCAGAATCTGGCTGACGGTTGCGCTAACGGCAAATCGCGCGGCTAACAACTGGCGGCCGTTTTGCCCCATCTGTGTGCGTAATGCGGCGTCGCGTGCCAGTTGCAATGCGTGCGCGCGCAAGGAATGGTCGTCGCCGTTAAACGAACACAACCCCACGTCGTGACCTGCCAGTACTTCGCCCAGGTCATTGCCCGGATTCAGGCTGGCGAGAATCGGCAAGGCGTGATCCAGATAGCCAAGGATTTTGCCGGGAAAGTTTTGCGTCTTCAGTTTGCGATCCAGCGACACCAGACCGACATCGAACTCCGCCAGCATGGCCTGGTATTCCTGCTGACCGACGGCGGGCAACAACCGTATGTTGCCGAGCTTTTGTTCCGCGATCAGGGCTTTCAGGCGTTCGGTCTCACTGCCATCGCCCACCAGCAAAAAGTACGCCTGCGGTTCGTCGCGCAAGCTGGCAGCCAACCGCACGATGTTATCCAGGTCTTGCGCGACGCCGATGTTGCCGCCGTAAAAGAACACCACCTTGTCTTGCAGTCCGAGCTGCGCACGGTAATTGGTGGCCGGAGATGCGTCTTGGTTGATGGCTGTCCAGTTGTACAAAACGTCTAACTGGTATTTGCGTTGCGGCAGCGATTCCGCGAAATACGCCAGGTTGGCGGGCGATTGCACCCCGATGACATCGGCGGCGGCGTATTGCACCAACTCTTTCCAGCGAAAGAAGTGATAGATCGCGCCTTTGCGCAACAATCCCGTATCCACCGCCCATTGCGGGAAAATGTCACGCAGAATCAGATACGCCGGACACCCCCACAATGCTTTCAGCCGGCGCACCAGCGAACCAAAGAAAATGCTGGGCGAATAAAAAACGATCAAATCGCACGGATTGGCGCGCAGAAACTTGCCAGCTTTGTGCCAAAGCGTTTCTGACAAACGGACTTCGCGAATCGCGCGCAGCACCTTTGCTGCTCCTTTGAGCTTGCCGGTTTTGACCCGCACGATTCGCAACCCTTCTTCGGTGCTGATTTCCACCTGGTGTTGTATGGATTCGCTGGGGGCCAGCACGATCACCTCGTGTCCTTGCTGACGCATTTCCGCTCCCAGGTCATGCACCAGACGAGCGCTTGATTTTGTTTCCGGGTAATAACAATCAACGACGAGAAGTACACGCATAAAACAACTCCCTGCCCGACCTTGCACGGTGACACCAAAGACAAAACCGCGACTGTCAAAGAGCGAAACGCCACGGCTCAACGCGCCACCGCCGACGCGCGTTGCCTCGTGAGCGTTCCGTTGCCGGTTACACTGCCGCCATCACAGCCAGCGAAGAAACCGGCCCGGCACTAAATTCCCCCAGCTTGTTTTGCCACGCCTGCTCTGCCAGATCGGGCACTCGATAGCCCAGCAAAATGCGACAGACCGTGGCGGCAACGTGTTGTGCCAAATATTCCGCAGGCGGTTGCCAGGCATAATGTTCGCTGGTCACCATCTCGACCAGTTGCAGAATGCGCGCCGGTTCACAGCCCGCCAGCACATTGGAGCCGCATTCGATGGTTTCAGGCCGTTCGGTGACATCGCGGATCGTCACGTTAGGCACGCCCAGAATGCAGCCTTCTTCCTGCACCGTGCCGCTATCCGACAACAGACAAAACGCGGACTGTTCCAAACGCACAAAATCGAAAAAGCCCAGCGGTTCGACAAAATGCAATCCGGCGTGATCCAGGTTGACGCGAAATGCTTTGACCTTGGAACGCGTGCGCGGATGCAGCGAACAGATGACGGGATAGCCATAGCGTTTTTGCAACGCAACAAGCGACGTCACCAGCGCGCACAATCGTTCTTCATCATCCACGTTTTCCGCGCGGTGCATCGTTACCAGAAAATAGCGCTTCTCTGTCAGCCCCAGATCAGCCAGCACGGTGCTGGCGGCAATGCGGTCGGCATAATGATCGAGCACTTCTTTGATGGGGTTGCCCGTGACAAAAATGCGTTCGCGCGCGATGCCTTCGCGTTGCAGGTTTTCCTGGCTGCGCTGGGTATACGGCAACAGAATGTTGCTCGAATGATCAATGACGCGACGGTTGACCTCTTCCGGCACGCGATCATCAAAACAGCGGTTGCCTGCTTCCATGTGATACACGGGAATACCCAGACGGCGCGCCACCAACGCAACCAAACCACTATTGGTGTCGCCCAAAATCAGCAACCGATCCGGGCGATGCGCCAGCAACAACTGTTCGCTGCGCGCAAGAATCTGGCCGATCTGGTCGCCGAAACCTTCGCCGCGCACGCCCAAATAGGCATCTGGTTGCCGCACGCCCAATTCCCGGAAAAACAAATCGCTCAACCGGTCGTCGTAATTCTGTCCGGTGTGCACCAGGATGTGATCGGCATATTGATCCAGCAGCTTGATCGTCAGGCTCAGGCGAATGATTTCCGGGCGCGTTCCCAACACAGTCATGATTTTCATCGCAAGACCTCCGCCGTTTCGTGCGCCACGTCTTCCAACATCAGCGAACGTTCGCGCAACAACGCGGTCGTTTCAGCCAAACTCATCACGGTGTCAGAAGAGCTGTATTCCTTGGTCAACACCCCGGAACCGCGCCAGTTCGGACAGATTTCCGGCAACATCGGATGAATGGCGTACCACTTGCCGCGCTCTGACGTGCGGTATGCCTCTTCATCGCAAACCATGATTTCGTGGGTCTTTTCGCCGGGGCGGATGCCAACGAATTGAATGTCTATGTTCCGCTGGCCGATCAGCGCCAACGCGATGTCCGTCACCAGCGCTGAAGGCGCACGCGGCACATAGGTTTCACCGGGATAACCCGTTTTGACCGCCGCGAAAATCGTATCCACGGCGTCATCCAGACTGAGCAAAAAGCGCGTCATATCAGGCGTGGTGATCGTCACCGGTCCGCCGCGCCGAATCTGCTCGTGAAAGAGCGGAATGACTGAACCGCGCGACGCCAGCACGTTGCCATAACGCACACAGACAAACCGTGTTTCCGGGCTGAGCATATTGGCCTGAATGAACACGCGTTCCTGGATGGCTTTGGTCATGCCCATCGCGTTGATCGGTTTGCAGGCTTTGTCCGTCGAAACACCGACGACCGTTTCGACCGGCAAGCTGAATTCGCGAATTGCCCGCACGATGTTTTCCGCGCCCAGCACGTTGGTCATCACAGCCTGGTACGGGTAATACTCGCACGTCGGCACTTGCTTCATGGCCGCGGCATTGACCACCACATCGGCGTCGCGCAAAGCGGCCGCGACGCTGTGAAAATCCCGCACATCGCCGATGCGAAATTCCAGCTTGCGTTGAAAGTTGCGATAGATGATTTCGTCTGTTGCGGCGGCTTTGTTTTGGTATTCCAACCGCATGAAGTGCTGTTTGGCTTCGTCACGCGAAAAGATAATGACCTTGGCGGGATCACCCATTTCGCCGCTGAGCAGACGTCGCGTCAGCACTTTGCCCAAAGACCCGGTGCCACCGGTAATCAGAATGCGTTTACCTTCGAATAACTGCATGCTTGAGACCTCCACTGTTCATAAGGGGTGGCATCGTGGGCCAATTCCGCCACCAGCTCTGGCCAGGACGGGCAGATGTAACCCGTCGCGCGATGAAACTTTCCGCCCCACATGCTGCGGTCACAGAAAAAACTGCTGTCAGGCAGGATTTCGATGTCCAGGCTGTAGGCGTCACGTAACAAACAAAGTAAGTCGTATTTGGAAATCGTCTGGCTGGTCACTTGATAGATGCCGGACAAGCGCGGGAAATTCGCGATGATGTCTGCCACCACATCCACCAATTGATTGGTCGTCACGCCGGAATACATGGCGCGCTGATACCCGCGCACCTTCTTGTGGTTTTGACTGAGAAACCATTCCAGCAAGGATGCGTGCTGGGTTAGTTCCCGCCCGATGATCGAAGTGCGCAACGTCACGGCGTTTTCAGCGGTGACTTCCCCCAGGTATTTCGTCTTGCCATATAGGTCTTCCGCGTCGGAAACATCCTCTTCGGTATACCCGCCGGTTTTCCCGCTGAAGACGCAATCCGTGCTGAAGTGGATCAATCGCCCATCCCATTCGCGACAGATTTCGGCGAGTTGGTGTGGCAACAGCGCATTGAGCGCGATGCTGGGCGCGACTTCCTTGGCAGCGGCGCGCTGTTTGATCAGCCCTACGCAATTGATGATGACCTGTGGCCGTTTGCCGCGCAGCAAGCGGATCAGTCGCGTCAAATCGTCGGCCTGTACGTGTTCGATGACATTGCCGCGTCGAAACAATTCGACCTTGGCCAAAGCTCCGTCGTTGATCGAACCGCGAAGAGTCGCGTGCGTATCGGGATAGCGCTGGCGCAGACGTTGGAACATCTTGTGCCCCAGCATGCCTGCGGCGCCCAAAATCAGAATGTTCATGGTTGTGTGTGGATTCGTTGCCGCCGTTGAAGCAGCGACCAGATGAGGAACACAAACGAGAAGCGCGACCTCTCGCCAGAAAAGCCCCAAAAGTCAGCGATGACTGAAACTGCCCGTCAACGCAGGCTCAACGGCGACGGACTGGCGCATACGATGCGCGACTTTGGTCAGGTAACTGAACGTCTCGCGGGCACAGCGTTCCCAGGAATACCCTTTGGCGTATCCATAAGCCGTCCAGGAACATTGCCCGCGCAACGTGGCGTTTTCAATCAACGACGCCAGCGCGTTGGCGATGTCCGCCGGTTTTTCCGGGTCGAAATAGACGCCGGCATCGTTGAGAACTTCGGGCATTGGCCCGCGATAGGCACAAGCAATCGGCAAGCTGGCAGCCATCGCTTCAAGCAGAATGTTTGGCAGGTTTTCACAACTCGAAGCGAAAATGAACGCGTCAGCCCGGTGGTAATACGTAGCCAGCTTGGCGTAAGGAATCTCTTCCCGATAGCGAATGAATTCGCCGCGCGGATCGGCGTCGGCCAGCGCGGCTTGCAACCGTCTGACGGCAGCGGCATTGGTCCCTGGTCCGATCAAATCCAAAGAAACGGGATAGCCGCGCTGATGCAACTGCGCCACGGCCTCCACCACCTGCCATTGGTGTTTGTACGGCTCGATGCGCGAGACATACAGCAACCGAAACGGATACGCTGGTGAACAATCACTGAGTGAACGCGGATGCCGGGGCGGCAGATAAAACTGACGGCTGATGCCGTGCGGAATAACCGGCGCATCGCCCTTTAAGCCCGCCGCCTGACTGACAACCGTGCGCGCATAATTAGAAAGAAAGATCACCCCGTCAGCGCGCCCAAAGCTCTTGCTCTGGGCTTCGCGCAGAAGCAAAAACTTGGCCGTCAGTCCCGACGCTCCATAGCGAAACAATTCCTGCGACTCAAACGGCAACAAGTTCTGCGACATCGTGACGTAAGGCCGAAAACTGTCGCGACTGTTACCACCCGGCACAAACAACACATCGCAATGCTGTTCGGCCAATCGCGGCAGTTTTGTGTGCTGCCAATACAAGCGTGCAGGCAATGACCGATCCAGCGTCGGCACATGCGCCAGTTGCAACCACGGGCGTTGCGGCAAGCGCGCCAATGTTTGCGCGCCCGCCCACACCGTGACCCGCGTGAAATCGTACATAAACGGTTGCGCCGCACTGAGCAGCTCGGAAAGATAGGTAATGCCGCCGCCGTCACGAATATTGGAAGCATCAATTCCCAGTCGCATAAGTCACCTGAAAAACTGGGGCAAACGCACGTTTGCCCCAGGCTGTTTTAATCAAACAGTGAGAGATAACCCCATCAGCGTCCTGCCGGTTTACGAAGCTTGCGCCAGCACTTCCTGATAAAGCTGCTCCCAACGCCGCGCCACCAGGCGCACATCAAAATGTTGCAGGACACGTTCAACCCCACGTTGCCCCATCGCGGCGCGTAACGACGCATCAGAAAGCAACTGGTTGATGCGCGCAGCCATGGCTTCGGCATCATCGGCGGGCACCAAAAACCCTGTTTGTCCGTCGGCGATCACTTCGGGAATGCCACCGACCGCCGTCGCCACCACCGGCTTGCCCAAAGCCATCGCTTCGATCAGGGTGCGACCAAAGGTTTCGATGTGAGACGAACAGGCGAGCACATCGAACTCCTGCAAGAGCGGTGCAACGTCTTCGCGCGGCGCCAAAATGCGCACCTTGGCGGTCAAATCAAGCGCGCGAATCTGCGCCAGAATTTGTTGGTAATACGCCTGTTCATCGCCAAACAGCCCCGCCGCGCCAACGATGTCAAAACGCGCGTTGGGATGTTGGTCAGCCACCAGGCGCGCTGCCCGCAAAAACATCTCGAAATTTTTGATCGGTGTGATACGCCCGACGATGCCAATGCGAAATTCGCGTGCGTCTGTTTCGGCAGTGGGCGCAATGGGGGCGCGCAAATGAATATCCGTGCCAAGCGGCATCACCGCCGAAAGCGCCGGATCAAGGCCTTCGGCCAGCAATTGGCGACGGCGTATGTCTGTGGCGCTGGTCACGCGCGCGGCACGACGAAAGCACCAACGCATCACCAGACGGAAGTGCGCGGGGTAATATCCGGCAAACCCGGCATCCAGCCAGATCACTTTCAAATCTTGCACAAACAACCGCGCGATGCTGGCCGCGCAAAAAACCGCGCCATCAAACGTGTGCACGATACGCACGCCGTCTTCGCGCGCCAGTCGCAGGATTTCGCGCGCCACAGCAAACAAATCGCGGGCGGTGCTGAGCGGCCATTTGTAGCTGTAGCGGAAAAACTTCCCTTGCCCAACCGTGCGAACCTGGCCCTGGGCGCTGGCGACCAGTTCCGGCAACTCGCCTTCAGGCGAACAAAGCACGATCGGCTCAAACCGCGTGCGATCCAGGTAGCGCACCAAATCCAGCAGCGAATGTTGCACGCCGCCATAAGCCACCGAAAACTGGCAGGAAAGAAGAACCCGTGTTGCCATAACGATTGTGTGAGAGTGAAAGAAGTTGGAATTGCCCCGCAACACCCGGCTCTCAGACAGTGAGGGGTTGAGAGCCGGGTTGGCGCGCTTCTGCGCGGCCTTCCTGCGACAATTTGCGCAGGCAACAAAGAATGCCGATCATCAGCCAGTAAAGCGCAATGGCCGGACCGGTTTCCAGAAAATCCACAAACATAAAGATCGAAAACATGCCCGCCAGACTGCCAGCGCCCCAAAGCAACAGACTGCGCACCCAGGGGTCACGGGCTTGCCGGTACATACTCGACAGCATGCGTATCACTGAAATCAGCATCCCCAGAAATGGGATCAAGAGCGGAATGCCGCCCTGCACCATCAGCTTCAAGAAAGTGTTGTCGGTAACCATCAATTTGTTGTCTGGCCCCAAACCGCCTTGCGGGTCAAACATCGCAAACTGATCGTATTGCAAGTTGCCGTAGGCGTCGGTTTGCGCGGCGTCTTCAAACAAATGCGGCCCGCCAACCATTCCCAGCCCCAGCCCGAGCGGATGTTCGACGACGTGGCGAAACACCATCGGCCAATAACTGAGCCGCTCTTCAAAGGATTCGCTATCGGTGGCGGCATCTGACACCGAAGCGGGCAAGAGGAACGATTTCGTCGCGACAAACAAGGCCAACGCAAGCAACAACATCACCACGGCAAAGGCGGCTTTCATTTTGTCTTTGAGCCAAACCGTCACCAGCGTACTGACCAGAAAGGCCAGCCAGGTGCTGCGGCTGTAGGTCAACAAGGCGCACCCCAGAATGGCGCCAAGGAGCAACAGCCGCAGCCTGCGCCACACCCTGCCTGACTCTTGTAGGTTAACGTGCAGGAAGAGCAGGAAGAGTGGAACGAGCCAGCCGCCGAACATCGGGCGCGAGGCAAAGGTCGAAACGATGGCCATTTCGTCAAATCGCCCCATGCGAAGTTTCACGTCGCCGCCACTGATGCGATACGGCACGTCAAATTGCGTCAGATACTGCAAGATGCCGTACACCACCGTGATCGCGCCGACCACTGCCAGCAATCGCAACATACGGCGAATGTCGGCTTCGCTTTCCAGTGCGTTGGCCGCCAGCACGATGATCGCCGGATACAGCCCCAAAAACCGCAAGCCCAAAAACCCGTGCAGCGGTTCGGGCGATGTGGCCGCAGCCAATGACGCCATCAGGATAAAACCGAAGAGCCAATACATCGTCGTGTTGATGTACCAGGCACGTTTGCGCAACAGATGATGACCGACCAGCGACACGACCATCAGCGCCATCAGCACATCTTTGCCAATCGCCACCAATGAAGAGAACCGCGCAAAAATGTCCGTCAGCAAGGCTTGAAAGGGCAGATAAGCAAAAACCAGAAGCAGACAAACTGCCGGTCGCAATAACAACAGCGCAACGACGCCCGCCAATCCGGCAGCAGCAGCAATGCCTAACCAATAGCCTTCCAGAAACAGCAACACTGCGCCCAGATACAACACACACAGTGCGCCGACCAACGGGATGAATTGTCCTGCTGGCAACGACAATTGCGGTTTCAGACTTAACGCCTCGCTCAACTTCATGGTGCCCTTACTCCGCGATGCGCAAATCAGCCAGCCGCCACAACCCCAGACTCTTGTCGGGGTAACGATTGCCGTCTTCGCTGCACATTTCGTTGATCAAACGCAACGGCGGCGGAAAGTTGTAGGGCGGCAATTGCAAATTCAGCGGACGCCAGCCGCCGGTCATGATGTCTTCGTTAGCCGACTCTTCCACAAAGGTGGTGGTCAGCAGGTATTGCGCGCCGGTGCGTTTGAAATTGGCCAGCACGCGCAACGCATCGCGGTGCGACAGATGAACCAACAAATCGCGGCTGTGAATCAATTCGGTTTGCGGCAATGGGTCTTCGCTGAGGTCCAAACAATGAAATTCCCGCTTCTCATTGGCAAATGCGGCACGATGACGCGTGATTAAATCGTCTACGATATCCACGCCGACGTAACGCGTCACCGGCAGAGTCACGTGCCGCATCCAGTAAAAGTCGCCGCAAGGCGCATCGAGCATGCTGCGCACTTGCAGCTCCGCCAACAGCTTCGGAATTTCACGCGCAATGACTGCCGTTTGCTCTCGATCAGACCCCGGCCCCGAAATCATTTCCTGGTCACGCACCGGCTCGTAATACAAATCGGTGAAGATTTCTTTGATCGGTGTGCGGCGGTAACGCACTTTGCGCAAGGCGTTGACCAGCCCGGTGGGCAGATGCGTTCTGACAAAACTTTTGACGGATGATTGTGTTTGCATATAAATCCTCGCGAGATGTGTTTGTTCTGGTGTGAAAAGAAGTTTTCTCTGTCTGCCGACAGGCGCAAAAAAGATGTTACGAGGCCCAGGAAATGTTCGCGGCTTGCCGAATGCCACGCACGGCTTTGTTGACGGCGCGTCGTTCCAGTTCACCGCAAACCCAACGCCATTGCGCGCCCGCCAAGGCCGCCAGCCAACAAATGCCGCTCACATACAAGACGGGTCCAGTCAGATGTCGCAGCGCCAGCGCCAGCCCGGCAAATCCTAACAAGCTCAGCAAAGTCATCCGCCCAGCCGCGTGACAGCGCAACCGCAATCCCACGACCAGATAGATTGCCAGCATCGTCAGATAAACCGTTTGCGAAAGCGCCAGTGCCATGCCGCCGCCCGGCGCGCCCCAACGCGGCACGTAATACCAGCTCAACGCGCCAAACAGCAGCGTCCAGACAAAGGTAATCGCCACGTTGTGCCAGATGCGCCCGGCTGCCGTCAGCGCGGTGTTCAGCAAGCCGACCAGCGACATCAGCAACGCCGTCAGGCTGAGAAATGAGACCGTCGGGGCAGCGGCTTCATAGGCAGCGCCGAAAAGAACGCGCAGCAACAGGGGGCTGAACCAGGCCGCTCCCAATGCCAGCGGCAATGTCACCAACCAGATCGCGCGCAAGTTGTCGCTCACCAAACGCGCAAATGCGGTTTGATCAGCCGCCGCTTGCGCTTCGGATAAAAACGTCATCACCGGCACATACAGATTGATCGGCAACAACCAGATCAATTGCGCCAGCGCATACGAGACGCTAAACAGCGCGACTTCGGTATATCCCTGGTGACGGGCAAGCAAGGTGTTGATCCACCAATAGGCGGGCAAATTCAGCAGCGTCAGCAACAGCGCCGGTAACGTAAAGGCAACCAGTGGCCGCAACGAAGCGCGCGAAAAATCAGCGCGAATCGCTCTCGGAAAAGCGCGGCGGGCCAGCGTTCTGCCGCGCTGCGCCAGCAACGCCAGCCCCAGCAATAATCCAGCCAGTTGTCCGGTCAACGCGCCAAACAAGCCGAACCACGCAGCGCCACACCACGCCAGCAACAAAAACGTCAGGCTGCGCAAAAATGCAGCCGCGTTATATGCGCGAAAGTCTTGTAAACCGGCGACCACGCTGGCCGACAGATTAAACAGCGTCAGCGCCAACATAAGCAGCACGGCAAAGCGCAATCCGCTGGTCAGCGCAGCGTCGTGATAAACCGTCACGGCCAACCAACCGGCGCAGCCGGCAAAGGCCGCGCAAAACAACAACAAGATGCCGCTGGTCAGCGAAACCAGCGTGGCCAACAGCGCACCGCCGCGTTGCCGGTCTTGCTGCGCATATTCCGGCAGCATTTTGTGCAAGGCAGAATGTTGCCCCATCTGAAACAACCCGGCGACCAAACTGGTCAACGCCATCACCACGGCATACCGGCCATATTCGGCTGGTGATAGTTGGCGAGCCAGGAGCAAAGGCGCCAATCCGTATAGCACCATACCGAGCCCTCCTCCGATTCCGGAAGAAAGCGCGGCTGATACGTATCGGCGACCAATGTCCTGGCGCGCGTTAGGAGGAGAAGCGAGAACCTCAGTTACTGCCATGACTGCACACCTGTTCCTCACCCGTTCCCTGCTGCTCCTGTTTTCGCCCAAAGGCGAAAATCGCTAACTTGATCCCGGCGGGCGCGAACCGCTGATGCAGCACGCCGAGCAGATAGGAAAATCGGTTAAACGAGAGGTAATACGGTTCGGATTCGTGGGTATACACACAGCCCTCGAATCCATGTCGCGCAAACATCCGCTTGATACTTCTGCGCGTATTGCAGCGATAAAACGCCGGAAAGATATCTTCGGCCTTCTTGTTATCCGGCATCCGGGTCACGAGCGGCACGTGATAGTTGCGCGGAATCAAGCGCGATAACCACGCGACATATCCCAGCGCATTCGTCGTGCGCAGACATAGATACCCACCCGGTTTCAGTACGCGCCAGCATTCGGCAAAGAACTCTTCCGGCGCAGCGACGTGTTCCAACACGCAATCAGACACGCACACGTCAACAGAAGCGTCTGCCACCGGCCAACGCCCGCCGACAAGCTGGTGGAATTCATCCACGAAAGGATTCACTGCCGCCGCCGCATCAACATCCAGACCGATAACGCGCCCGCACTTTTGGCGAAAGATGCGCAAGTCGCGGCGCAACGCAACCGCGTCTTCGGCGTAAGCGCCGCGCCCACAGCCGACATCCAGCACAACGGCCTCTGACGTCAACAGCGTATGCACGCGCGCATAAAAGGCGATTGTGCCGTCTACATCCGTGAATCCGCCGAAGCGGCTTTCGGGGTAATACAGTTCCAGATAGCTCATACGTGACAGTGGTTAATAGCCGCGGGCATTGGTAAAAGTGGCGACGGCGGCATCCGTGACCAATTCCTTGGTACGAGGTTGGGTTTTACCCGCTCGTTCTTCCGGCACTGCGCTGGTCAACACGCGCTCGGCAGCGCGCGCTAGTTGGCGTTGAAAAAACGCCGCCAGACAATTCAGATCAGGCAACACGACCCGGTCGTCGTCGAGGCGGTACAAATTGATGTAGCCCCAGGTCGCGTCTTCGACGGAACCTGATGATCCGACGCCTTCCGCCGTCAGCGGCAAATGCAACGACCACAACCCATTCAGCTCAGCTGTAGCACGCGGCGCGGCTTGGCGTTCCCACGTCCAACAGACGTTGCCGTCACGCAAACTTGCGCGTTGCAATACCGGCGCGTCGCACTCTCGTTCCAGCGCGCGGGCGCTGTCTCCGGCGTGTCCGTTGCCCAGCACCACCGTGGCAGAGACAAATTCGCTTTCGCGCAACAACTGCTCTACCGCTTCAAACGTAGCGCTCAGCGTGGTCGCACGCGCCAACGCTTGCCCCGCCCGACGCACGCGAATGTTGCTGGCCAGACGCTGACGACGCTCCGTCAAAGAAAGCTGACGTTTGACGCGCGCGCGCAGCTCATCCACTTCGTGATAATGCAACTGTTCGACAGCCAGCAGAACGATCACCCCGACTACAAATAAGCCGAGCCCGGTGATGCGTCCGACGCCAGCGTCGCTGGCAAATAACATTGCCTGCAACGCAAACAGCGCGCACACGCCGTACAGCACAAACACCGCCTGGCGCTGTGACCAGCCGCGCGCCAGCAACATGTGATGAATGTGCTCGCGGTCGCCCTCAAACAGCGGACGGCGGCCAATGAAGCGCCGCAACAGCGCCAGCAGCGTGTCCATAATCGGCAAACCAAACGCCATCAGCGGAATGGCGACGGCAACCGTGGTGGCGGCTTTTTGCGGTCCTTGCAACGAAAGCGCCGCGAGCAGAAACCCGACCGTCAACGAACCGGAATCGCCCAAGAAAATCGAGGCCGGGTTGAAGTTGTAACGCAAGAATCCGGTCAGCGCGCCCGCCAGTGCCAGCGCCACGATCGTGACAAACGGATGCCCCAACGCAATCGAAACCACGATCATCACGACGGCGGCAAACAGCGCCGCGCCCGCCGCCAATCCATCAATGCCGTCAATCAGGTTGAAGGCGTTGGTAATCACCACGATCCAGAAAACCGTGAGCAGAAAGCCGACCGGCGCAGGAAACTCAAGCGAGCCGACAAACGGCGCCGAAACGCCTTCGATGCGTCCGCCCAGCGCATACAACAGCGCGGCGGCCAAAGCCTGCGCGGCGAATTTCACACGCGGATTGACGCCGTGCAGATCGTCATACACGCCCAGCACAAAAATCAGCGTGGCCGGGAGCAAGGCGCGCAAAAAACGCGTGCCGTCAGCTTCAAAGGTCTGCGTCACTTGATTGTCAAACAGCAGCAGACTAGAGAGGGCAACCAACGTTGCCAGAAATACCGCCACGCCCCCTAAACGTGGAATTGCCTGTTGATGTACCCGGCGCGCATCGCGGGGCACATCGAACCATCCTCGCCGTACGCACAGGGTTCGTACCAGCGGCGTAAATACCAACGCAGAAACAAGCGCCGTAACAAAGAGCAGGAGATAGGTCTTCATAAGGTACTTCTATGACAGTCGGTCGTGAGGGGGAGCAGTTCAATCTGCGGCCTGGCTGCCCCGATAAGGGCATACCGCAGCCAACAGGGCGGCATTGACTGCGTGAGGCAATGCCTCGTTCAGCGCCAGACGGCGCAAGGCGAACAGGCATTCTTCCGCGCGACTCAGTGAAAGCAGCCGCACGGCCTCGATACGCACTTCTGTACTGGGATGCTCTTCGATCGCCCGCAGAAGCGGGGTGATTTCGCCCGCTTGCATCATCAGCAAGAGCAGCGAAAGGGCTTCATCGCTTTCCTGGCGGCTGCCCGCCAGGCGATTGATGGCTTCGGCGGCCAACCCTGACGACGCCAGGGCCGCGCCGATGTTGTGGCGGCGTTGTTCGTTTGCCTCGCGCAACGCGCGCGCAAAAACCTCTGCGTGACCGTCGCCATATTCATAGAGTTTGCGCGCCGCATCGGACCAGGCCAGCGACGAGGGATCGTCAAACTCTTCGCACAGAAACTGGAACGGCAGGTCTTTTTCACGCCCTGCCTCTTTTTGCGGGGCAGCAGGAAAAAGCGTCATTCCCGCACCGGGCAACACCTCCAGGTTCACCGGAGAAGCCGGGTCAGGCGCGGAAGCGGTTACGTTGGCATCCTCAAGCGCTGCCGCAGCGTCCCCCGTACCTGTTGCCGCTGCGGCAGCACTCGCCGGCAGCACGTGCGGCACAGACGAAGTGACGCTCTTCTCTGTGCGCTGTCTGCCACCAGCTTGAGCTGTATATCCCTGGTAGTAATAACCAAGCGAAGGCATGTCCACTTGATTCAACACCGCGCCAAAAATGCGTGCGCCCGTGCCCGCTACCAGTTGGCGTGAACGTCGTGCCACGTCGCGTGGCGTCTTGCCGCTATGCACAACCAACAACACGCCATCCACCATCGTCGCCAACAACACGGCATCCGTGACGGATGCGACGGGCGGCGAATCAATCACAATGTGGGTGAAATGCGGTTCGAGCTGATTCAACAACCGGCGCATCTGCTCGGCGCTCAGCAATTCTGCCGGGTTCGGCGGCACCGGCCCGGAAGTCATCACGTGCAAGCCCGTCGGTTCGTGCCGCTTGATCATGGCCAGCAATTCGGTTTCGCTCATCTCGCTGGAAAGACACGTGCTCAAGCCCTGATGCGCAGGCAGTTTGAACAGCGCGCGCAAGCGCGGGCGACGCATATCAGCGTCAATCAGCAACACACGCGCTTTGGTCTGTGCCAGACACAGCGCCAGGTTTACGGCGGTGGTCGTCTTGCCTTCACCCGGCACACTGGAAGTCACGAGCAGTCGGCGCGGCGCATGACCGGGCGTCGAAAGCAGCACAGACGTACGCAATTGCCGATAGGCTTCGGCCAGCGGAGAGGCGGCATCCAGCTCAAACAACAGCTTTGACTGTCCATCGCCCAAACGCAGCCCGCTAGAAGTTGGGATCGAAACCAACACCGGCAAATGCAAAATCCGCTCAACGTCTTCGGTCGTGCGCAATGTGTTGTTCAGGTATTCCAGGAAAATCGCCAGACACACGCCAAACACCAACGAAAAAGCGAACACCAACAAGATGCCTTGCAACCGACGCGGCCCAACAGGTTTGTCCGGCGGCAGCGCGTAATCCACCACGTGAATGTTGTTGCGCATTCCGGCCAGCACGACATCGTTCTCTTTGTAACGCTGCAACAATCCGTCGAGCAGGTTCTTGTTGGTTTCGATCTCCTGCTGAATGATGCGGTAATTAATGGCGGCTTCATTTTGCGCCAGCGTTTCGCCACGCTGTTGGTCAAACGCCTTGCGCAAAGCCTGTTCGGTCGAAAGCGCCTGTTTGTATTGCGTCTCGTGATTTTTCAGCAACACGGACGTTGACCGATTGCGCGTGCGCTTAACTTCTTCTTCCAGCGCGGAAATCTGCTGTTTGGCTTCTTTGACTTCGGGCCAGTCTTCGGTGTTTTCCACCAGCAACTGGGCATAGCGTTGGCGCATTTCGGCCAAGCGAGTTTCGATGTCAATCAATTGACGCGTCGCATTCTCTTCGGCCAACGCGCTGGCAGCGCCGGGCGCTGACGCGGCATTGAACGCGGCTTCCGCCAGCTTGCGCTTGTTTTCCGCTTCCAGTAACTGGCGATTCAATCCGGCCAGGCGTTCAACGACGGTGTTTTGTTCGGCATTGAGTGAGATGATCTGATGATTTTTGGCGTAATTGATCAGCCGTTCTTCGCCGCCGCGAATTTGCGCTTGCAGCTCGGCAATGCGCTTTTGCAAGAAATCGCCGGTCGAGATGTTCGCCTCGGCCTTGCGCTCCAGGTTCAACAAGACAAATACATCGGCGATGTTGTTGACCATCTTGGCTGCCAGTTGCGCATCACGATAGGTAAACCGGACTTCGATCAGCCGCGTACCGTCGCGCGAGAACCCCAGCCGTTTATCAACCACCGGTTCGATGCGTAAATCCTGCTGCACTTCCTTGACGTAAGGGGAAAGCCGCCGTGTCTCTTCCAGTTCCGCCTGCATTGCCGTCGGGCTGCCGCCCATCGTTTGCACCGCCCGGATGATTTCGTTTTCCTGGCGCTCCTTGGCGCTCTTTTCGGCGTTGCCCGCCCCACCCAGCAACCGCTGCCACCATTTGGCGTTGGCGGAACTTTGGCTGAGGAAGTCGCGGTTGTTTTCCAGGTCCAGGGTTTTGACCACACGCCGCAAAAGCGCCGTGCTGGTCAACAACCGCAATTGCGTGTTGAAGTAGGCAGGATCGTTTACCGTGTTGTTAACCACCACGGAACTGTTTTTCGATGCGGCGCCCAGCGCCGGATTCACTTCTTCCAGGTCAACCTGCACCAACGCCTGCGCCTCGTAAAGATTCGGCTTGCGCACCAGATAAATGACCGCCACCATCGTCACCAGCAGGGTGATGCCCGCAACCAGCCATAGGTGTTTGCGGATGGCGCGCCAGTAATCCAGCAAATGAACCTTGTCCTCGCCTTCGCTGCTGGCGCCGTAACCGAGCGCACTTTGGGCAGGGACGGGCGTCAGTGCGACCGCCTCTTTCGCATCCAGATGTGACATATTGCTTTTGAATTCCGGCTCGTTGCGCGGGGCAAACTTACGAGTCAGATAAGAAAAAGGGGGGTCAGCGTAAAACGTATAGCGGCAAATTGGCGAACGCCGGGCCGATTGCGTTGTAAATATTCCGAATCAACCGTTTGCTGCCCGAAACGGGCACTTCGACGATATCGCCCGGTTGCAGGGTGATGTCTGCGGCACGCTGTTTCACGATTTCCTGTAAATCCACAAAGAGTTCCAGCTTGCTTGCCGACCCCGCGACACGCCGGATCACACGAATATTCGTTGTGCGGGTATCGGGCAACGCGCCGCCCACCATCGCGATCGCTTGCGAAACGGTAGTGGGTTCTTTCAACGGCACGGGCGCGGGTTTGACGACATTGCCGACGACATAGGCCTGTTCGGCTTCTGGAATGGTAATGATGTCGCCCGGTTGCACATAGGGGTTGGATTTTTCGTCTCCCTGCAACGTCTCCGGCAGATTGTAAATGTCGTATTCCAATTGCGGGTTGCGCGGCATCACCTGGGGAATGGCGCTGCTCTGAGCAGCTTTTTCTGCCCGGTCTATCTGGCCCGCCTGATCTATCTGCTCCGGCTGACTTCCCTGCGCTGTCTGACTGGAGACATCCAGTATGATGGCAGCGCCAGCTTCAGCCACTGCCGGTCGCTCTGCGACCGCTAATGGGTTGAGTTTGCCATCCGCCTGACACAACGAACGACCGCCCGTGTGCGCCACTTGAATGCGCTTGCCTGCCTTGTCGTTTGGCCCGCCGGCAAACGACAACAATTCCAACAACCGTACGCGGCGTTGCAATTGAAACCGACCGGGCTTCTCTACCGCTCCCAAGACCGCCACGGGTTGCGAATTGTACTCTTTGATAAAGACGTCAACTTGCGGGCGGCGTTGGTATTTCAGATAGCGCGCGGCAATCTGTTTGCCCAACTCGCTTTCGGTCAAACACGCGGCTTGAATCTCTTCATCCACGAGCGGCATGCGAATCATTCCCCGACCATCTACGCGCACGGCATCGCGCGAAAGCTGGGGCCGGTTAAACACACGGATTTCCAGCAAATCGCCCGCACCGATACGATATCGTTCATCGGCGGTCGTATTGCGTCCTTCTGCTGAATCTCGTAAAGCCAGGTTAGCAAGGGCGGGCTGCTGTGCCTGCAAACAAGGATTGAGGGATAACAGTAGGGCTACCCCTGCCAGGAAACAGCAGCCCATACGAAATTCAAATCCCCTTCGCCAAACTCTCGTCGTCGCTTTCATACCACTTTGAACTTTGTTGCCTGCCACGTTGAAATTTCTGCCTTGAACTTGCGCCTGCCGGGCTTAGCGATTTGCCATGCCCATGCGCTTTGCGTCGAGCACTTCGCGCAAATGATGCGGGCAAGCCAGGTTCAACAGCGTGCGTTGCACCGTCACCAGCCGCTCTTCGTGTTCGCGCACGAACCGGCCTGTCAGCGGGTGGTCTTTGACTTTGACGATCACGCCGTCACGAAACCACTGCCAGAATTGCGCCTGGGTTGTCCAAAACTGCTGCTGGTTATGACAGATCACCAGCGCCGTGTTCTTCCGTTTCTTTTTCTTGTCGTTGGTCTTTTCCATAACAAACACCTTTCAAATTGCTCCTGGCCGATTGCCTTTTGCCAACGTAGGCTGATCAAGAAATTTCTCCCGGGAACGCGAGCATCCTGATACACCCGCGTGATTTGCTCCCCATGCTCCCAGCGAGGCGCACTCGCGTCCCGGGAAACACAACTCCCTGCGGTCTGAAAGTGACCGCGATGTTTTCTCCTGGGAGCGCGAGCATCCCACTACGCCCGCTTGTGTTGCTCCCCACGCGCCCCAGGCAAGGCGTGCGCTCCCAGGAAATCGAAACTGATGTCTCGTCATAAGAAATTGTGTTGCGATCATCTTTCTCTCTATGCCGCAAGCGAATGTTTTCTCCTGGGAGCGCGTGCATCCCAATGCGCCCGCTTGCGTTGCTCCCCATGCACCCCAGCAAGGCGCGCGCGCTCCCAGGAAATCGAAACCGATGTGTTGCGGATTAGGAAATTGCGTTGCGGCCGTCGTTTTAAGGCCGCCAGCGAATGTTTTCTCCTGGGAGCGCGAGCATCCCAATGCGCCCGCTTGTGTTGCTCCCCATGCACCCCAGGCAAGGCGCGCACGCTCCCAGGATATTCAAGACAGGTAAAACTCTTTCCGTTTTGACGCTTTCGCGCGCACAGCGCCAAGCGCCGCACGCCCGTCACAATGCGCAATGACGTTGCGCATTGATGGCGTCAGTGACCCCGAAGGGAAGCCTCTTACGCGAGGCAGCGTAATGATTGTGGAATGCGTTCTGAGCGCATGTTGTGGCGCCAATCTCATCCTCTGCGTCCGGCTCATTTATCTGGCGACAACAAGCGCGCGATCAATTCCGCCCGCCGACGCACTCCGTATTTGACGAAGATATGTCGCAGATGAAACTTCACGGTCTGTTCGCTGATAAAAAGCCGCTCGCCGATTTCCGTATTGCTCAGCCCTTGCGCGCAACAAAGCGCGACCTGCGCTTCGCGGCGGCTGAGATCAAACCGCTCTGCCAGATGATGAATCGCCTGGTCGAACGAATGGCCTTCGGGCAGCAATTCCGGCTCGCGTTGTTTGACTGCAAATTGGGCGGCTGTGCGACGGGCAAACACTTCTTCCGGCATAAAGACGAGAAACACCGTCTCTTGCTGCGGCCCGTCGCTGCCGGCGATTTTGTGGCGCTCAATGCTCAATTTGGCAATCAGCCCATTCAAACCACGGCGGATGGCACTGTAGTTGGGCAGTTGCGCCAGGCTCATCAATTCACGAATGCTGAATGTGCAGACGCGTGTGTGCGCGGCCAGCACCTCGATCAGCATCACGACATACAATTTGTGTTCTACCGCAGTGTGAGTCAGCGCAAGCCGTGCCATCGCCTGAGATTCCATAATTGTACTGGCGTGGCTCTGGGTGTTGTTCTCACCTTGCGTGCTCTTCTCAAAAGCCACTTCTGTCACCTGCACCAAGGTTGGCTCCGTATGCGAGGCGCCTCCGGTTATATGTTGTGTGGATAACATCCCAGTTTTCATATCCCCAAACTTCGCCCAACAACGGCGCGCTTGGAAAAGCTGCGTACCAGCCTGTCCGTGACGATACCGACTGTCGCGGCAAGGTAAAAATCCGAGCTGGCTTCTCACGCAATTGAAGATTGGCATCAGCCAGCCAATGAGCATCACTA
>JAEUQO010000332.1 GCA_016789605.1 Acidobacteriota bacterium
TTTCCCTCGTGGGCCGCATCTGGCGCAAAGGTAAATCTCATTGAAACTGGCGACCCTTCTTTCGCCCTTGACCAAAACAACCAGAGGTTGTTCAACCATCGTGGCGTAGCCGTTCCATGCCCATTCGCTCCACGTTTAATCGCTGGCTTTTGCTGTCGCCCGCGCTGGCCGTCATCGGCCTGTTGTTTGTCGGTGGTTTGCTGCTGGCGATCGTGCAAAGCCTGGGTTATTTCGCCGTGACGGGGGAGCAGGCGTTGACCGGGCGGCATTATCTGGCGCTGGCGAACGACGTCGAAGTGCGCGCTTCGTTGTGGTTGACGCTGAAACTGACAACCACGGCGACCCTGATTTCGGCCTTGCTTGGATTGGCGGTGGCTTTGGGGTTACGTGAAGCTGCGCGGCGCAGTCGGGCGGTGAATCTGTTGTTGCAAATACCGCTGGCTGTGCCGCATCTGGCGATGGCGGGCGCACTGATTACAGTTATTGCGCCCAGCGGATTGCTGGCGCGCGCAGCCTTCGCCCTTGGATTCATTCAACAACCTGCCGACTTTCCCGCACTCATCAACGACCGTTACGGCGCAGGCATCGTGCTGGCGTATGTTTTGAAAGAAGTTCCATTCATTGCCTTGATGACGCTGGCATTGCTGGCGCGTTTGGGTGATGACTATGAACAGGCGGCGCGTGTGCTGGGAGCTTCCGCCTGGCAGAGATTCCGCTTTGTGACGTTGCCGCTGATCGCTCCTGCCGTTGTCTCGTCTTCCCTCATGGTGTTTGCCTTTATCTTCGGCGCATTTGAAGTTCCGTATATTCTGGGCCGTCCTTTCCCGGCCATGCTTTCTGTTATCGCGCAGCAGCGCTATTTGGATGTGAATCTGGCGGCGCGACCCGGTGCAATTGCGTTGGCTGTTCTTAGCACCTTGCTGACGGCGACGCTGGCCTGGGCGTATTTGCGTTTGACGCGCACGCTGCTCGGTCTCGACCGCCCGTTCATTCTGTGAGGTGGTTTATGGACGTTGCTGTCGCAAAATACGGAAGGCGTTTGGCAATGGTTGCCATCAGCGGACTGGCGGTCATTCCGTTGCTGTTGCTGGTCATGCGTTCGTTCGCGCAACGCTGGTTTTGGCCGACGCTGTTGCCGTCAGCCTGGAGCTTGCGTGCGTGGCAGTATGCGTTTTCGCCGACGGCGGAAATTTTGCCTGCGCTGGCTACCAGCCTGAGCATCGCTTTGCTGGTCACGTTGCTGGCCGTGCTGGTGGCATTGCCTGCTGCACGTGTACTGGCCTGGCAGGAATTCCGTGGTAAACGTGCGGTGATTTTTGCTCTGTTGTTGCCTGTGCTGACGCCGCCGCTGGCTGCGACGATGGGCGTGCATGCGTTGTTTTTGCGCTACGGATTGACAGACATGTTGCTTGGCGTGGCGCTGTCGCATCTGATTGCCACCGTGCCGTATGCGACGCTGATGTTGACCGGCAGTTTTTCGCGGCTTGACCCCGATTACGAAGCGCAGGCCCGCACATTGGGTGCGAATCATTTTTCCGTGTTGCGTTACGTCACCTTTCCCGCCATTGCTCCCGGACTCGCGGTCGCCGCTTCGTTCGCGTTTTTGATCTCGTGGAGCCAGTATCTGACGACTTTATTAATTGGCGGCGGACGCATTGTCACGCTGCCGCTGACGCTGGTGTCTTTTCAACGTGGCGGCGACGAAGCAATTGCGGCGGCGTTGTCGCTGGTCTTTCTTGCGCCCGCAGCAGCAGTGGCATTTTCCGTCGCGCGTTTTTTGAGAGAAGGGAAATAGTCGAAATTCCCGGTGTCAGGATACTTTTTGTTGCCAATCATCAGACAGGAAAATTTAGGAAAGGAAAATCGGAATTTCTATCTTCCTTTCCCACATTTTCCTGTCTGATAAATCAATTGGAGTTCAAACTTCCTAAACAAAATGTGTCGTGACACCAGTCGAAATCTGCAAACAATGAAGAATAAAAACTCTGTCGCCCGCTGTCTGGTTGTAACGCTCTTTGTCTTTTTCGCCTTGCTGGCCGGTTGCGCTAAGACCACCCCATCCGCGACGTCAACGCTTACAGCGGAACAGTTCGCTAGTGCCCGTTGGGAAGACATCGTCGCCCAGGCCAAAGGCAGCGAAGTCAATTTCGGTATGTGGTCGGGCGACGAAGTCCGCAACCGTTATTACCAGGGCAAAGTGGCCGCGACCTTGAAAGAGCAATACGGGATCACGCTGCGTTTTGTGCCGACGGGCGATGTGGCGGACATCGTCAATAAACTGCTGAACGAAAAGGGCGCAGGCAAAACCTATGGCGGCACGATTGATCTGGTCTGGATCAACGGCGAAAACTTTCGCACTGCCAAACAGGGCGGCGTGTTGTGGGGGCCGTTTGCCGAACGCCTGCCAAACATCAAACACTTTGCCGCCGAAGCCCGCCAGCGCGATTTCGGCACGCCGGTCGAAGGTTATGAAGCACCTTATCAACGCGCCCAGTTTGTTTTGGCTTATGACACGGCGCGCGTGCCTGAACCGCCGCGTTCATTGGCAACCTTGCGCGAATGGATCAAGACGCATCCGGGCAGATTCACTTACCTTGCGCCGCCCGATTTCACAGGCTCAGCATTCATTCGGCACATTTTGTTGCAGCAATTGAAACAGGACGCTGCCTATAACGGCACGTTCAACGAACAGCTTTATCAACGCGCCGCCGCCGCGACCATTGCTTACCTCAACGACATCAAGCCGCATCTTTGGCGCAAGGGTGAAACGTATCCGGCTTCGCCCAAAGAAGCCGACCGGCTGTTTGCCAACAGCGAAATTGATTTCACGATGAGCTACGGGCCGAGCTTCGCGTCTGAACGCATTGCACGCGGCGAATATCCGGCCTCGACGCGCACCTTTGTTTTTGAAGAAGGAACCATCGGCAATTACAGCTATCTGGCTGTGCCGTTCAACGCCAGCAATGCGGCGGGCGCGTTGGTGGTCATCAATCATCTGATGTCGCCCGCGCACACTTTGGAACAGGGCAGGGAATTGGGATCACTGTTTCCGCTCGCGCTCGAAAGCCTGCCGCCTGCGGATCGTGCCGCCGCCGAAGCTCTGCCGCTTGGCCCCGCGACGCTTTCGATTGCCGAACTGGCGCGGCATCAACTCGCCGAACCCGACAGCGAATATCTGGAGCGGCTGGAAAAAGACTGGCGTGAAAAGGTGCTGCGGCAATGACGGAAGTGAAACTGCAAAACCTTTCTGTGAATTATGGCCGGACGCAGGCGCTGTGCGAATTCACGCTGACGATTGGCGCGGGCGAGCTTGTGGCGCTGCTTGGGCCGTCTGGATGCGGCAAAACCACTGTCCTGAAAGTCGTCGCCGGATTGCTTGCGCCCGGCGGCGGCGAAGTCCTGTTTGACGACGCTTCCATTTTGCCGATTCCTGCGGAACGGCGCGGCGCAACGATGGTCTTTCAAAAGCCGCTGCTGTTTCCGCATTTGACCGTTGCCGAAAATGTCGCCTTCGGGTTGAAGATGAGGCGATTGGGCAAAGCGGAAATTGCCCGGCGCGTTGCCGAGGTCTTGCAATGGGTGCGGCTGTATGGGTACGAACGGCGCAAACCGAATGAGCTTTCGGGTGGCCAGGAACAGCGCGTTTCGCTGGCGCGCGCACTGGTCACCGAACCGCGCGTGTTGTTGCTCGACGAACCGTTTTCGGCGCTCGATGAAAATCTGCGCGGCGAAATGCGGCAGCTTGTGCGCGAATTGCAACAGCGTTTGCACATCACCGCGATTTTCGTCACGCACGATCAACGCGAAGCTTTCGCCGTCGCAGATCGCGTTGCGCTGTTGCTTGACGGGCGCATCGAACAATGCGGACAGCCCCGCGATTTATTGCTGGAACCGGCAAGCGCGCCCGCCGCACAGTTTTTCGGCTGGAAGCTGTTGCCCGGCGAAGGGCCAAACGTGGCGGCCTTCCGCCCGGAAAGCGCGCAACTTTGCGTTTGCGAGGAAGCCAACGGAAATTTAACTGGCAGGCTGGAAGCCTTGTTGGATTTGGGCGCGCGCTGGCAATGGCGCGTGCGTTTGAAGAATGGAGAACTTGTGGAAGCTGAACAACTGTCCGCATTGTGCAAATGCCAGCCGCGCGTCGGCGATGACATCCAACTGCTTTTGCCGGAAAATGCGCTGCGCTGTTTTGCGGCACGGTAGAACCGTTTGGAAACTCTGTTCGTGACCCGTAACTGACGCGCTTCTGAAGACAGAACAGGTTGGAAAACCTGTTCTACATTTATGGCACTACCGGATTTTCTGTGGGCAAAGAGCAACGAGACTATTCGGTTTCCATTTTCCATTTGTCATTTGACAGTTGTGATTTGTCATTGATTGGCCAACCGCGTGAATTCATTGACCAATAACAACTGTCAAATTTCAAATGACAAATGGAAACTGAAGTGGTGAAACCCCGGTTGACGCGCAGGCTGTTGACACAAGACCTACACACATTCCGGTAGTGCCACATTTATGGAGAACACCTGCATGCCTGAACCAAGTCAATGGTTGTTTCCCGCGCACACTGACCGCGTTGTCTATGACCGCGCGATGGAAAAACTGTCCGACCTGCACATTTACACTGGCTCGAAATGCAATCGCGAATGTGATTTTTGCATTGTCTCTGGTCGCCCGGACGGCTGGTATCATCCCATTACTGAAGAAACGCTCACCGCCGCGCTGGGTCTGGTTCCGCTGGATGGCACGATCAAATTTTATGGCGGCGAACCGACCATTGCGCCGGACAATTTGTTATGGGCAATGCGCCGTTTGCGCGAACGCGGTTTTCAAGGCTGGTTTACCATTTTCAGCAATGGCGTGCTGGCGGATCGCATTGTGAAGCTGCTCGAAGCCGACGACAAAACCGACGTGGTGTTGAATTACTCAATTCTGCACGGCGAAGACGCAGATCCGATTCCGCCGGATTCGCTGGCCAGACTCAAAGCCTTTGACGCGGCGCATCCCGGTCGCATCACGTCTTCGCACGCGGGTGTGTTTCCTTTCGGGCGCGGCGTCAATTTCGTTGCCGAAGTCGGCCAGCAGCACATCACCGAGCGCATGAACACTTCGATGGCCAAGAAAATGGAAATCGGCGAACTCGATCAAAACAGAGTCGCCGAAGCCGAAGCGCGCAATTTTCGCTTGTGCCCGCGTTGCCGTCCGGTGGTTGGCACAGAAGGACGCCATCACGCCTGCCCCTTTGCTGTGGAATCGAACATGCCGCATTTCGATATGGGGGCAACGACTGATCCGGCAGAAGAAGTGCTGGCGCGGTTTCAACGCTTTCTGGACTGGATCAATGACGTGCTGGAACCGGAAGCTGAACGGCGACAGATACATCCGTGCCTGGTTTGTACGCATCATCTAGAAACGCTGCCGTTGCCTGGCTGAAGTTCAATCAGAAGAAAGATCCAAATACCAAACGTTTTGAGGAGTCCCGATATGAGAAACATACTGATCGCCGTTTTACTGCTTGTATTGTTGTGCCCCACAGCGTTGGCGCAACAAACGCGTTGGTCTGAGCAACAGGCAAAAGCCTGGTACGCGCGCCAGCCGTGGTTGGTTGGCAGCAATTACAACCCGGCCAACGCCATCAACCAACTGGAAATGTGGCAGGCCGACACCTTTGACCCCGCGACGATTGATAAAGAACTGGGCTGGGCGGAAAGCCTGGGCATGAATACGATGCGCGTCTTTTTGCACGATTTGTTGTGGCAGCAAGATGCGGCGGGCTTCAAAAAACGTCTGGATCAGTTTTTGAGCATTGCCGCCAAACACAAGATCAAACCGATGCTGGTGTTGTTTGATTCGGTCTGGGACCCGCATCCGCAACTAGGGAAACAGCGTGCTCCCAAACCGGGCGTGCATAACTCTGGCTGGTTGCAAGCGCCAGGGGCTGCTGCGTTGCAAGATGTCGCGCAATACCCGCGCCTGGAAGCTTATGTCAAAGGCGTGGTCGGCGCGTTTGCCAAAGACAATCGCATTTTGGCCTGGGACGTGTGGAATGAACCAGACAACCTGAACGGTTCCAGTTACGGCAAACAAGAACCGCCGAATAAAGTTTCGTTGGTTGTCTCTCTGTTGCCAAAAGTGTTCGCCTGGGCGCGCTCGGCGGGGGCACGCCAGCCGTTGACGGCAGGCGTATGGAAAGGAGATTGGTCAACCGACGCCAAATTGACGGCGATTGACAAGATCATGCTGGAACAATCCGACGTGATTTCCTTTCACAATTACGACGCTGGCGCGGAGTTTGAAAAACGTATTCAGTGGTTGCAACGGTTCAATCGCCCGATCTTATGCACGGAATATATGGCGCGTGGCAACAAAAGCACCTTTGAAGGTTCATTACCCATCGCCAAGAAATATAACGTCGCGGCGATCAATTGGGGCTTCGTGATGGGCAAAACGCAAACGCATTTGCCCTGGGATTCGTGGCAGAAACCATACGTGGATCGTGAACCGTCCATCTGGTTTCACGAGATTTTCCGGCCTGACGGCACGCCGTATCGCACGGAAGAAGTCGAATTGATTCGCAAATTGACAGGCGTGCGCCGTTAGGGTTGTTTTTCTTCTGGCCGAATCGGTTTGCCCTCCCACATCCAGACGCCGTTCTCGTTGACCAGCAAGCGCGCCGCGCTGCCCGGTACGGGAGCGGCGTTTGTTTTGGGCAACCATTGCCGATGCTCTTTGATCACACTGGCATGGCGCGCATCGCGAGCAAGATTGGCCCATTCATTCGGATCGCGGCGTAGGTCGTAAAGTTCTTCTGAACCGTCGGCGTAACGGATATAGCGCCAATGTTCGCTGCGCACGGCATGGTTGTTTTGGTTGTGCGTTGTGATGGCGGGCCAGCTTCGTTTTGCCTGCGCGTTTTTGAGAAGCGGCGTCAGGCTATGACCTTCCAGTTGTTGAGGGATGGGCAAGCCGCTTAAATCTAACAGCGTTGGATACAGATCAAGCAATTCAACCGGACGCGTGCAACGTGCGTTTGCTGCCACGCCCGGCCCGGCAAAAATCAGCGGCACGCGCGTCGAACGTTCCCACAACGTATTTTTGCCGCTGATGCCTTTTTCGCCCAGATGCCAGCCGTGATCTGACCACAATACGACGATGGTTTTTTCAGCCAGGCCATTGCGTTCCAAAGAATCCAACAAGCGCCCAACCTGATAATCCATGAAACTGATCGTTGCCAGATACGCGCGCACCATCGGACGCCATTGCTGACTGGCGCGCAGCCATGACAAACGCGGTTCGGGCAATTGCCAGTGCAAGTACCAGGCAAATTCCGGTATGTCGGCGCGATCATTTTCTTTGACGGGCGGCATCACCAACGTTTCGTCAGGATAGAGGTCAAACCACGATTGCGGCGCATACAACGGAACGTGCGGCAGCCGAATACCGACCGCGAGAAAGAACGGCTCTTGCGGAGCTTTGTTCAATTGGGCGATTGCCCAATCGGTCAATTTGGCATCGTCGTGTTCGCTGTCACGCGCAGGAAATGCGCCCCAATCCATCAGCTTGATCGGGTCAGGCGTGTTGACGAATTTTTTCGCGGGCAACGATTTGTAGTTTTCGACTTCGCCCCAGACCTGAAATTCGCGCGCGCGTTCGGCGGCTGACAAATTGTCATGAAAGATTTTGCCTGCTCCCAGCGTGCGATAACCGCCTTGGGCCATTGCCTGTGGCAAGGTCACCACGTCTTTGAGCGAGGCGACATTGCGCAATTTGGGTTGCAAGGCATAGACGCCCGTTGTCGAAGGCCGACGTCCCGTCAGCAAGCTCACACGCGACGGATTGCAGAGCGGCGCTTGTGTATGCGCATTGGTAAAGAGCGTGCCGCGTCGCGCCAGCCGGTCAATGTTGGGCGTTTTGACTTGTGGATGTCCGCCGAGCACGCCGATCCAGTCGTTCAGATCGTCAATGGCGATGAACAAATAGTTGGGTTTGTTTGATGTTTGTTGCGGGGAAGATTGGCCCCACGCCGGATGCGTTATCAGTCCAGAGATGATTGTCAGAGTGAACGCCAATGCCAATGTTCGCAATTTCATGTGCCGGGTTCCTTTGTCCGTTATGCTGTTTTCGTGCCAAGGAATGGGCGACAGAAACGCCAAAAGCCTCGCAAGGCGTGCGCGCGTCTTGCGAGGCTTTTCAGGATTCCAGCGTTTTGCCCCGCTAGAATGTGTTGTTACCGCTTTCGTTTGAATTGCCGCCATCGTTGTCTGTCGCGCCATTGCCGGGCACAGAGAATGGACGATTCGTCCGGCTCTGTCCAGGGTTGATGCGTTTGGCAACGCCAACTGCTGCGACACCATTGTTGGTTTGAATGACGAGTAACTCGTGACCTTCGTTGACAATGACGGCGTAAAACATCGCGCCATTTTCCAGCCGCGAAGTATAGGTGCAATCGTTATTGACAGCGTAGGTTCCTTTGACTGCTGCCAGCGCCTGGGGAATGCCGTTGAAACTCGCGTTTGCCGACAAGGTGACGTTGCCCTGGCCGTCGTAGGTGACTTGTCCGATGCTGGCAAATGCTCCGGTGAGCGGGCCGGGCAAACCTGCCGCCGCAGTGGTTGCGCCCAGCGCGTCAAAGCCATAAGTGCCGGTGATAGTGCCGTTCGTGCAAGTGAATTGGCGCGCGCGTTCAAAAGGGCTGTCGCCGACGTTTTGCGCCTGCGGTTTGATGCGAAACGCGCGAGCGATTACGGCGATGCCCGGCGAAACAGGTGTCAGCAACAATTCGTCGCCGCCTTTGAGAATCGTGCCGCGCAGGGAAATGTTGAGCGAATCCTGCAAATTGACGGAACAATCCGCGTTAACAACGATTTTGCCCGTCACTGTTGAAAGCGGTTGCACCTGACCGTTGAAGCTGTTGACGACGTCGAATTTGAAATTTCCTTGTCCATCAAAATTCAGCAAACCGACTTGCGCAAACGATCCGGCCAGCGCAGGCGGCAAGACGCCGCCGGGCGTCACGGCTCCCTGTCCGATCACGCCATAACTGCCCGTCAGCAATCCATTTGTGCAGGTCACTTTGCGCGCATTGTCAAAAGCGTTTTGTGCCAACGCGCCGTATGCCAGAAACACGAGCGTTATGATGGTTGTGATTATGTGTTTGATAAACCGAGCCATGTCAGCTTGAAACATATTACCTCCCTTATCTCTCCAAAAATTGTTACTCATCAGTTCCGCATTCACGCCACCACTTACGCCAGGAATTGCGCAGTGGATTGCCGCCGCAACGAAAAAATGTGCCGGGCAAGATGCGCTTCTTACACATCTGGTTTATGGTTGGCGTACAGGCAGCAAGGCTGAGAATTTTCGGCAAGCATTGCACGATAGGTCGTCTTTGGGCCGCAACATATCCAGGAGCATCATCAAGACATGTGTTTCGACAAGAAATTGATTGAGCCCACGTACCCGCATTGGCGCAAAGGTGGTGCGCGTTGGTGTTTTATGGCTGTGGTCTTTTGCGTCGCAGCTTGGGCGTTTACGCGTACTACCGAAACTTTCGCCACCTACGGTGTCAATGTCGCTGACGAGTTGCAGCAACTGAAATACAACCACCCTGGGTTAGTCGTTGATCTCGGGGTTGGGTTGTGGGCTTGGCCTGCGCCATGGGATGCGGATGGCGATGGAGATTTCGATTTGCTTGTCTCTTGCCCTGACAAACCCTCGAACGGTGTCTGGCTGTTTGAAAACACGGCGGGCGATACGGCCAAACACAAGCTCCCGGTATTTAAACCTGCGCGTCGGTTGAGCGCCACGCGGCATTACGTGATGCCGAGTTACGTCGGCGGCCAGTTGCGAGTGCTGACGCCGGGGCAGGAATACGCCGAGTTTGCAAAAGTCGGTTTGCAAAAGCCGTTGCCTTTGCCCGTGGACGCAAACTTTTACAAACCGGAAGGCCAGCAGGTAAAAGGCCCGAAGGTTCGCCACAATCAATGGCGTTACGTGGATTATGACGGCGATGGCGCGCTTGATTTGATTACCGGCATCGAAGACTGGAGCTTTTACGGCTGGGATGACGCCTGGAATGTCAAAGGCGAATGGCAGAACGGCCCGCTGCATGGCTTTGTGCTGCTGCATCGTAATACTGGCACGAACGCCGCACCGAGTTACGCGCCGCCCGTGAAACTGGAAGCTGCCGGCAAGCCGATTGATGTGTTTGGTTGTCCTTCGCCGAACTTTGAAGACTTCGACGGTGACGGCGATTTGGATTTGCTCTGCGGCGAATTTCTGGACGGCTTTACCTACTTTGAAAACATCGGTTCGCGTACAACGCCGCGTTATGCCGCGGGCCTTCGGTTGAAAGACGCCACAGGCGCGCCGCTCACGATGGATTTGCAGATGATTGTTCCGGTGGCTTTCGACTGGGACAAAGACGGCGATTTTGATTTGCTCGTCGGCGATGAAGACGGACGCGTTGCTTTTATCGAAAACACCGGCAAACGACACAAAGATAATTCACCGATTTTCGCGCGCCCGAAATACTTTCAGCAGGAAGCCGACACTTTGAAATGCGGGGCGCTGGCCACGCCCGTCGGGGTGGATTGGGACGGCGATGGCGACACGGACATCCTCAGCGGCAACACGGCAGGCTACATCGAGTTTTTTGAAAACCTGAGCGGCCCGCGCGTGGCCGCTCCAACGTGGGCCGCGCCAAAACGACTGACGGTCAACGGCAAAGTCTTTCGCGTGCTGGCCGGACCAAACGGCAGCATTCAAGGGCCTGCCGAAGCCAAGTGGGGATACACGACGCTCAATGTCGCGGATTGGGATGCGGACGGTTTGCCGGACATTGTGTTCAATTCGATTTTGGGTCGTGTGCAGTGGCTGAAAAACATCGGCACACGGAAATCGCCCAAACTCGCCACGCCGCAACCAATCGACGTCGAATGGGAAAGCGCACAAGCGCGCCTGGCCTGGGGCTGGTTGCAGCCCGACGGGAAGGGGCTGCTGACGCAGTGGCGCACGACACCTGCGCTGGCGGATTGGAACCATGACGGTTTGCTCGATTTGGCAATGCTCGATCAAGAAGGCTATCTGGCATTTTTTGCGCGTGCGCAACACAACGGCAGGCTGATTCTGAAAGCTCCCCGGCGTGCTTTTGTGGATGAAAGCGGCAGGCCGTTGCGTCTAAACGCTGGGTTGGCAGGCAAAAGCGGGCGGCGCAAGCTTTCGATCACAGACTGGAACGGCGACGGCAAACTCGATTTTCTGCTCAATTCGGCCAATGCCGATTTTCTGCAACAGGTGGGACAGAAAGATGGCATCTGGATCATGAAAAATGCTGGCACGCTGGCGCAGCGCAACATCGAAGGCCACGATGTCAGCCCCACGATTGTTGATTTTGATGGTGACGGCATCCCGGACTTTTTGGGCGGGGCCGAAGACGGGCGCTTCTATTTTCTGAAAAATCCGCGTACCCAGTGAACTTACGGTGCGCGGTGAGGCTGTAAGCGCAGTTGTGACCAAAGCAATAGCAATAGACTCAGCGCCAGCAGTGACAGGCTGGTCATCGGAAACACGGCAGGGAACAGTTCGTCATTGAATTGATGATGCGGCAGGTTTGACCACTTGATCGGCGGCGGCTGATCATTTCGCATCATCGCGGGATAAAAATGCAGGCGAATTTGTTCGTGCAAGCTGCGCACCGAATCGAGATAGGCTAGATGATTGTCCAGTTCGGTTTGGGCGATTTTGTTCAGTGCAGTTTGCGCGTTGATCGTCGGCACCAGCCACGCCAGTCGTTGCAGCCATTGCTGACGTTGCAGCAATTTGGCGCGCAATTGCGCGGACGCTTCCGCCGCGTCTTCGTCGCCGAGATGTTGCGCAGCGTAATACCATCCCCACGAAAACTTGTCGGTGGGCGCTTGAAAGCTGGCGTATTGCGGATAGCGCTGAAAGAACCGCTGCATCGTTTCCGC
>JAEUQO010000336.1 GCA_016789605.1 Acidobacteriota bacterium
TCTTCGCCGACGTTGGGATAGGCATAATCTTGATCTTCAGGCCGCCAGCCCAACACGCGCTCGCCCGCCGGAGCCGATTCAAAAATCGTGCTGCCGCCGTAAGTGTGCAGCTTTTGCCCTTCGTAATCTTTCTCGTCCCACTTTTGCCCGCCAAGCAGGTCGAGCAACTTCACATCCCAAGCCAGCGGATAGAACCCATAAGGCTTGGTCTCGACGTTGTTCCAGAGCATGTATTCCTGCCCTTTGCCCGATGTCCATGTTGTTTTGCAGGCCAGCGTGCAGGTTTGGCAGGCAATGCATTTATTCGTATCAAAGACCGCCGCGAACTGTTTGTTAGGGCGGCTTTCGGGATACCAGTAAGACATCTCTCTACCAATCTGCCAGTTATATACACGTGCCATGATTTATCTCCTTGAGAGCCTGGGTACGCATCGCTTCCAGCGTGCGGACTCGGCGTTGCAAGCATTGATTCCGGCAGGGTTGCCCTTCGGCATCAATGCGTCGAATCTCGAAGCACGCACGCTGGAAGCGATGCGTACACAGGGGTTATCCCGCAATAAAATCGCCAGCCAGATATTTCTGCATCTGTTCCGACTCGTAACGCGGACGAATGCCCAATGCCGCCGGACGCCAGAGTTCTTGTCCTTCGATGCCGCCGGGTTCGGCTTTCGTGATTTTGACGAACGACTCGCGCGGCGCGCCGGTCGGGCAATGCACGTCGGGCAAGAAGCCTTTGCCGATGCTTTGACCGAACATTTCTTTGCGCACGAGCGAATCAGTCATCCACGTCGGTTTCAGCCAGCCGCGCGTCGCCGATTGATGCGAACCGGAACGAAACATCGCGATGTAATTCGTGCGCGGATTTTTGGCCAAGCCGTCTTCGCGTTCCTTTTGCCCCTGCACCGAGCCGGGCGTCGCGCCATACATGTTGAACCACATGCGCGTGACGCCGCGCGGCGTGCCGGGGTAATAACGGGCGCGGCAAATCAAGCGCGCGAATTCATAATTCTTCTTGTCGTTTTGCCAACCCCGGAACGGGCGGTCTTCAGGATCGGGATCAATCCACACATAATCACCGTCTTGCACGCCCATTTCGCGGGCATCGGCGGGGTTGATGTCCACATAGCCTTCCGTCACATAAGGCTTGCGTTTGTCTTTGCGATAGAGGTCGCCGAAGGGGCCGAACAGCACCGCGATCATGTCAGTATCAATCGGCATCGTGTGCGAGCCGTGACGATATTTCGGCGTGTGGAAAATAAACTTGAAGCCGTCTTTCATCAGCGGATGCGCGGTCTTTTTCGCTTCAGCCCACGTGTAAACGACGTTGCGCCCGCAGCGCGTTTCACACGAAAGATCATCGCGTTTAACGCCGTATTTTTCGGGACCGTCAGGCCGCAGGGCCTCGTGCGGCGGTGCGATGATGATGTTCGGTTCATAAAAAGTTGAATCTACCGGCTCACGATGCACGGGCAGGTTTTCACCCGCTTCGATGAACTCTTTTTCTTCTCGGTAAAACTCTAGCCGCCCGCTCTTGGTGTACCACGGCATCGAATCAACCACTTGCTCATAACCAACCACTTTGGGCGTCGTGCGGCTGTTCATCAACACCGGTATACCCTCGTTAGCTTTGGCTTCGAGGTCGGTGAACTTGTAGCCCTTCGTGTTGGTCGAATGGTCGAGCACGCGCTGCAAATAAACATCGGTGCGGAACTCGCGCACGAATTTCCAGCAATCGTTGAAGCGGTTGTCGCCTGTAAGCTTGGCCATTTCTGCGCCGACTAAGGCGAGTACCTCAATGTCGCCGCGCGTGTTGAAAATGCGCGGCAGCGTCGTGCGCGGAAACACCGTTAGGAACGGATTTGTCACCGAAGCCGTCATGTCCGGGTGTTTGAGTTCCGCCCACGAATCCACGCCGAAAACCACATCCGCCCATTCGCACGAAGTTGACCAATGCCATTCCTGCACGGCAATCATTTCGATGCGCGGCAGCATGTTCACTACCGTGTTGTAATGCCACTTGACGTTGCCGAGGATTGAATTCGCATTGGCAAACCACAGCGATTTCGTCGGGGTGGGGATATGCGTCGAACCAGTCAGCAGCTTGTTGCCGACACGCAACGGATGGTCTTCGTGGTTGTAATAGTGCGCCGATTCCGCTTTCCAATATTGTTTTGGCCTTGCGGGTTTCGTCGAGTCGAGTTCCAAGTCAAAAGGATTTTCGTTGATGTATTGCGGGCAACCGTTGAACAGCGCCGTGCGATAGTTGCCAGCGTATGAACCGACATTGCCGCCGACTTTGCCGACGTTGCCGGTGAGCGCTGCGAGCAAAAACAAATCGCGGTCTTTGTTGTCGCTGTTGAAAAATTGATTCGGCCCCATGCCGATGGCAAAGAGCGTCGTGCCGGGGTTTTTGGCGATGTCACGCGCGAGCGATTCCACCGCCGCCGCTGGAGCCCAAGTGATTTCTTCGGTCGTCTTGGGGTCGAAATGCGCGGCGTATTCTTTGACCAAATCGAACACCGGGCGGCAGCGCACTTTTTGCCCGTTGGCCAACGTGACCTCGATAGCGCCTTCCATTTGCGCGTCGCCGATTTTCGAGTTCTTGCCGACTTCGTCGCGCGTCATCATCTTTGGCGCATTCGTGGCGCGATCCCACCAAATGTAATCGCCCCATTCGCCGCGCAGCTTTTCGGTGGTGATGTTTTGCGCGGTTTGCGCAATCGGTGGCGGCACTTTTTCGCCCGGTTTCAATACCAGCGTCTTTTTTAGCGCGGCGGGCGGCTGACCGAATACGTCTTGCGCACGCAGGTATTGCAACGTGTCCATCCGCACCAGAATCGGCATGTCTGTCCACTGCCGCACATATTCTCTGTCCCATAAATTTTCGCGCAGGATGACATTCGACAAACCCAGTGCAAGCGCGGGCGTTACGCCCGGACGCACGACGATTACGTCATCGCCTTTGGTTGCGGTGGCTGAATACTCGCAAGCAATGACGACGATGCGCGTCCCCTTCAGGCGCGCTTCAGTGAGCCAGTGCGCGTCAGGCATTTTGGTCGTAATCCAATTCATGCCCCACACGACGACCGTCTTGGCGTGTTCGACGGCATTCAAATCAAACTCGACGGTTTGCTGTCCCGTCACCATCGGATGCCCCGGTGGCAAATCGGTGTGCCACGAATAGTTATCGAAACCTTTGCCGCCGACGGCTTGGTCAGGCCCGACCTTACGGATGTGCGCATCAAGCAACGCCATCGAATTCGCCATGCGATACAGACCGAATATGCGCGTTACGCCGAGCAGCGGCATGCCGCCACGAAACTTCAAGACTTGCGTGCCCACGCCGCCGGTGGCCTCGATAGTGGCTTCGTCATAATGCTGGGCTTTGAGGCGTTGCTTGCCCGCTTCGCCGGTGTAAGTTTCGGCGATGTTTTTGAGCGCGGCGGCAACAATCTTGGCGGCTTCCTCGTGCGACATGCGCACCCACTCATCGCGCGCGCGCTGAAAGTAATCTTGATCCGGCTTGCCGTCTTTGCCGCGCGGGAAGCCTTCTTCATACCAACGTTTGAACCCAGCGCGCACCATCGTTTGATTGACGCGGCGGTCGCCGTAAAAGCGCCTTGTCAACGCCAAGCCCTTTTGACAAACGCGCGGATCCCAGCGATGCGAAACGCCTTTGCCGTTGAGGTCGGTGGCTTTGCCATATTTCATAGTCGGCCCGATGCGCGTTATGACGCCTTGCCGCACATATGCATCAAGCAAACAGTTGTGCGTGTCGTTCGGCGCACAAGTGAAAACATATTTGGAATCGTATTTCCAAAGATCACGATAAGCCTTTTCCCAATCGCGATTCGGGTAGACAGCCAGCGGATTAGTCACAGCATCCAGCGCCCAAGCCGTCGTGGCCGAAGCCGCCAACGCGCCAAAGCCCGCCGCCGAAATGGTTTGCAAAAAGTCACGTCGTGAGAGTTCTTTTTTCATTTTTTTGTCTCCCAAGTGCGGATAAACGAAACGATGGATTCAAGCTCGCGCGCCGCTAGCGCCGCACGTGTGGGCGAAGGGCTTTCAAAGCCTTGCATCGCCGTGCCGCGTCGCCCGGCCTTGATGGTTTCGATCAGGAAAGTATCTGTGGCAGTCGCCAGCAGAATCTTGTTGTTGAGCGCGGGGCCTTCGCCGCCTTCGCCTTTTGCGCCGTGGCAACCCGCGCAATTCGCGGCGAACAACCGCTGCCCGACATTGGCGTCGCCTTTGACCCAACGTGGTGCAGTCGTCTCAGGCTTCGTTGCGGTGTTGCCGCCCAACTGCCGCAAGTAAGCGACGACTTTTTGAATCTCTTCCGGTTTCAGTCCGGCTTCATTCGCCCAGCCGGGCATCTTGCGACCGGGGCGACCTTGTTGAATGGTCTCGGTGATGAATTCATCCGTCGCCAAACTCAAGAAGTCTTGTCCGGCAATGGACGGGAAGGCTTGTGTGCCGGGGTAGCGGCGGCCTTTGCCGTCTGCGCCGTGGCAGCCCGCGCAAATCGCGCTGAAAATCGTCGCGCCATCCGTGGCGAATTCGCGCGCGCCGAATCGCAGCACCTGCACGCGGTCTTTCGGCAGAAACGAACCCGGCAAATCTCTGCGCCGCAGCGACAACACATACATCGTCAACAAATCAATCTGCGCTTCCGACAAACCCATCGCAGGCATCTGCGAACCGGGCACGGTGGCGACCGGCGAGCGGAAATGTTCTTTCAACCAATTCGACAAATTGCGTTCGCCGGGGACGGCTTTGAAATCGAGCAGGCCAGGGTCTTTCTCGCCCGCGCGCGAAAGGTCGGGGCCGGCATCGCCGCCTACGCCACTGACTTTGTGGCAGCCCATGCAACCGACCGAATGAAACGCCGCTTTGGCTTCGACGAGTTTTGACGAACCGACGCGGGTGTTGAGCCAGGTGGTGAGGGCTTGGCGTTGCACGTCGTCAATTGCGCCGAACGAGGCTTTCCACGGCCCTTCAGTCACAGCCGTCGCTTTCGCCAAATGTTTGTCGTACCAAGCTATGTCGTAACCTTTGAAACCGACGTTCGATAAATCCGGGCCTTCCAGTCCGCCGCCGCCGGGACGAAGCGTGCCGCCGCGCCCGCCTACGCGATGGCAGGCCAGGCAATCCAATCGTTCAAACGCTTGCTGCGCGCTTGCCAGCTTGTCGCTGTTCGGTACGTTGAGCGGCGTGTGGCAAGTGCCGCATCCGGCGTTGCTGTATTTCATCGGCAGCATCGGCTGCGGCCAGAAATGCACATCACCGTGCGCGTCGGCTTTGTCGGTTGCGCGTCCTTGCCCACCGTGGCAAATCGTGCAGCCGTAATCCGCCGGCTGATGCACGACGGGTTTATGCGCCGCAAGAATGGCGTGCCCTTTCAACTCTGATTCGCCCGGAGCCATGCCCGCGTGACACGAGACGCAACGATCCGCCGAATTGAGATTGGTGTTCACGACTTGCCGTAAATGTATATCAAGCGCGCCTTCGGCATTGCTGGCGGATTTTTGAATGCGCCGCCATTCCTTGTTGGAATTCTCGCTCCACGCGGCGACGACCAGCAGCAGGAATACACCGACGCTAGACCAGAGCAATAGATGTTTGTTCTTGTTCATAACGCCTCTCAGTGCTTCGGCCAGTCAGCGGGTGACCAATAAAAGACCCAGTTCGGGCCACGAAAATAAGTCCCGATAATCGTCAGCACGATGAATCCGCACAAGAAACATGTGAACAGTCCCAAAGCTCCCGCGCGAGTTGAATTGTGTCGCCGCACCAGCCAGACCGAATACAAAGCATAAGCCAACGTGAGCAGCGTTCCCGGATTGATAAGCGTGATGACGAGTTGTGGAATGCTGGGAAACCATTCGCGCAACCAGCCAAAACGAATCACGTAGGCTTCAATCAAAATGGCTATGCCAAAGCCGAATGGAATGGTGCGCCGCACGAGCGGCCAGCCGCCCGGCCCGCCAAACCAGTCGCCAGTGCCTTTTTCTTCACGATCTAAAAACGGAATGAGTCCGAGGCCGACCAGCACGATGCCGGGAATGCCGATGCCGCCCATGAACGCTGAGAACGCTACCATCTCTTGCAAGCCGAGAAAGTACCACGGCGCTTTGGCCGGATTCTCAGGCACGGCAGGGTTGGCGAGTTCTTTGAGTGGAGCATCTGACACCAGCGACAACGCGACGCAAATCAGCACGGTGAGCATCAGTACCGCTAGTTCGGCGTAAAACAAATGTGGCATTGATGGCACTGTGTTTTCAGGCCCGCGCCCGACAACGCCGGTTTTGCCTTTCACAATGGCGGCGAGTTGATAGGTTTTTTGCGGCGCTTCGGTAAAGACTGGATAAGTTTCACCGCTGCGCGGTGCCAAACGTTGATCAGCATCCACCGGACGCACCATGCCGCCGTCTTTGCGAATGCGCCAGAAATGCACCGCCATCAGCATTACCAACGCCAATGGCAAAATCATGACGTGCAACAGATAAAAGCGAATCAAGGCTTCGTCGCCGACAACGTCAGAGCCTAAGAGCAGCAAGCGTTGAAATCCGCCGGGGTCGAAATTATCAGTGAGATTGAGCGCGTCTGTGACTTCACGCGGCGATTGCGCGATGTTTGCGCCGATGGTGATGGCCCAATACGCAAGTTGATCCCACGGCAACAGGTAACCAGTGAAAGACAGCCCCAACGTCGTCACCAGCAAGCCCATGCCGATAAGCCAGTTAAATTCGCGCGGCTTGCGATAAGCGCCGGTGTAAAAAGTGCGCGCCATGTGCAACAACACTGCGACCACCATCACGTTCGCCGCCCAGCGGTGAATGTTGCGAATGAAGCGTCCGGTCGGCACGACGAAATGAATGTCTTTGATCGAGTCGTAAGCGGCGTCGGGATAAGGCTTGTAATAAAACATCAGCAGCACGCCCGTGATCAGCGTAATCAAAAACGCTGCGGTTGAAGCGATGCCCAAGCCCATCGTCGTCGTCCAGCGCAGGTTCCAGCGATGCGTGCGCACCGCATGCAAATGCAAAAAGACGTTGCCGAAAACAAAAGTCGAGCGTGTGCGGTCGGTCGTCGGCTTGCCACTGCGAAACGTGGCGTCGAGCAAGCGGCGCGGCGCAGCCAGCAAGTTTTCGCGGAAGGTTTGCAAGGCAGCGTGCTCTTGGGTGATAGGCGTACTCATGCTTTCTCCTTCGTACCGGCGGGCACTTTGACATCCTCGTCCACGACCCAAGCGCCGCCTTTGCTACTGACTTTGATCCACGGCAACGCGCGCGGCGCGGGACCGGCGACAACTTCGCCATCAGACTTGAAACGCGAACCGTGACACGGGCACTCAAAACCTTCCGGCCCCGGTTTCACGACGCAACCCAAGTGCGTGCAAATCAGCGAAACCGCATGCACGCCTTCACCATCGCGGAACAGCGCCACCGCCCGTCCCGGCGGCACGAAGGCTTCGCCGTCGGCCAAGGCATCGGGCAAGTTCACGCTGAATTTCTTGGCGGGCGAAGACAGCACGGCGGCTTTGGGCAAACGCAACATGCCCGCGAGCGAAAACAAAAACGCGCCCGCCATCGCCCACAAGGCGGCGAGTCCTAAAAAGTCGCGGCGCGGCACGGGTTCGGGATCGAGACGGGATTTGGGTTCGCCGGCTTTGACTGTCATACAGACCTCCAGAAAGTTGAATAAGAGACGCGCTCCATCGTGATGGCCTCGGCGGGACAGCGCATCGCGCATTGCGCGCAACGAATGCAACGGTCTTCGTCTTTCAAAATCGCCGAGTGCTGGGTTAGATCAAACGCCTCTTCGCCCAACGCATTCGCCGTTGCCGCGCGGATTTCTTCGGTTGGCGCAATGTCCGCCAACGAAACCAGTTTCAAACACTGCGTCGGACACACGTCGGCACAGCCGCCGCACAGCACGCAACGCGCGCCGTCAAAGACCGGCGTCACGCCGCAATCCAAACAGCGCGCGGCTTCGCGCATCGCTTCTGCTTGCGTGTAACCGGTTTCGACCACCACGTCGGGATGGAGCAAGCGTTCTTCAGGATGAATGACCGGCACGGCGGTGCGGCGCAGCGTTTCATAACCGCGTTCGCGGCGGTAATTTTCGAGAATGTTGTGCGCGCTGACGGAATCAGCGGTTAGTTCGTGGCCAGTGAGATATTGATAAATCGAACGCGCGGCTTTTTTGCCCGAAGCCACGGCGTCAATCAGCAAGCGCGTGCCATGCGCCAAATCGCCCGCGACGAATACGCCGTCAGCCGTGGTTGCCAACGTTTCGGGCGCAGCTTTGGGCCAACCCGGTCGCATCATTTCAATGTCGCTGCCGCCGTCTTCGAGAAACGAAAGCTGGGGAGCTTGACCAACTGAAAGCAACACGGTGTCACACGCTATTGTCTTGGTTTGCCGGTCGTCATAACGTGGCGCAAAACGGCGTTGCTCGTCAAAAACGCTCAGGCATTTGCGGAACTTCACGCCCGTGACCGCGCCATTTTGATCGCGCTCAATTTCGAGTGGCCCCCAGCCGTTGTGACGCTCAAGGCCTTCTTCGTCGCCCTCCATGATTTCGACGGTGTCGGCGGGCATATCCTCCAGCCCTTCGAGCGAAACCAAATGCACGCGCGCGGTGTCGTGCAACCGTGCGGCCGTGCGCGCCGTGTCATAAGCCACTTGCCGCATTACCGTGCGCGCCACGTCATAGGCCACATTGCCGCCGCCGATGACGACGAGTTCGCGTCCAATGTCGAAGGGTTCACCCAGCGAAACCGCGCGCAACAAATCTACGCCGCCATAAACGCGCGCGCCACTTTCACCGGGCAGACCGAGGCCGCGCGAACTTTTTGCGCCGACGGCAATCAGCACTGCCTCAAAATCGCGCCGCAATTCGGCAAACGTTACATCTTGGCCAATCGTAACGCCGCAACGAATCTCAACGCCGAGGGCTTCGATGACGGCAATTTCTTGGGCGATCAATTCGCGCGGCAAACGGTAAGCTGGCACGCCAACCGCCAGCATTCCGGCGGCGACGGGCTCCCGCTCAAACACGACCGGCTTGCATCCCAGCAAGGCGAGATCGTGCGCGGCGGACAAGCCCGCCGGGCCTGCGCCGATGATGGCGACTCGTTGACCGGAGGCTTTGGCCAAACGACCATCCACACAGGAACGCAGCAACGCCGCCATCTCTTCGATATTCGCCGCGATAGGGGGGACAAACGCGCGAATCGAATCAAGCACCTCTGCCGCAGGTTTAGCTTCTGGACCAGCTTGTGAACAGGCAAAACGTTTCAGTGCGCGAATAGATACGGGACGATCATTCGCCACGAAATGGCCGTCGTCATCCACACGAGGAACTTTGCCGCGACGACAGGCGGCTTCGCACGGCGCGCCGCAAATGCGTCCACACATCGAAGCGAACGGATTCGGCCCGCGCGCGATCAGATAAGCTTCTTCAAAACGCCCTTCGGCAATCGCCCGAATATATCCGCGCGCGTCGGTATGCACCGGACAAGCGACCTGACAGGCAATCAGTTCCTGATGGTAACGGGCGCCGGGAATTTGAACCTGTAAGGGAATCATGGCGGTGTGCCTGTGCCGCGTTAAACACACTTCGACCTGCCAAACGGCCTGTCGCGTGAGGCAAGCACGGCGCGAAACGACGTCTGTAACTCAATTCTATTGCTGTTGGTTTGCTTTATAGATTGCAGGCCGGCTTGTCAGCCGGGTGCGTATTCCGGTCGCACCAACTCGCGGAAAGTTGCGCAATCGTGTGTTGTTCTAACAGCGTTTCCAATTCCTTGCGCAAATTGCGCCAGCTCTCCTTCACCGGACAACTGGTGGGGTCGTGACAAGGGTCGCAACCCAAGATGCATTCGTCGAAATTCGGATTGGCATCCAACACACGGAAAACAGTTAGAATGTTGATGTCTTCAGCGGCCCGCGCCAACGCATACCCCCCGTGAATGCCTTTGGTGGATTGCACCAAGCGGTGACGTCGCAATTCATTCATCAACTTGCCCAAATATAACGGTGGAATTTGCTCGGCGTCGGCAATCTCCCGCAAGCCACACCATTGTGACTTCGGCTGTTTGGCCAAATAAGCCAACGCACGAATTCCATAGGTAGTAGCTTTCGATAAAATCATCGCCGCATCGCTCCTAGATCGGTTTGCAATTGCGTGTACGGTGTCAGTAGCCCGCGCGTCAGCAAGGGCTGCGACTAGGCAACCTAACCCTTTGCGCCAACGGCCATGCCAGCCCTTGCTGACGCGCGGGCTACTGGCCCGGCGCACTTTCCCGTATACCCAATTGCAATCTGATCTAAATCGGACTTCTTTGTCGGGTTGCAGTATTTGTATTTACGATAAGTTAAACAATGATGCGATTTCATCATTTTTCTGATTACAAAAACAGGCAGGCCCCATGCCCTATGGTAGAGTTCAAGCTAGGGTGTTTTAATGTGTTTGACGGTTACTGAAGTGCGAAGCTTCGTGCGTAACGCTGCCTGATTACTTTCCCGGTGAACGTCTACTATAAAAATTCAGAAACATTGTGTTAAAGCAGATTAGCTCGAAGTCGTTGGCTTTCGCGTCCCAACCTAATGAAAATTCCAATACATAGGTGAGGGGCTTCAGATCAATCCAGCATGTTCGGCACGACGGATTGCTTCTAGCCGCGTGTGTGCATTGAGTTTGGTGAGTATGTGTTGAACATGGTTGTTGACGGTCGTGCGACTGATGTGCAGTTGTTCAGCGATAGCTCCAGTAGCGGTGCCTTTCGCCAGCAGTTTCAAAATTTCCAATTCACGGTCGGTTAACTCGACCACGCGCGCAGATGAGCGTGTAGTGGCAATTAAGTCATGGGCTTCTACAGGCGAGAGTTTGGTTTCGGCGATCAAGAAATCACGAACCAGCAACTCCAGCCGCTTGCGTGTGTCAATTCGTCGAATGATATGCAGCGCATAGGGCACGGCGTCGGCGGCAACTTGCAGGCGCAGGGTGGAAACATTGCACCATTGCGGCCCTTGTGGCGTCGGCACTTGCAAATCAAAGTTGCTCACTGGATGGTGGCATCTAATAGCCTGAGTAATATGACAATCAGTCGAGCATACCGGGCCGCACTCATCCACGCCTTGCAATATCTGGTTGCAAGGCTGGCCAAGCGTTTCAGCGGCAGTCTTGTTAAACAACTTTTCCGCCCCCGCATTCCAAGCCACAATCACACCACCGCCATTCACGGCAAAAGCCGCGTCCATTGTGCTTTCTACTATCCCCTTCAACTCTCGCAACAGCATTCGATTTTCCCCATCACAAAATTGATGCAATCAAATTATTGTTCAGCGCGGCAGAAAAAGTAAACGATATAGATGAAGAGTGGAGCACAGTACGAGGGTAGTCGCATGAATAATGTGGCTGCGATCTTTTGGGAAACGCGATGAACTGGTACGGCCATCAAGTTTCCACACGCTCTCGGTTCCGCATCAGCCCCGCGAATGTCGGTGTCAGGTGTCGGTGAAGGAGTTTCCTTCCTGTTTGGTGGCTTGCCACACTAACCCTGGATAAGATGGCAAGCCAATCGTTCCATCAATCATCAAGTTGTCGGAGGATTTCATGCAAAGCAAATGGTGTATGAGCACGCTAAGCTCCTCACGGAGTTGGCGTTGGAGATGGCTGTTGTTGCTGGGCGTTCTTTTCGGGTTGGTCAGCCCCGGTGCGGCGCAAGTCAAATGAGCGCCTTCGACGCTTCCGGTCGGAAGCCTCAATCAATCGAGCCGCTCACAGGCGCCGCGCGAGCTTTCGCTCGGCTGGTCTTTTGATTACCAGTATTTCAATCGCGCCCAAGCAGGCACGCAACCAACGGCGAATCCGAAGAACGAACAGACGATGGTGCGCACCTCTTTTCTCAATTTGAACTATCAAGTCAATCGGCGGTTGTCGCTCATGGCGCTACTGCCCGTGCGGATGATCAGCGCACCGAAAGACATTCGTCCGAACGAGCGTGTGACGCGCAGTTTCAAAGGGGTAGGCGATATAATGGTGCTGGGTAATTACCAACTCAACTTCCCGGAAAAAGCTACGCACCCGGCCTTCGCCATGCAATTCGGTATGCGGCTGCCGACGGGCAAGGCGCAGCCAGATCACACCTGGGCGGGCAGTCTCTCGCGCGACCCGGTGTTGCAAACCGGTTATGGTACGGTTGATCCGTTACTAGGCGTGAGTTGTTATCAACAGTGGGGACGGACAGCGCTCTCGGCCAACGCGCTGGCGCGTTTGTCAGGCGGAGAAAATCGTTACGGCCTCAAGTTCAGCAACGAACTGCAAGGCGGCGCGGGCTTGAGCCGTTCGTTCAAAACGCCGCGGGCGTTCGCGGCGTTCCTGAGCGGCGCGCAGTTGGGCGTGCGCATTTACGGCGTAAAAAGCGGCCACGATTTCGATCAAGGCAAGATCGTCAGCAATACCGGGGGACAATGGCTTTATCTGTTGCCGTCCGTCAATCTCGAAACCAAAAGTGGCGTTACCTACTTCTTCCAGTTCCAGCTTCCCGTTTATCAAAACGTCAACGGCGGGCAACTGGTCGCGCCTTACGGTTTCACCACTGGCATTGCCTTCACGCCCTTCCGTCGCAAAGCGGGTCGGGAAAGCGCTGTGCAACCTGCGCCGGTCAACTATGAGCCTGAAGTGATTTCGCGGGGCGAAAAGGTTGAATTGACCAGCCATCTCGCCGCAGGCCGCGTGACCGTCTTTGAGTTTTATGCGGATTGGTGCGCGGTTTGCCGGCGGCTGGATGCGGGGCTCAGACAATTGGCTTTTACGCGTCAGGATGTGGTGTTGAAGCGCGTCAATATCGGCGACGGTGAAACGGCGGTGAGCCAGCAATACAACATCACGGCGACGCCGACATTTTACGTTTACGGAACCGCTGGAAGCTTGTTCAAGGCATTCGTCACAGACGGCCTGCAGAAGCTCGAAGACGCAATCAAAGCCGCCAGCCTGAAGCCATAAATACAGCGGCGGGCGCGTAATCCGCAAAGTAGCAGGCGCGGCAGGCCCTTTTGGAAAATGATTAAAAAGTATCATGGTTCACTTTTGATCAATCCATTTGGGCAAGTCGGGAAAAGCGCCAACACTGCTGGAGAAAGCTCATCTGGCCCATCAGACGGACCGAGCCTACTCTGACTGCTCGCTTGTGAATTCTCCTTGCGGACATCCGTGTCACGCAAAACCCCGCACAGGGCGATAGTGTCGCCCTGTGCGGGGTTTTGCGTGAGGGAATCAACGCCTCCGAACTCGTTCAAGGGCCACCATCAAAAGGCGATTAACAAGACAGACAACGCAACAACGCGATTTCTGTTGGCAAGTTTGACGCGGAAACAGTTCAGCCATCCTTTCCAGCGCCTTATCACGCTGTTGTGGCAGGGTTGTTGGCAGTGAATGGCCTCTCTCACTAACAAAATGATGTTTTCACATCATTGTCCGAGCATACCCAAAAGAGAAACACTATTAGGCGATAAGGAAGTCCATTATAGAGGCAATCTGACAATGATTTTCTCGAAGGCTACAGGCTATGGAATTCGCGCATTGGCCTACTTGGCCAAGCACGCCGGTGAGAACCCCTGCGGACTGCGCGAGATTGCCGAGGCCGAACAGATTCCTCCTCTCTATCTGAGCAAGGTACTAGGCGACTTGCGGCGGCAGCGTCTGGTGCGCTCCACCAAAGGTATTCACGGCGGCTATGTATTAGCGCAGCAACCGCAAGAAATTTCTCTTCTGGATGTGTTCCGCATTCTGGAACCCGATCCTTATCTGGACACGTGCATCCTCGGTCACGGCGTTTGCAATGTTGATAACTGTTGTCCTTTGCACGCCAAATGGAACGTGGTGCGACAGGAATTGCTCGAATTTTTGCAGAATCAGACGATTGCGAAAATTACATCTACACCCGCGCAGGCGGAAAAGGGATAGCTATGAGAATTCATCTCACAAGGCAGCCCATCGCACTGTCCTTATGGCTGCTGACGGTGTTGTTTAGTCAGGTGGCGCGCGCGCAAACTGCGCCACTCGCCGCTGCGCCCGCTGGCCCCGCTGTCTCGTTCGAGAAGCGTTGTTACAGTTGCCACAACATCGGCAGCGGCAATAAAAAAGGCCCTGATCTGAATGGTGTCACCGACCGGCGCACGCGCGACTGGCTGCACGAGTACATCGAAACTCCCGCCGCCTTCTACCGCAAAGGCGATCCCACCGCTGTTGAGTTGTTCAAGAAATTCGCGCCCGAAGTCATGCCCGACCAGGCGCTGACAACCGAAGAGATTGACGCCATCCTGAACATGATTCAGGCGTTGACGCGCAAGGGCGAAGTTTACGTGCCGCCCGGCGCGAAGCTCGCGCGGGTGATGGGGCTGACCGATGTTTACGCCGGCTGGCGGCTTTTCACTGGCAGGGACAAGCTGCAAAACGGCGGCGCGGCCTGCATCTCTTGCCACACGCTCGCCAGCGCCGGAAGGTTGGGCGGCGGCACGCTGGGGCCTGATCTGACGACGGCCAATATCAAATACCGCAATCCTGAATTGATCTCGATCTTGCAGAATCCGAATTTCCCGACGATGAGCAGCGTTTTCGCCGCGCATCCACTCAGCGATGAAGAGATCGTCAAACTCTTCGCGCTGTTCGATCACCACCGGCGGCAGAACCCCACGGCCCAAGCGGGCGCGACCACTTACGATTTCAAGTTTCCCCTGCTGGGCGCAATCACGCTGATTGGCGCGGTCGTGGGCATGAATTGGATTTGGAAAAACCGCCATCGCGGCGTGCGCGAAGAGATTGTGCGGAGGAGCAGAATATGAGTTGGATCAAAGACCTCATCAAACCCGAAACACGCAGTTGGGAGGAGTTCTATCGCAACCGCTGGCAACACGACCGCATCGTCCGCAGCACGCACGGCGTCAATTGCACGGGCGGATGCAGTTGGAACATCTTCGTCAAACAGGGCATCGTGACGTGGGAAATGCAAGCGCTTGATTACCCATTGCTCGAAGACGGCCTGCCGCCTTATGAGCCGCGCGGCTGCCAACGCGGCATCTCGTATTCGTGGTATCTCTACAGCCCGATTCGCGTCAAGTATCCTTACCTGCGTGGTGCCCTGATGGATTTGTGGCGCGCGGCAAGGCGCGATTACAACGACCCGGTCGAAGCTTGGGAAGCCATCGTCAACGACCTGGAGGCACGCGCTCGGTACCAACGCGCGCGCGGCAAAGGTGGTTTTCGTCGCAGCAGTTGGGACGAAGTGCTCGAGTTGATCTCGGCCTCATTGATTCACACGATCAAGCAGCACGGTTCGGATCGCATCATCGGCTTTTCGCCGATTCCCGCGATGTCGTTTTTGAGTTACGGCGCAGGCTCGCGCTTCTTGCAACTGCTCGGCGGCGTCAATCTGAGTTTTTATGACTGGTATTCCGACCTGCCTCCTGCTTCGCCGGAAATCTGGGGCGAGCAGACGGACGTATGCGAAGGCGCAGACTGGTACAACTCGAAGTTCATCGCGGTGATGGGATCGAACCCGAATATGACACGCACGCCCGATTGTCATTTTCTCGCCGAATCGCGTCACAGCGGGACGAAGGTCGTCGTGCTCGCGCCCGACTTCTCGCAAGTCTCGAAATACTCCGATCAATGGATTCCGCTGCACGCCGGGCAGGACGGCGCATTCTGGATGGGTGTCAATCACGTCATCCTCAAGGAGTTTCACGCCGAACAAGGCAATGAATACTTCCTCAACTACGTCAAGCAGTACACCGACTCTCCGCTGCTGGTGAAGCTGGAAAAGCGCGGCGAAGTTTATGAAGCGGGCCGCTTGCTGCGTGCCAATCAACTTGCGCGTTATCGCAACGAAGAGAACGGCGAATGGAAGTTCCTCGTTTACGACACAGGCTCGAACGAGCCGCGTATGCCGGGCGGCTTCGTCGGTCATCGCTGGGGCAGCGAGCCGGGCAAGTGGAATCTGGAATTCAAAGACGCGCAGGACGGCGCAGAGCTTGAACCGCTGCTCACATTTCTTGATCACCATCAGGCGGTCGTGCAGGTCGCCATTCACGAATTCGGTACAGACAAAGTTTTCAAACGTGGTGTGCCTGCGCGTTGGGTCGAGACTGCCGAAGGCAAAGTGCTTTACACCACGGTCTACGACTTGATGATGGCGCAGTTTGGCGTGAGCCGCGAATTGACGGGCGAATATCCGCAGGATTACCACGACGCCAACTATTCATACACGCCGGCGTGGCAGGAGCAATGGACGGGCGTGGGCCGCGACACCGTCATCAAGTTCGCCCGCGAATGGGCTGCGACCGCGTCAAAGACCGAAGGCAAATGCATGGTCATCATCGGCGCAGGTATCAATCACTGGTATCACAACAATCTGATGTACCGTTCGGCGATCACCGCGCTGATGCTCTGCGGTTGCGTGGGCAAGAACGGCGGCGGGCTGAATCATTATGTCGGGCAAGAAAAGCTTGCGCCGGTCGCACCGTGGAGCACGCTCGCCTTTGCCAAAGATTGGGTTCCGGCTTCGCGCTTGCAGAACGCGCCCTCGTGGCATTACGTCAACACTGAGCAATGGCGCTACGAACGTGAGTTCACCGACTATCACACCGTGCCGCACAACGGAGAACCGACCCTCGCCTCAGGTCACGCGGTTGATCTGCAAGCCAAAGCGGTGCGTTGCGGCTGGCTGCCGTTTTACCCGCAGTTCAACAAACCCAATCCCGCTATCGTGGTGGAGGCCACGCGCGCCGGCGCAAAGACTGAGCAGGAAATTTACGATTACACGGTCAAGCAGCTTTATCAGGACAAGCTCTCCTTTTCCGTCGAAAACCCCAGCGCCAGCGAGAACTGGCCGCGCGTCTGGTTCATCTGGCGCGGCAACGCGCTGATGTCCAGCGCCAAAGGTCACGAGTTTTTCTTGAAGCATTACCTCGGCACGCACCACAACGACATTGCCGAAGAATGCGCGCAAGGTTGCGTCAAAGATGTCGTGATGGATGGTGAAGCGCCGCGCGGCAAGATGGATTTGGTGGTTGATCTGAACTTCCGCATGGACACTTCGGCGCTCTATTCGGACATCGTGTTGCCCGCCGCGACCTGGTACGAGAAGGCCGATTTGAATTCGACCGATCTGCACTCATTCATCCACCCGTTGTCGGAAGCCGTGCCGCCGTGCTGGGAGTCGCGCAGTGATTGGGAAATCTTCCGTGCGCTAGCGCAAAAGGTGAGCGAGTTGGCCGAGCACCATCTGCCCAATTCGATCAAAGACCTGGTCGCCAACCCGCTCGCGCACGACACGCCCGACGAGATTGCGCAGGCCTCGATCAAAGACTGGGCAAAAGGCGAATGCGCGCCGGTGCCGGGCAAGACGATGCCGCATTTGAAAGTCGTCGAGCGCGATTATCCCAACCTTTATAACCAATTCATCTCGCTCGGCCCGCTCGCCCGCAACGGCATGGGCGCGCACGGCGTGAAGTACGACGTGGCGGATTTTTACGACGAGATCATCAATTCCGAATCGCATCCGGTGATCGAATGGGGCGGCAAGAAATATCCTTCGCTCAAACGTGCCGAAGAGGCGGCGGACGCGATTCTGTGGTTTGCGCCAGAAACCAACGGCGAACTGGCCTATCGCGCTTATCAGTTCATCGAGAAGAAAGTCGGCTTGCCGTTGGCTGACCTGGCCGAAGCGAGCCGCCACGCGCGCGTCACGTACAAAGACCTGCAAGCGCAGCCGCGCCGCTTGCTCAACAGCCCCATCTGGTCGGGCTTGATGACGAATGGCCGCGCTTATGCGCCGTTCACGTACAACTACGAACGCCTGGTGCCGTGGCGCACGCTGACCGGGCGGCAGCAGTTCTACTTCGATCACGAAGGCTACATTGATTTCGGGGAGAACCTGCCGACTTACAAACCGTCGCCGCTCCCGGCGCAATACGGCGACATCAAGAAGAGCACGCGCGAAGGCAAGGTCAAGGCGTTGAATTACCTGACGCCGCACGGCAAGTGGCACATTCATTCCACCTACTACGACAACCACCGCATGCTCACGCTCTCGCGCGGCATGGAACCATGCTGGCTCAATGACGAAGACGCCGCCGAACTGGGCATCAACGACAACGATTGGGTCGAGATGTACAACGACAATGGCGTGATGTGTACGCGCGCGGCGGTCAGCGCCCGCATCCCGCGCGGTGTTTGCATCGTTTACCACTCGCCTGAACGCACGCTCTCGATTCCCAAATCGCCGCTGCGCAACAACCGGCGGGCGGGCGGGCACAACAGCCTGACGCGCATCCGCTTGAAACCGGTGTTGATGATGGGCGGGTACGGGCAGTTCACTTTTCATTTCAATTACTGGGGGCCGACGGGGGTCAACCGCGACACGTTTGTGCTGGTGCGCAAGCTGGAAAAACTGATCTGGTAACTAGCTCTCTTTTCTTGAGCCCCAGATGGCTCCCAGCAATGTCGCTTCCTAACTCATGACTATAACTAACCACGGAGGGCTTATGTCATTCAGAAAGCAAGCAGTTCTTCTTGCATTCGGAGTTTTAATCTCCACCTCAATCGAAGCTCTAGGTCAAGACGTCTGCAACGATCTAGCGAAGACAATCGTTTTCAATACAAGCCGATCATTTAGTCTTATTGAGCAGCAGCAAATTAATAAAGCGAGCCTTTGTTTCGAACAATACAAGCAAGACAGCAGTTCTCAGTCTCTACAAATCGAAGCGGCATACAAATTTTTCTCCGGTGGGCTGTCTGGTAGCAAAGAACAAATCCTTGCTGAGCAGAACAAGCAATGCGAAGCTAAGTTTGGAGACTATTGGTCCCGCAGTATCCTAAGCAATGATGCTAGAACAGCTTCTCTTGAAGCACTCGAAGTAATAAAGGAGTGCGTCCGTCTCAATTCAAAGGGGCTCACCCCAAGAATGACAGTTACGCCCGATGGGCGAGAATTCACCTTGACCCTCGAATGGAACTCAAGCCCAGCAACAACTCTTAGGGTAGATCATGTTGGCCCTCGTAGTTTCACAGGTTTCAAGTGCAATGTTCAGTCTCCTGACGGATTCAAGCCTGTCTTGGCATATAAAGATGTACGCACCACTATCACAAGCGGTGGGTCATTTACGTTATCTTGTGAGCGCCCAGCAATAATACGAAAGCTAGATGGCGAAGACCTCACTTGCTACCGAGACGCATTGTTATCCGTCGCAACAAGCGGGCCAACTGGAACTATTAAATTGTCGCAAGTTTGTATTCCGAGTATGCCCGGCAAACGCGCCGAGTTAATTGAAAAGCGGTTAAAAGGCACCGAGAGTATGCTAGATAATCTAAGGAACAACCTTTCAAATATTGATAGTGAGGTAAGAAATATCCCTAGATTCGGTGGCTGGTATCAGAAAGCAGATGACCCGAATGCAACCAAGTTACATCGCCCAAATAAGTTCAAAGTAGGCGATCAACCACCTGAGCCATACTCCTGCCCGCCCGGATATACAGAATATGAAGCGCGAGTTAGAACTGCGGAGCCTGATGTCATAGGCGGAACCAGGGGAATAGGGTCTGTAGTGGTTATATGTTTCAAATCACTAAAGCAATGAAATGGTATTACGTGCGTGGGAAATGAAGAATGTTTGGTGACAAAGGCTAACGTTATGTTAGTTGTGGTCACTGACAACTAGCATAGAAAGTCCAAACGAAACAAGAATTGAAATAGGTTTATCAACTCTCTAGAGGAGTCTAGTTATGGACGTTCGCTTACAAATGGCAATGGTCTTTCATCTGGACAAGTGTATCGGTTGTCACACCTGTTCGGTTGCCTGCAAGAACGTGTGGACGGATCGCAAAGGCGCTGAGTACATGTGGTGGAACAATGTCGAGACCAAGCCGGGCACGGGCTATCCGACCGCGTGGGAAGACCAGCAGAAATACCACGGCGGTTGGGAACAGAAGAACAGCCAGCCGGATTTGCGGATGGGACGCCGCGAGTTGCGCGTGCTCAACATCTTCCACAATCCACATCTGCCGAAGCTCGATGATTATTACGAGCCGTGGACGTACAAATACGAAGACCTCTTCGATTCACCCGAAGGCGCAGACCAACCAACGGCACGCCCGATCTCGATGATCACAGGCAACTACGTTGACATCGAAGCCGGGCCGAACTGGGACGACGACCTGGGCGGCTCGCCGGTTTATGCGGCCAACGATCCAAATCTGGATTCGCTGACCGAAGAGGAACGCGCGCAGGTCTTCGAGATTGATCGTTTGGTCTTCTTCTATCTGCCGCGCATCTGCAACCACTGCATCAATCCGGCCTGCGTGGCCGCTTGTCCGTCTGGCGCGATCTACAAACGCGGCGAAGACGGCATTGTGCTTATCAATCAGGAAAAATGCCGTGGCTGGCGCATGTGCGTGACGGCCTGTCCGTACAAGAAGAGCTACTACAACTGGTCAACCGGCAAATCTGAGAAGTGCATTCTTTGCTTTCCGCGTTTGGAAACAGGGCAAGCGCCCGCTTGCTTCCATTCGTGCGTCGGCAGGATTCGCTACCTGGGCGGGCTGCTTTATGACGCCGACCGGCTGCTCGACACGCTGCATGTGCCGGATGACAAGCTGGTCGAATCGCAACGCGAAATGATTCTCGATCCGCGCGACCCGCAAGTCCGCGAGGGCGCGTTGCGCAACGGCATTGACGCGCGCGCGTTGGAGGCTTGCGAGCGTTCGCCGGTTTATCGCTACGTTAAGCAATGGAAGATGGCGCTGCCGCTACATCCCGAATTTCGCACGCTGCCGATGCTGTTTTACGTGCCGCCGCTGTTGCCGGTCATGGCCAAGAGCGAAGACGGTTTGTACGACACGGCGAACGCTGAACTGTTCAGCCCGATTGAGAAGGCGCGCTTGCCGATGAAATACATGGCCAGCTTGTTCGCAGGCGGCAATCAGGAACTGGTGCGTTACGCGCTCAAAAAGCAATACGCCGTGCGCATGTTCAAACGGCTGGACACGGTGGGCGACGTGGACGCGGCGGCGATCAAACGAGGGTTGGAGCAGTTGAACATGACCGGAGCGGAAGCCGAGCAGATTTTCCGCCTGACTGCGCTGCCGCTGTTTGACGAACGCTTCGTCATTCCGTCATCGCATCGTGAGCAGGCGCTCGCCATGCTCAACGAAGATATGTGGGCCGAAAAAGGCGGCGCAGGCTTCGGCTTCCGCGCCGCGCCAGTGAGAGGAGCGTAAGCGATGCGGAATGGCGCGCAACACAACACCCAAGCGGCGCTGCTGGCGCTGGCTGATTTGCTCGAATACCCCGGCGCGGATTGGCCGCAACGGTTGGAACTGATTGCAGACTCGTTGGGCGATCAGACATTGGCGGAGTTTTCCCGGCGGACGGCATCGTTGCCGCTGGCGTCATTGCAAGAAACGTACACACAAACTTTTGATCTCAACCCGGTTGCCACGTTGGAAATCGGCTATCACCTGTTTGGCGAAAACTACAAGCGCGGTCTCTTTCTGGCGCAGTTGCGCGAGACCGAAGCGCAATACGCGCTCGACGAGCAGCGGCATTTGCCGGATTACCTGCCCACACTGCTGCGCCTGCTGACCAAATTGGATGACCGGGAATTGCGCGAAGACCTAATCGCCGAATGTATGCTGCCCGCTCTTGGGAAGATGAAGACCGCGTTGAAGAGCAAAGAGAACCTTTACGCGCCGCTCGTCGAAGCCGTCGAAACGCGGCTCATAGCGGAAGCGCCCGCGCGTGCGGTTGGCCTGTTGGCGCGAGAATTGAACGTGCTCCCGCGCGCTGCGGAGTTGAGTTTCATCGGCTAAGTCGGAAAAGAGGGAATATGCACAACAACCTTCTTTACATCATTCTGCCCTATACCGCTTTCACGGTCGCCGTAGTCTTCACCATCTATCGCTACCGCAAAGACGGTTTTAGTTATTCCAGCCTGTCGTCGCAATTCCTCGAAAGCAAGGAATTGTTTTACGGCTCGGTGGCCTGGCATTTCGGCGTCATCGGCGCGTTGACTGGGCACGCCATCGGATTCCTGTTTCCCAAAAGCGTGCTGTGGTTCAACGGCGTCCCCGTCAGGTTGTACATCCTCGAAACGACGGGCTTGCTTTTCGGGTTGCTGGCGCTGGTCGGCATTGTCAGCCTGACCGTTCGCCGCGCCACGTCGTCGCGCGTGCGCGCGGTTACTTCGAAGATGGATGTGGTGGTCGTCATGCTGCTGCTCATCCAAGTCTCGCTCGGCGTTTACATCGCGGTCTTCTATCGCTGGGGTTCGTCCTGGTTTGTGACTTCGGCGGTGCCATACCTGCGCTCGTTGTGGCTGTTGCAACCTGACTTGAAGATGATCGAGCCGCTGCCGTTGATCATCAAACTGCACATCGTCAACTTCTATCTGCTGTTGATCGTCTTCCCCTTCTCGCGGCTGGTTCACATGCTGGTGGTTCCGCTGCAATACCTGTGGCGGCCTTATCAGATCGTGATTTGGAATTGGAACCGCCGCCGCGCGCAGGCGCACGCGCCGCAACCAGCACGGCAACCGGCGGGCGTCGCGTCGTCGGCAGATGAGCACGCCGCTGAAGGACGACCTGTGTTTACGAGGTGAAAAGATGAACCTCAGAACCGCCAAGATCATTTCGTTATCGTTGACGGTGCTCGGCGTATTCGTCGCTTTGCAGGGCGCGAGTTTCAGTTGGTTCAACAACCATCAGGGGTATGCGCCCGCGCAACCGATCAATTTCTCGCATCGCGTGCATGCGGGCGACAACCAGATTCCTTGCCTCTACTGCCATGCGGCGGCGGCGACGTCGAAAGCCGCGGGCGTCCCAGCGGCTTCAATCTGCATGAATTGCCATTCGCAGACGCGCAAGGATTCGCCGGAAGTGCAAAAGATCGCGCGCGCCGTGGCCGAAAACAAACCCATCGAATGGGTCAGGATTCACGATCTGCCCGATCACGTGGCGTTCAACCACAGCCGTCACATCGCGGCGGAGATCAAATGCCAGCAATGCCACGGCCCCGTCGAGACGATGGATCGAGTCGCGCAGTTCGAGACACTCTCGATGGGCATGTGCATCAACTGCCATCGGACGCATCGCGTGGTGACGCTCGACGCGGCAGGCCGTCCACAGGTTGCGCAGGAAGCGACGCGAGCGCGCTTGCTGGCTTCGACCGATTGCGCCGTGTGCCATCACTAGGCTGCTTGGCAAATGCGCGTTCGGAGTGAATAGCGGCGCAGATGGCGGCTGCACCGGTTCGCCGAACGCGCATTTGCCAAGCAGCCTGAGACGCGGATGAAACCGCTAAAGAATTTACCGAAGAAGAGTCTGGTGAAGAAGGATACGCTTGAAGTGAAATACAAATGGTTGCCAGTAGTGAATGCGGAGAAGTGCGACGGCTGTGGCAAATGTGTCGAAGCCTGCGGCCCGCGTTGTTTGGCGATTATCAACCAGCTTGCCGTACTGACCGAAGCGGAACGTTGCGGCAGCGAAGAGCATTGCATTGAACCATGCCCGCAGAAAGCCATTCGCATGGAGTGGCTGCCGTGGGAAGGCGACGAAGCGCGAGGCAAGTGGCAAACTCCCAATCTGCTCGCGCAGATTATAAGTAAAAAGGAGATAGGCTATGAAATTAGCAACTAAAACACCGAAAGAGCTAGAAAGCACTATATCGGCAATCAGCAATCATCTTGCCGAAATTAAGGATTACGAAAAAATGATGGATGAGGTCGGAGGCGCACCGTCTGTTTATTTGGAAAAGCACGGAATCGCCGTGCCAGATGGCATCACCATTAATTGCGTGCGAGTTTTTTCAACCGCACCTAAAACGAAAAAAGCCGACAGCACGAAGGTAGCAAAAAAGAAGAAGGATAAATACATAGGTGAGGCTACCTGGAATAACGGACATTACATCTGCCGTGTATACGAGAGGCCAAACGGTACTCAGTACGAGGTGTGTTGGTGTCGGTAATCTGCGCAAGGCGGTACAGCAGCGCGTTCGACTCGGACCTGCGAAAGCGACGCATTGCTCCTGTTTTTGCATCCCGGTTAAAGCGACGTTAGGCAGCATTTTGCTGGCCGAGGAGCAATGCGGCAGCGAAGAGCATTGCATTGAACCATGCCCGCAGAAGGCCATTCGCATGGAGTGGCTGCCGTGGGAAGGCGACGAAGCGCGAGGCAAGTGGCAAGCTCCCAATCTGCTCACGCAGACCTGTTGAAGGAATCTATGAGCCGGAAGAGATACTGGAAAAGCCTGGATGAGTATCGCGGCGACGCCGCACTGACCGAGCAGGCGCGGGATGAATTCCCTGCCCCACCTGAATCCGGTGTATCGCGCCGCACGTTCATTGAGCTGGCGTGGCTGGCGGCGGCGGCTGTGACCTTGCAAAGTTGCAATGCGCCTGAACAGAAAATCATTCCTTACGCCAAACAACCGGTCGAACTGACGCCGGGCGTCGCCAATTGGTACGCCACAACCTGCGGCGGATGCAGCGCGGCGTGCGGCGCGCTGGCGCGTGTCTGCGACGGTCGCCCAGTCAAACTCGAAGGCAATCCCGAACACCCGCTTTCGCGGGGCGGCCTGTGCGCGGCGGCGCATGGCGAGCTATTCAATCTGTATTTTGCTGAGCGGTTGCGCCAACCGCTCAGTCACGGTATGGCGGCGGGCTGGGACGAGCTTGATGTCCAGATCACGCAACAACTGGCCGCGCTGAGGCAATCCGGTGGGAAGGTGTGTTTGCTCACTCCTTTCATCATAAATCCTACCTCTAACGAAGTTTGTGACAGGTTTCTACGACAGATACCTGGCGCGCGGCGTGTGGTCTACGAAGCAGCTTCGACGGCAGCCATCCGCGTTGCGCACGAGCGCACACATCTTTTCGCCGGAAAGCCGCTTTATCACCTGCACAAAGCGCAACTCGTGGTCAGCTTTGCCGCGGATTTTCTGAGCACCTGGGGCGACCCCGTGCCGCAGATGCGCGGTTACAGCCAGGCGCGCGACCTGCGCGGCGGACGAAAAGAAATGCTGCGCCACATTCAGTTTGAATCAACTCTTTCGTTGACGGGCAGCAACGCCGACCGTCGCGTTCAAATCGCGCCCGCCGAAGGCTTCGACGCGCTGCTCTACCTGGCGAAGCTGAGCGCGACGAAAAACAATAGCGCTAGCCCCTTTGCCGCCTTCGAGCCGAAGCATCTGAACGCGAACACACGCCAGACGGTCGAGAAGACCGCCGAAGAACTGCAACAGCAGCGCGGCCAGTCGCTGGTCGTCTGCGGCTGGAACGACGCAGACGCGCAAGCGGTGGTCAACTTTATCAATCAAACGCTCGGCAATTACGGCCACACAATTGAACTCAACGCGGTGCTTGCAAACAGCAGCGATCAGCAAATGACCGACCTGGTCAAGGAGATGAATGACGGGCAGGTGGCCGCGTTGCTCATCGTCGGCGTCAATCCGGTTTATAGCTATCACGACAACGAAGCCTTGCTGCGCGGTCTGGACAAAGTTCCGCTCAAGATTGCGCTCAACCCGACGCTGGACGAGACCGCGTCGCTGGCCGATTACGTTTGTCCCACACCGCACTTTCTGGAAGCGTGGGGCGACGCCACTCCGGCGCGCGGCATATACAGCCTGACGCAGCCCACCATCGCGCCGCTCTTCAACACGCGGCCCTGGCAGCAGAGCCTGCTCAAATGGAGCGGCGACGCGCGCGACTATTACGAATTCCTGCGCGCCGAGTGGCGAGAAAAGCTTTTCCCGCAGCAAACCAAATACGCGAAATTCGACGAGTTCTGGGATCGCTCGCTGCACGACGGCATCTTCGTGGTTGAGAACTCGCCCGAACCTACGCCAGCGTTCAATGCCGCACACCTGAACGGCGCGGTGGAACGCCTCGACGCGCGCGCTGCCGAAGCCGCCGGAAAGTTGAGCCTCGCGCTTTATCAAAAGGTTTCGCTGCGCGACGGCGCGCACGCCGCCAATCCGTGGTTGCAGGAACTGCCCGACCCGCTGACCAAGATCACCTGGGACAATTACGTCAATGTTGCGCCCAAGCTGGCTGAAAAGATGCGGCTGGTCGAAGGCGACGTGGTGCGGCTCAGCAAAGGCGCAACGGCGATTGAACTGCCGGTTCACATTCAACCCGGACAGCACGAAGACTGCGTGAGCGTCGCGCTCGGTTATGGCCGGACGAAGGCGGGAAAGGCGGGCAGCAACATCGGCGCGAACGCTTATCCTTTCGTCACGTTCACCAACGGCAGCTTTCAATACGAGACGAGTGGTGTCGCCATCGAGCTGACCGGCACGAAGATCGAATTCGCCAAAACCCAAACGCACGACAGCCTCGAAGGACGCGATCTGATCAAAGAACAAACGCTCGCCGCCTATCGCCAAGCGGAACAGCAGGAAGCGCACACCGGCCCAGCGCAAAGCATGTGGCCCGGGCATGAGTACGCCGAACACAAATGGGGCATGGTCATTGATCTGAACGCCTGTCTCGGCTGTTCGGCTTGCCTGCTCAGTTGCCAGGCCGAAAACAACGTGCCGGTCGTCGGCAAGGACGACGTGCGCCGCCGCCGCGAGATGCATTGGATTCGCCTGGATCGGTATTACGAGGGCGCGCCCGACGATCCGCGCGTCGCTTTTCAGCTCTTGACCTGCATTCAATGCGACAACGCTTCGTGCGAGAGTGTCTGTCCAGTGCTGGCGACGGTGCATAGCGGCGACGGCTTGAATATGCAGGTTTACAACCGCTGCGTCGGCACGCGCTATTGCGCCAACAACTGCGCGCTGAAGGTGCGGCGCTTCAATTGGTTCAATTACGCACACGACGACGTGCTGGCTAATCTGGCGCTCAATCCTGATGTAACCGTGCGTTCACGCGGCGTGATGGAAAAGTGCAGCTTCTGCATACAGCGTATCGAGGAAGCCAGAATTCGCGCACGCAACGAAAACCGCCCGATCCGCGAGGGCGAGATTCAGACCGCCTGTCAACAAAGCTGCCCGGCGGGCGCAATCAGCTTCGGCAACCTGTTGGACGCCGGAAGCCGCGTGGCGCAGCTCAAACGCGACAGGCGCAATTACGTGATACTCGAAGAACTCAACCTGCAACCCGCACTGAGTTATTTGACGAAAGTGCGCAACGACGAGGAGGCCTAACCTTTATGGCAATGGCTGTCGAACAACTCCAACACCTCATAGCCACGGATCATCCCCCCCACCCGGTGGTCTCGCCGCTGCGCGAGCCGTTGATTTTGGGTCACAAGGGAGCCGCCGATGTCACCGAGGACATTGGCCGCCTGCTCGAAAACCCGCCGGGGCGCGGCTGGTGGCTGCTTTTTGCGGGCGCGGTCACATTACTTAGCGCGGGCTTGGTGGCGATAACGCATACGATCACAACAGGCATCGGCACGTGGGGGCTGAACAAGACCGTCGGCTGGGCCTTCGACATCACGAACTTCGTCTTCTGGATCGGCATTGGCCACGCGGGCACGTTCATTTCGGCAATTCTGTTTCTCTTCAATCAGAGGTGGCGCACTTCGATCAACCGTTCCGCCGAAGCCATGACGCTGATTGCCGTGATGTGCGCAGGGCTATTTCCGCTGATTCACATGGGGCGTCCGTGGCTTTTTTATTGGGTGTTTCCTTATCCGAACACGCGCGGCTCGTTGTGGGTCAACTTCCGTTCGCCGTTGCTGTGGGACTTTTTCGCCATCTCGACTTACTTCACGATCTCGCTGGTGTTTTGGTATCTGGGCCTGGTACCTGACCTAGCGACGATGCGCGACCGCGTGCAAGCCAAGTGGCGGCGCACGCTTTACCGGTTGCTGAGTCTGGGCTGGAACGGTTCGCACCGCACGTGGTCGCGCTACGAAACGGTCTACACGGTGATGGCCGCTTTGGCGACACCATTGGTCTTGTCTGTTCATAGCATCGTCAGCTTCGACTTTGCGACTTCGCTGCTGCCGGGGTGGCATTCGACGATCTTCCCGCCTTACTTCGTCGCAGGCGCGATCTTTTCGGGCTTTGCAATGGTGATGACACTGATGATCGTGGTGCGCTGGGCGATGCGCTTGGAGAGTTACATCACCATTCAGCATCTGGACAATATGTGCAAAGTCACGCTGCTGACCGGTTCGATTGTCGGGCTGGCTTATCTGACCGAATGGTTCATCGGGTATTACAGCAGCAATCCACACGAGCGTTACACCATCATCAACCGCGCGTTGGGGCCGTATGCCTGGGCGTTCTGGACGATGGTGACCTGCAACATGATTGTGCCGCAGTTCTTCTGGTTCAAACGGGCGCGCACTTCGATCCCGCTCATCTTTGCGCTCTCGCTGCTGGTCAACGTCGGGATGTGGTTCGAGCGGTTCGTCATCATCGTCACTTCGCTGCACCGCGATTACCTGCCGTCGAGTTGGGCGATTTACACGCCCACGCTGACTGAAATAACCATCCAGTTGGGCAGCTTCGGCTTGTTCTTCACAGCGTTTCTAGTTTTCCTGCGGCTCTTTCCGCTGATTTCGATCAATGAGATCAAGGGGGTGCTCGGTTATGCGCGCCACAAATAACCACACGAACAACACGCGTTTCACCGCCGCTTATTTCAAACGCGAAGAGGACTTGCTGGCGGCGACCCGCGAAGCGCGCACAAAAGGGTTTGCCATTCACGATGTTTACACACCGTATGCCGTGCATGGCTTGGACGAAGCGATGGGCTTGCAGCGCACGCGCCTCGCGTGGATCGCCTTCGCCGCCGGAGCTTTCGGGCTGTTTTGCGGCCTGCTGTTGCAGATTTGGACTTCGGCTTACGACTGGCCGTTGAACGTCGGCGGCAAGCCATTCAATTCGTTTCCGCTCTTCATTCCGGTCACGTTTGAGTTGACGGTGCTGTTTTCGGGCTTGATTGCCATCGGCGTGCTCTTTTTGCGCAATCGGCTGTGGCTATTCAAGCGCCGCCGCGTCTTCGAGCGCGTCACTGACGACCGCTTCGTGCTGGTCCTTCGTCAGCCGGATGCCTCGTTTGACGCCGAGCGCGCGGTTGCGCTCTTCGCCGGCCATCAAGCCCTGAACGTCATCGAAGGAGATGAATTCGTATGAGAAAAACGCTCTCATGGTTGACGGTGATTCTGCTGCCGATTGTGGTGAGCGGCGGCGTGTACGCGCTGCGCCGCGATCTGTCAGTGCGCAATCGTGAATGGCCGACGCAGATGCAATATTCGCCCGCCGCGCTGTCGCAGACGGCCAATGCCGCGCTGCCTTACGGAATGACGCAACAACTGCCCGTTGCAGGCACGATCCCGCGCGGTTTTCTGCCGTTTCATTACGCACCGGGCGAAGCCGAAGAGAAACGCGCCGGGCTGGAATTGACCAATCCGTTTCAGCCGACGGCTGAGAATCTGGCGCGCGGGCAGTTCATCTTTACAAACTATTGCGCGGTCTGTCACGGACCGACGGGCGCGGGCGATGGCCCCATCATTCCGAAGTATCCCAACCCGCCGAACTATAACGCGGACAAATCGAAGGCGCTGACGGACGGCGCGCTGTTTCACGTCATCACGCTTGGCCGCAAGGATATGCCTTCGCACGCGGCGCAGGTGAAGGCGGAGGATCGTTGGAAAGCAATTTTGTACATTCGCAAGTTACAAGGGAAATCCAGGTAACCCTGGTTAGCTGGAATGAAAAAAACAACGTATCGAAAGGAAGATGACCGATGGGCACCATTCTCGAATTCATGAGCCACGACCACGACAGACTGGACGCGATCTTTGCGGAGTTTTGCAAGGAATCCGATGCGGAGAAGGCAAGAGATTTGTTCTCGCAGTTCGACACTGGTCTTCGCGCGCACATCGCCTGGGAGGAGGAGATACTTTTCCCTCCCTTCGAGGACAGGACTGGCATGAGAAACACCGGTCCCACCGCTGTCATGCGCATGGAGCATCAACAGATCAAGCAGCATCTCCAAACCATTTTGGAAACGCTCGGGGAAACCGATCCAAGCACCTCCGTCAACGCACTGGTTCAGGTGCTGACGGCGCATAACCTGAAGGAAGAGAACATACTTTACCCGTGGCTGGACCGAACCCTGCCGGAGGAGGAGAGCTTGGCACTGCTGGATCGGATCAGGAGATCACAGGCTGGCACCAGCTAAAAACAGCATGCGGCGGATGGCACTATGCGCCGCCGCTGATGCTGAGTGTTCGGCACTTTCAATTCGACAAAGTAGATATTAACTGATGTTACGCGATGGCCAATTGCTCTTTGAGTTTGACAAGCTCTGCGTAGGCAGACTTCACCGCCGAGAGATAGAGTTTGGACTTCAAAGCAAAGTGGCTCAGCTTGGTTTTGAGCTTGAGTCGCTCCAGTTTGACATAGGCGCACAAGCTGGCGAACAGGTGATTGCGTTGCGTGGTCGCGGTGCGAGTCGGAGATTTCTCCAACGACGCATGCTGTTTAAGTGACTTGTGATAGACCTCGAGGCCCCACCGTTTTTGGAAGAGCTTCGCGATTTGGTCGTGCGCAAGCGTCAAGTCACTGGTCACCAGATAACGGAGACCTGTGGAACCGTCCTCGTTTTTGAAGACTTGTTTGATCAGTAACACCGGGAACGGCACGGTTTCCAACCAAACTTCACAGGTGGTGTTTGCGGGTAAATCCAGGGTGCTGACTGCTTGGTAACGACCACTGCGTTTTCCATCTTCACTCAAGGCTACCTTGCGATTGCTTTTGAGCGGCATGATGAAGTCCTTCTTGAGCGTGGTTTTGACGTACTTCATGTTCTCGGCGGAAGCGAACCAAACATCGTTTAAGACGTAGCGAAACTGTACCTGGTTATGCACCGCCACGCGCAGCAGCAACAAGTAGCGTTGGTTTTTCGTGACGGGGCTGCGCCGCTTGGCTTGGCTCGTTTTGGCGTCAACATAGACTTCGGTCTTTTCGACGATGTCGAAGGCCAGCGGTAAGGAAATGCCTGCGACTTGATAGTAAGCCGTCAGGAATTCCAGCCCTTTGACGTGCCGTTCAAAGCTATGGCTCCAATGCCAGGCGATGATGTCGTTTTCGTCGGTGTGCGGCTTCTCGCTGATGCTGTCATCAATACTGATCGTCGCCTCCGGCGATTCAACCGCCCGCACCAAGGGCTTAACGATCTTCCATAAGTCCGCGCTGTTTTTTGGTTCAGAGGCTAATAACCGCGTCACCTGATCGTGACTCAACTGCCCATTAAGCAGCGCAGACAAGCCGGTTGCCGTGGTCGGGCCAAACGAGCTAATCAAATAGTCGGTGTAAAGGTCGAAATGTTCAGCATTCATCTGTCAAGTCTGCCTGAAAACCTTTCATCGCGTAACATCAGATATTAAGTAGGCCAAGTAAGAAAGGATGGAGCAATGCCAGAGGGATCAACCGCAGGAATAGAATCGTTACCGCCGAAGCTGACAAAGATCGACATTATTATTGGTACTGTAACAATCGTCGTGCTGTTTTGCGTTTTTGCGTTGTTACTTCACACGCTTCTGGGTCAAATCAGTAGTTATCAACAACTCTTAGCTGGGCCAACAGGCGTGGGACAGGAATTAGTTTTTGCCCGTGCAGCCGACGCAGCAATAATTAAAACTTGCTCCATTTTTCTTGCATTTGTTCTGATGTTTTTGGGAGCGCTCTATACATTTAGAGTGGCATCAGTTCCATATCGGCTTGCAGCCGAAGGAGAGAAGACCAAGGGCACGTTCGAGACTGCTTCTCCAGGTCTTGTAATGATTACGTTAGGTATGATTTTGATCTGCTTTGCAATGTGGAAAGAATATACGATTACTGTTGAGAGACCCTCTACTGTGGGGCAGTTGCCGACAAAGCAAACTACTGCTTCCGCAATAGATGGTGTGAAAGAAAGTGGGTTCGGACGGGAAGAAATCGCTTCAATTAACACCGCCCTGGCTCTGCTACATAGCAAACGTCCAACACTAACTGAGGCTGAGGCTGAGACGTTTTCTGTATTGTTACCGAAGTTGGACCAATTCCGACGAAGCATGATCTTTCAGATTTATCCGCAAATGCGCCAGTCCTATGATGCTCTGGCTGCTAAGTATGCAGCCAATCCTATCAGCCTCGGTCAACTGAGCGCCGAGGAACGAGAGAGTTTTGAGTCAGTTCAACAGCTTCTGTCAGAACAGATAGAGGGGAGGAAGAAGTAATGCGTATCGTCAAGTTAGTAGCCTTGTTGGTTTTAACTTGTACTGGGGTATCGCCGCAACGTTTACCCCAAGACAGCCCCCTGAGAGACCTAGAGAGATTGCAAAGTTTGGGAACCTCTCGTATCCCGGAATTTCGTAGGCAAATACGACCATTTCTTAATGAACGCGAGAAGCTAATCGAAGCGTCCATAACGTATTCAATATTGGCAACAGAAGCCGTCAATGGACAGGCAGTTAATTCAGATGGAAATGGGAAGCGGAAGATTTTAATAGGCGCTGGGTGGCTGCGAACTATTGAATGGCTCAGCATTAGCAATCTAATTCCGCGTTGGAGTACAAAAGAGTGTGCTATCGAGTATCAAAGGCACGTTATCTCTGGAGTAATAACCAACGGGGCGTCGCCTCAAACTGCTCGTGTATTCGAGCCCTTCACTTATGCCTTACGGCACCGAGAAATTTGTCCAGACGTCAGATATTCCGCATTCGAAAATGATGATGCTGCCCAACAACTACAGAAAGCTATGGTGGGGGCCTCATTTCGCTGGTTACTGGCCCATGAGTTGGGGCATCATATTAACAACCATCGCGCCACTAACGATGAGGAGAGCCGTCGAAATGAGGAGCAAGCTGATGATTTCGCATTTCGTGTTGCCTCTGCCGATCCAAGCTCAATTGTCTTAGCCTTACCTGCCTATCTATTAGCTATTGGTCTCGGATCAGACGTTGAGGGCGAGGCAAAGTCTACACATCCAGCCGGAGCAAGACGCTTTCAAGCTTTCGCTGGCGCACTAAAAAGCCTTCCTAACCGCGATCCAGAAGTCAAACGATACCTTGACGATAATGGGTTGATGGGACGATGGAACCAAATCGTGACTCAGATGATTCAAGAGATTACCAAGGCATTGCGGAATTAGTCTGGTTATAAATGATCTTAGACAATTAGAGGGCAAAGCCTATCGCCGGCACACGCGGCACCTTTCAGCTTTGAAGGTAAGTAACAAATGAATCGCTTTCACCGATGGTTTTGTAAATCATCATATTGGCGGAAAGCCTTAGGTGAGGCGCTTATCCCGTGGGCGCTTCAAGGAGTTGATTTAGGAGGAAACATACTGGAGATCGGCCCAGGCCCGGGGCTGACGACTGACATCCTCCGGCGACGATTCAACTGCGTTACCGCGCTTGAAATTGACCCGGAGTTGGCGAGGTCGCTCAAGCGGCGTTTGCACGGCACAAACGCGCGCGTTGTCGAAGGGGACGCGACAAGGATGCCGTTTGAGAACAACTCATTCTCAGGCGCGGTTTCGTTCACGATGCTGCATCACGTCCCGTCCACTGCGTTACAGGATCAGTTGTTGGCGGAAGTTTACCGGGTGTTAAAGCCGGGAGGGGTATTCGCGGGGACTGATAGCAGGTGGGGCGTCGGTTTCCAACTCTTTCATCTGCTCGACACACTGGTCGTAGTTGACCCGAAAAGCATTGGGAAGCGATTGGAGATAGCCGGTTTTAGAGAGGTGGAAGTGAGTATGGATAAGCGAGCCTTTCGCTTTCGGGCCAAACGGCCAGCAAGGGATGAAATTTCAACCATCGAACGCGGGCGTTAGGTGGCTTCAGAGGTAAAGTTGTGAGCAAAGCATCATCCGCCGTGAAGCGCGAGCAATCGCTTGGTGAAGAGATTGCCAATAGCGTCAGTCATGGCATCGGGTTATTACTCTCCCTGATTGTTCTGCCTGTCCTCATTCTTGCCGCGCTGCGTCAAGGTTCTGCTTCCGCGCTGGTTGGGGCAACGGTGTTCGCCGTTTCGCTGGTTGTGCTTTACTGCGCTTCGACGATCTATCACGCGCTGCCGCCGAATCGCGCCAAGCAGTTCTTTCGCCTGCTGGATCACGTGGCGATTTTCCTGCTCATTGCCGGCACGTATACCCCTTTCACATTGGGCGTGCTGCGGGGGCCCTTGGGCTGGACGCTGTTGGCGCTAGTCTGGGGGATGGCGATTTTGGGAATTACGTTAAAAGTGGTCTGGGGCTTCCGCTACAAAGCCGTCTCGACGGGCATGTATTTGGCGATGGGGTGGATGGCTGTGATCGCCGTGCAGGAAGTATGGCTGCGCATGCCGGTGTCAGGTATCAAGTGGTTGTTGGCTGGTGGGCTCGCTTATACGGTCGGGGTGGTCTTCTTTGTGGCGGAACGCATGCGCTACAACCACCTGGCTTGGCATCTTTTTGTGCTGATTGGCAGCACCTGTCACACCTGTGCGGTGCTCTGGTATGCAATCTGACGGCGCGTTTTTTCGGATCATCATTCCGGGACGCCAAATGAGAAGGGAACATTGATGAGCGAAACCGACTTGGCCGCGCTAAGAGAGCGGTTTCAGCGCGCGCCGTTCATCGCCGACTTGGGCCTTGAGCTTGACTCTATCGGGTTGGGCGAGTGTGTGACGGTGCTTGAATTGCAACCGCGCCACCTGCAACAAAACGGGGTTGTACACGCTGGTGTCCAGGCCACGCTGGCCGATCACACCGCCGGCGCGGCGGCCTCCATGCTGGTCGCCGACGGGTTTTACGTCATGACGGCGGAGTTCAAGATCAGTCTATTGCGTAGCGCGCAAGGCGAGCGCCTGATTTGCCAAGCGAAAGTACTCAAACCCGGCAAGCAGTTTTCATTCGTCGAGGCCGAGGTGTTTTGTATTTCGGCGGGGACGAAACGCCTCGTAGCGAAAGCGAGCGCAACCCTGGCCATTATCGCTGCTGGGCGCGAATGACTGCGGTTAAAGTGAGAATCCATTACTTACAACATGTGCCGTTTGAGGGCCTGGGGAGCATTCGGAATTTGGCGGAGGAAAGGAATTGCGCCCTCACGACGACGCGCTGTTATCGCGGTGAGCCGTATCCAAAAGAGAATTTTGAAAGGACAAACCAACGGAGGAGATGAATAAAGTAAGTAGGCTCAATGGTTGCGCCAACGAATTACACCCGAAGTAAGTATTGAGAGCTGTTGTTAAGGTAACACTCGCAGCGCCTAGCGGATGTGGGAGGAATTATTGTCATGTCATGGAAGCCCTTGATCTCCGAAAGCGAACAAAAAGTACTAGCAGGCTTGTTGCTCATCAGCGCGGTCGGCGCGTTGGCGGGCTTGCTGTTCAACCCGCAGCGGTTCTGGCCGAGCCTGTTGCTGCATTCGTTTTTCTTTCTGAGCCTAGCGCTGGGCGCGCTGGTCTTCGTCGCCATTCAATTCCTCGCCAACGCCGGTTGGAGCGTCGCGCTGCGGCGCGTGCCCGAAGCGATGATGGGTTATCTGCCCGTTGGCGCAATCATGCTGCTACTGGTCTTCTTCGGGCGGCACACGCTTTACGAATGGACGCATCCTGAAGCCGTGCAGGGGAGTCACGCATTGCAGGCCAAGGCCGCTTACCTGAACACGCCGTTCTTCTTCGCGCGGATGGCCGTGTTCCTGCTGCTGTGGACGGTCTTTATGCGTTTGTTGCGCAGCGAATCGCGCGCGCAGGATGCAGACGGCGCGCTTGAGCACACGCGGCGCAGCCGGAAATACTCGGCCATCTTTATTGTGCTCTTTGCCATCACCTTTTCGCTGGCGAGCTTTGACTGGCTGATGTCGCTGGAGCCGGAATTTTACAGCACGATCTTCGCCTTCTACTGTTTCGCTGGACTGTTCGTCAGCGGCATCGCGGCAATCACGCTGCTGGTGTTGCTGCTGCGCGCGCGCGGATTGCTGCCGCATGTGAACGAAGAGCATCTGCATAACCTGGGTAAGCTGGTTTTGAGCTTTGCCACTTTCTGGGCTTACATCTGGCTGTCGCAGTACCTGTTGATCTACTACACCAACTTTCCCGAAGAGACGGGCTATTACCTACGGCGTACTGGCACGCCGGGCTGGCAGGCGTTATTTATCCTGAACCTGCTGTTGAATTGGCTGATTCCCTTCGTGATGTTGTTGCCGCGTATGGCCAAGCGGGGTGTGGGCTGGCTGGCAGCGGCGTGTGTGATTGTGCTCGCCGGGCACTGGCTAGATTTGTACACGATGGTGATGCCTGCGCTCAAACTCTCGCCGATGATTAACTGGATTGACGTGGCGATGTTCTGCGGCTTTGGAGCGCTCTTCCTCATCGTCTTTCGCCGCAATCTGGAACGGTCAGCGCTCATGCCTACACGCGATCCTTATTTGGAAGAAAGCCTGTCGTTGCATCCTCTCAACACTGTTGCGCCCGCGTCGGTCTGGAGCAGCGATTCCCGGCGGGCGTTGATCTTGGCGACGGCTGCGTTTGGTGTGACCTTCGCGGGCTGGGGCATGGTGGGAGCCTTGGCGCCGCACTTCCGCGAGTTGTATCAACTCTCGCCGATGCAGACTTCAGCGCTGATCGCAATGCCTGTATTGCTCGGCTCGCTTGGCCGTTTGCCACTGGGGGTGCTAGCTGACAGACATGGCGGGCGGGCGGTACTCGGTTCACTGTTGGTGGTTTCGGCGCTACTGGCAATTGGCGCGGGGCTCAGTGGTTCTTACGGCACACTGTTGGGCTGGACGTTCTTCCTCGGTTTCGCCGGGGCCAGCTTTTCTGCTGGCGTCACCTTCGTTTCTAAATGGTTTCCGCCGAATGAACAAGGGACGGCACTGGGGGTTTATGGTATGGGCAACATCGGCCAATCCATCGCCGTCCTCGGCGCGCCCGCGCTGGTGGCGTTGACGGGCAATTGGCGTATCCCGTTCTGGATTTATGCGGGCATTGCCTATCTCTGCGGCCAGCTATTTTTCCTCACGGCACGCGATGCGCCCGCCAAAGCACAACCGAAACGCCTCAGTGGATACTTCACCGTCTTGCGCCGCAAACCGTTGGCGTGGGTGCTGGCACTGCTTTACTTCCAAACCTTTGGCGGCTTCGTCGCGTTGGGTGTCTATCTGCCGACAATGCTCAAGGACATTTTCGGCTTGACGCCGCTTGACGCAGGTGCACGCGTAGCGGGTTTTGTCATTGTGGCGACGATGATGCGTCCGGTGGGCGGTTGGCTGGCAGATTGGCATGGTGGCGCGCGGGTCTTATTGATCGTTTTTAGCTTGCTGCCAGTGTTCGCGCTCAGTTTGACGATGCCGCAAATCGTTCCGTTCACGATTGGCGCGCTCGGCGGCGCGGCCTTGTTGGGTATCGGCAATGGCGCGGTATTCAAACTCGTGCCGGAATACTTTCCGCGCGAAACTGGCACGGTGACAGGCTTGGTCGGCGCGCTAGGTGGGCTAGGCGGCTTCTTTCCACCACTGGTGTTAGGCTACATTCATACCCAGACAGGTTCTTATCGGCTCGGCTTTGTCTTGCTCTCCTGTTTCGCGGTGCTGTGTATGCTAGTGACGTGGCGAGCGTTTGTCTGCCAGCGCGAACGGTTGTCTGAAGCCCTGCTGGAAAATTACTGAAAGAAACGGCAAGCACAATTGTGACCCTAATTCCTGCCATCATCATTGTCGCTTATTCGGATGTCGGCAGAGCGTTCGGTGTGACCGAATTGATTGCCCGGCTGACGGCACGGCTGTTGAGTAGCAGCAGCCAAACATTGCCACGATAATTTCCAACTCAATGTCGAAGCGAAGATAATATCCTTGGCAGCATGAACAAACTGGAGTTGTAACACAACAACTCGCATCCAGTGCGGAGGCTGACATTCACTAAGGTTGAGCCAAGCACGTTCGACAAGACTCAGGAGGCAAGATGAAAACACTGAACGAATATTTAATCGAAGCAGAACTCAATCACGGTCATATGTGTCCCGGGCAAGTTCTCGGCGTCAGAATGGCGATAACCGGTTGCAACGCGGTGGGGATTACAGAACCGAAATGCAGCAAACGCTTGATCGTCTTTGTTGAAATTGATCGTTGCGCTGCCGATGCTATCACGACTGTGACCGGATGCCGTTTGGGCAAACGCACACTCAAGTATCGAGACTTCGGCAAGCTGGCCGCCACGTTTCTCAATACAGAAACCGGAGAGGCGATTCGGGTGGCGGCGCTGGAATCTTCGCGCGAGTTGGCCCGCCAGCTCTTTGCGCAGCTCTCGACCAAAAAAGAACAGCAGCTTGCCGCCTACAAAACACTGTCCGACCGCTTTCTCTTTCGCTGCGAACGCGTGCAGATCAGTTTGCCGGAAGCAGATCGTCCCGGTCATCCTCTTGCCCGGGTTGCCTGTGACCGCTGCGGCGAAGGGATCAATGACGGGCGCGAAGTCCGAGAGGCCAACAGCGTGAGGTGTCGTGCCTGTGCAGGCGCGACGTATTACCAAGTAATTGAGCAAATAAACTTAGACCAAGTGGATGCGACAAGAACTGCGGCTGCGCTGGTCGAGACACCTCAGCCTTGCGTTGAACACCACGCACTCGCAAACAGTTCGCCAGAAAGATTGTGTGGCGCGCAGAATGGTATCTGATAGGGCGAATTCAGCGTTAGGAAATCGCACACATCTGCCACAGGCGATGTGCAGGCATCTTTTCACTGCGACATTCCAGCCGCCCCTTCTCCGGCAACTCCGTCTTCGCGAATCACGCATTTTTTGCGGCTTCGTTGACACACGTTCTTACCTCAACAGTTCAGGAACGCGCGGCTGTTCCGCCTGCCCGATCAAACGAATGATTCCCTGCCCGATTTGCTGGGCCATTTCCGGTGTTACCTGCTGCTCAAAAAGCGGAAAGAGTTCGCGTTCTTCGCGGCGAATGTGCGCCTCCAACAAATCCGCAAAAGCGTTGAGTTGTGCAGCCAACAAGCCCGCTTCGCATTGGCGCAATCCTGCTGCCAGCCGTTCCATCTCCCGATGCTCCGCCAGCAGCTCACGTAGTAAAGCCGTAGCCCCATCACAAGGCTGCATTGCGGGAAACAATACTTCCTCTTCGGCTTGAAAATGAGGTATGAGATCGCTTGCTAAAAACCGAATGACGTTTTCAGCCTTACTTTGCAGCCAAGCCGAATCATCCTGATGCGTCTTCAGCCCACGATGAATGCGCAGACACAGCATGAGCGCGTAATGATGTTCGCGCGAAAGCGGAATCAAACTTTCGTGACGGCGGGCGGGTTTCATTGGTTTGTCGTTTGAAGAGCGAGCAGCATTTGTGCATCCAACCGCACCCCGCGCCGCGCCGCCATTTCGTGCGCGAGCGCGTGGATTTCCTCTGGCATCAGAATTCTTCCGGCCAGCGGAAAGACTTCAGTATCTTCGATGACAATGTGTCGTTGATAAAGCGCGTGGAGCCGTTCCAACGCTTGGGTCAGCGCCTGCGTGTCTGCAGGCGTCAAATGCCCCTCCGCCAGCCAGCGGCTTCCCAACACTTCCACCGTATGATGTCCCGCATCGGCGACCGCATGATCCTGCTGCAATTCTTCCAGCCGCGCCAAAACTTGCAGCGCCTGCTGACCCGCCGCTTGCCGCATACGCGGAAACAACGAGTCCTCTTCATCGCGCGTGTGTTTCGGCGCGCCTTCGCGGAAGTACCGCAGCGCGGTAGCAAACGCCGTGTGATATTCGTCATTCAACTCTTTGCCCTGTGCCTGTTTGGTCACGGCCAGTAAAAGGTTGAGAAACTTCTCAATGCGGCGGTGGCAATCGCTCAGCATACCGAGCGGATTTGCATAATCGCTCTCTAACTTACGTCCAATTGTTATCGCCATTGCAATCCTACTCCCTTCTCAATATCGAATGGCATAAGGATATGCGTTTTCTATGTTCTCCACGATGACCTATGTCACGTTGGCCCTCCTAACCTTTTCATCTGAAAACACAGGATGAGCTTCTGATACAACTTCATTAGGATAACGATGTGATTTCATTATTGCCTGATGATCGGGCCAGAAACTTAAATACACTCGTTATCATTTCCCGAAACCTACAAGGTTGGCTTTGCTCGTAAGAAGAATTTATGCCGCAGAATGTAGGCGACCTAACCCGCCGTAGCCTAAAATAAGCTTGCGTCCTTTGGGTCGCATTTGAAAAACACGTTTCACCGTCACGCAGATAGAACCTCAAAATAAGGAAGCTACGATGAACTCTCACCCAAACCGCCCCACGCCCCAGGCTCTCGTCATCCGTTTTCACTTACTCTTTCTGCTCGCACTGTTGTTCTTGATCAGTGCCGACAGTGCATTTTCAACGCATTTGTCGGCGATGAAAAAGAACCCAACGAACAACATCAACGAAGACTTGTTACCGCGTGCCGAGATTGCCCGCGCTAGGGCAAAAGCGCGACGGGCGCAACCGCAGTGTGGCAACGTGCAATTGCAACTGACGCCCGATTATGGTTTTGCGATTGGCAGTTCGAGCGGCGGCACGGGCTACACATTTGCGCTGAACGGTCAGCCGCTGGCGCAAGGCGCGCTGACCCAGCGGTTGCTCTTTCACTACGATAGTTCGCTGAATAGCACTTCGGGCGTCACGCCACTGCGAACGGTAGGAACCTCGCTCGTGCCGGGCAAGTTTGGTTCGGCGCTGGCGATTGCGGCGGGCGGCATTGCCAGTTATCCAGCGCCGGGGAACCTCAGCTTCAATGACGGCACGATTGAACTTTGGTTCGCACCTACGAAAGACGGAACCGATCCCATTTATTCCCAATACGACCACACGCTGTTTCGGTATTTGGCGGCGAATGGCGACCAGCTTGTTATCTCCGAAGCGACCAACGGCGGGTTCTATGCTGGAATAACAAGCCCCAGCGGGACTGGTATCACAGCAGGTGGCATCCGCATTGAAAACTTGAAGAAAGGTGTTTGGTATCACCTAGCCCTTACCTATTCCAAAGCCAATGGCCGGTTGCGTCTGTACCTCGATGGAACGTTGACGAACGAGCGAACCGTGCCGCTCACAATGCCAGCGGCTGACGGGGCATCTTTCACGGTAAATTGCGATGCTTTTGGACATGCCAGTGCTTTTCTGGTTGACGAACTTCGCATCTCGGCGGATGAAAAGACAGCGGAACAAATTCGCTACGATGCCGCCCGCTCTACGACCTTGGCAGATAACGAAATCTTGCTGCCACTAACTGGCGTTGCGCCCGGTCAATTGAGCTATGCCGTGAGCGGTTGTGGCTCGGCGTCGTATTCGTGGACGGGCATCCCCATCACCAACGTAAATCCAGGCAGCAACCTGCTTGCGCCCGGCTCAACGAGCGTCAACCTTACCTTCAACACCGCACAAGCCAGTTCTTGTGCGTACTCGGTTGGCACACTCAAGGACTACAACCAGATGACGCCGTTTGCGACGGGTCAGGGGACGATTGCGCATCAGGGAACGGTGGCCGGACTGTCGCCTGACCCGCGCGTACTCAACACGGTGTTCCTGCGTTGCAATTCCGTCCCGGACTATGTTCAGACGCTTGAGTATCGCGCGGTTCCCGCTCCAAGCGGATCGTTTCCAAGAATCGGTAGCATTTGGTGGGGGCAAGTTATTTACTTTACCAAACCAGATCAAGCCAAAAAGATTCAACTCTATCTCGCTCCCAATTTCACGGCTGGGCAAGCGCTGGCAGTAAGGAACTTAAACCCCTCCGTAATTATCGTGAATCCAGATGTAAATGCTGTTGACACAAAATCTATCCCTATCTACTCAACAATTCCCGACGATTTTTATCTGAAGGATACAAACGGGAACAGGATCGAAATCTGGCCCGGCAATCCCCCCAGTTACAGATTGAACCTGACTAAACCCGAAGTGGCTGAATGGAAAGCGCGGCTCGCTTTTCAAGAGCTTGTGCAGTCACACTTAGCATTTGATGGCATCTTCTTTGACAATTTCAATACCTCAATCTCGTGGATGAAGACGGATCGCTTTGGCCGCCCTATTCAAATTGACGCCAATAACGACGGGCAACCTGACGACCCAGTTGCCCTCGACGCCGCCTGGCGCAATGGCGTGTATAGCGAGATTGCTCAGTTTCGAAAACTCGCGCCCTATGCTTACGTTTCCGGGCACCTGGGTGAAAACTCGCCTCATCCCGACACCTTGGCAGCATTCAGCGGCAACAGTTTTATTTTTTCCGCCCCAAACGTGCGTGAAGGTCTGATGTCGTTCGGTTCTATGTGGCAGAACTATCAAGCGTGGTTTGGTGGAAAACAAGCGCCAATTACGATGATGCAAGCCTCGCCGCCTAACCAGCTTGCCTATGGCTATGGATACAGCCCAGCACAAGGAATGCCAGCCGCTACCGCCCTTTTTGGACAGAGCTTTTATCCGAACGTGCGTTTTGGATTGGCGACTTCGCTGATGAGCGACGGATATTTCACCTTTGATTGGGGCGACAACGGTTCACCGGCAAATTTTTGGTATGACGAATACGATTTCAATCTCGGTCTTCCGCTAGGGCCAGCAGTACGACTCAGCGCCGATCAATCTATCAATGCCAACCTTCTCCGCAATGGGGGTTTTGAAAACAGCCTGGCGGGAACGTGGCAACTGAATATCTTCAACGGCGGGCAAGGAAAGGCGACCGTGACTTTGGACTCGACGACTGCCGCCGAAGGCAATTCCTCTGCCCATTTGAACGTCACTTCCATTAGCACTGCGAGCTGGCACATTGGATTCGAGCAAGGGAATCTTCCCTTGGTAGCGGGCACTAATTACGACGTGAAGTTCTGGGCACGGGCTGATGCGCCGCGCATGATTACACTCAACTCACAAGGTGGCGCACCGAACTTTCTAAACTACGGGTTATTCTCGCAGATTGCTATTGATACAAATTGGAAACTCTACACAGCGTCGTTTAGGACACCAGTCACCGCCACCGACGCAAGGCTTCAGTTCTGGGTCGGCGACGTAGCTGGTGATGTTTGGCTTGACGGCATAACGCTTTCCACCACGCCCCTGGCGCTCTATCGCCGGGATTTCACGCATGGCGTTGTGTTGCTCAACGGCACATCCGACAAACAGATATTTCCTCTCGAACCTGGGTTGCGGCGCTTCACCGGCGCACAGGCTCCGCTTTACCAATATATTGTGGATGATGCTGAGACGAGCTTCAGTTCCAGCGGCGCGTGGAATACCGTCACTTACAATACCGGCAGCTTTTTTGTTGACTTTGGCAGCACCCTGCCGCCGATGCCTCAGAATGCTAATGGGCCGTACTATCACGCCTGGCAAGGCAAGGTGCATCAACTGGACGTCAACAGCGGCACAGCGCAATGGAATCTCAACCTCCCTGCCGATGGGCGCTACACAATTCAAGTCTGGCTGCCCGCCGCGCCTACAGCCAACACCTGGACGAAGAACGCCGCTTACGAAATCGTCTCCGGCGGCAACGTACTCGCTTCGGCTATGCTTGACCAGACGACGGCCAAAGACGGCGATGGCTGGCATACGGTGGCGACGAATCTGGCATTGAGCGCAGCCGCTGACCCCGTGCTGCGCGTGCGCAATGGCGCGGCTGCCGGAGCGTTGATCGCCGATGCGGTCTACGTCACGTCGGCGGCGCTGTACAACGACGGCACGCCCGCCGCGCAGGTGACGCTCGCGCCGATGGACGGCATCCTGCTGCAACGGCAACAGGCCGTCGCGCGCGTAGCCGTCGTCAACGCCGCCAACTATCAGGCCACGTTTGCCAGCGAAGCCATCGTTGCGGGCTTCGGTCAAAACCTGGCGACAGCTTCCGGCGCGGCTCCCGGGTTGCCGCTGCCCACTTCGCTTTTCGGCACGACAGTCACGGTCAAAGACGCCGTCGGAGTCACGCGGCCCGCGCCACTGTTCTTCGTCTCGCCGGGGCAGGTCAATTACCTGATTCCGACAGGCACGGCGACCGGCCCAGCCACCGCGACCATTACCAGCGGCGCTGGCGCAGTCTCGATGGCAATCATTCAGATTGACACGGTCGCGCCCGGTCTGTTTTCCGCCAACGCCAACGGCCAGGGCGTAGTGGCGGCTGTCGCATTGCGGGTCAAAGCCGACGGCACACAAAGTTACGAGAATGTCGCGCGCTTTGACCACGCCCTTAACCAGTTTGTGAGCGCACCGCTCGATCTCGGCCCCAGCACCGAGCAGGTTTTTCTGGTTGCCTTTGGTACCGGCTTCCGCTTTGCCAGCAGGCTTTCCAACGTCAGCGTTAAAATGGCCGATGCCGACGCGCAAGTGTTTTACGCAGGCTCACAAGGCGGGTTATCGGGAGTGGATCAAGTCAACGTCCTCATTCCGCGTAGTCTGGTGGGGAAAGGTCAAGTGGGCATCGTGCTCAGCGTAGATGGGCGAACGGCAAACCCTGTCACACTCGAAATCAAATAACGAGGTAGAAGTCTTATGCACCGTATTCTCGCAACCACACTCTTCGTACTCTGCGCTCACCGCATTTTTGTCATCAGCCTTCAAGCACTATTCTTGATCGCGCTGCTGCTCTGCTCCATCACCGATTTACACTTCGCTAGCGGGGCTGCTTCGAAGGCGATTCGAGGGCAAGCGACGCCTGCCGACTACTTTCCTCACGGAAACACCTTACAAGCGCAAAACACGACCGTTTCCATTTCGTTCAGTCAGTCTACGATTACAACTGAACAGTCTGCGGTACTCACTTGGTCGGCTCCGGGCGCGACTTCGTGCCAGGGCGGCGGGAGCCCGCTTATTGACGGGTGGAGCGGCGTCACGCAACAGACCAATGGCAACAAGACAATCACGCAGAATTCAGCGGGCATGTATGTTTACGCCCTGACTTGTACTGGCAATGGCAGCACCGTGAGCGCATCGACCACGCTTACTGTTACTAAGCCCGGCAGTACACCAACAAGCACCGAGGCTATCACAAGCCTGCCTGCCGACATCACACCGCTACTCTCTATTGCGGGCGTCTGGCAGCCAGTTGCGAACCAGTACCTACGTTCTGATGATAACGGCACATTAGCCAATCTGTTCCCGCAGAACATTCGCCTTCCCAGTGGAAGAGAGGGGCTTATCATCACTGGTTGGTCATGCTGTAACGCACCGGCCTCAGCTCCGATTACGCCCATCAACATCGCAGTTTTGGAACAGCAGCCGGACGGAACGCTTCAACTGGCGACGCCTAAATACGTTTCTGATCTGATGTCAGGACACTTTTATAAATTTGCGTGTCGGCACAATTGAATGATTTATGAAAGTCTGTTGGTTACGATGACAACAGAAATTCAACCGACACGCGTAGAAGAGTTTATCAGGCAAATGATGCCCGGCGCACACGGGCATCAAACCAAAGCCGTCGCCAAGTTCGTCTTGGCGATCATTGACAAACAGACTGGTTGCCAAGCGGAGCTAGTGCGCTCTCAAGGCAATCAAGAAGCGGCGGCCAGACAACTTTCGCGACTGATTCATAATCCGCGGCTCAAGCCCCAGAACTTCTCCAGGTGGCTCTGCTTGCAAGTGCTCACTTCGCAAGCCCCACCGACGGGCAAAGTTCGCTTGACCATTGATTGGACCACTGAAGACGATCAACATTTGCTCGTCATTTCTTTGGTGGTCGGGCGACGTGCGCTGCCGATTTTTTGGCAGGCGTATTCGCAAAGCGTGCTCAAAGGCCGGATGAAGCGTTATGAACTGGCCGTCATCAAGCGAGCTTTCAAGCTGATCTTTCAACATATCAAACCTGGACGCTTGCGGCTGACGGCGGATCGCGGCTTCCCCGATGATGATCTGTTTGCGCTGCTCGGAGAATGGAAGATCAACTTCATCATCCGAGTCAAAGGCAATGTCAAAGTCTGGCGCGACGGACAATGGAGCAAGCTCAACACGATTCGTTTTCAAGGCAATGCTCGCCGTCGCAATCTCGGACGGCTTCATTACTGCGAGAAATCACCGCGCCGTTTGTGGATCACTATGAGCCGGGCGCGAAATAAAAACGGCAAACTGGAGACGTGGCATCTGGTCAGCAATCTGAACTTGCGCGCCGAAGCGATGGCCCAAGAATACGGCTATCGGTTCTGCTGCGAAGAAGGCTTTCGCGACGCGAAATGGTATCTCGGTTTCGCCGAAGCCCGCGTTGAGAAGATCGATGCCTGGTCACGCTTGTTTGCGCTATTTGCAATTGCGCTGCTGGTGCTGACAGTCCTGGGAACTACGCTGCTCTTGCGAGGCGGAGCCGATGCCCAACACCTTTTACGTCGTGTTATTTCGCGCCGCCGCGGACGCTGTGAACTGAGCTTGATCGCCGCGATCATTGCTCTCGTCCAAAAGGATCGCTCCTTGTTTGCAGCGCTATCACCGCAGATTAAACTCAACTTGGAGGCCACTTTATCAAATGTGTCCTGACATCAGCCAATGACTCTAATTTCTACTGACAATCACTCCCTCATGGTCGTACGATCAACGATGAACCATGCTGATTCTGATCACCTATGACGTTTCAACCCTGACCAAAGCTGGCGCGCGCCGGTTGCGCCGCATCGCGCGCGCCTGTCTGGATTATGGTCAGCGCGTGCAAAATTCGGTGTTTGAATGCCGTGTAGACGAACGCCAATGGGTGTTGTTGCGCGATCGGTTGCTGACCGAAATGAAAGCCGACG
>JAEUQO010000374.1 GCA_016789605.1 Acidobacteriota bacterium
AGGTAAATCCAGCGACCGCCGCCGCCACGCTGCGCGTTTGCCACCTGTCCCAAAGTGACAGCCAACAGCATCACCATTGCCATTTGCATCATTCGACGAATAAACATTGTTACCTCCTCTTTCCTTCTTATGTTCTTATTTGAGCAAGGCGGTTTAGCTAGCTTTATTTGGGTTTGACTTGTTCAATTATGACGGCAGTCTTACATAAAATTCAGTTGGACTGGTTACTGTCAGTTTTAGTGTCTTTGAGGGTGTTTGGCACATCATTGGCACACTGGCAGCCGACAAACGGCCCGCCGTGATGGTGGGGAAAGTTCGGCTCGCCTTACTTGCGACTGATCATCGCAAGGACTACCGCGAACCTTCACGCGGCGGCGAGCCGGAAACCGAAGGAACATCCGCGAAGGGGATGAAATGGCAAACAGGCGGGCAGAAAACTACGAACCTTCAGATAGTCGCTTCACCATCACGAATATTCGCAAACTGTTCCTTGATGCGATTCGTGATCGGGAGCTTCACGATAGAGAAGGCGCTACTCCAAAGAGAGGACGGATTTGCCGGGTCATAGCAGATTTACACGGAGAGCCTTTGAGTTTGATTCATAAGGGTGATTGCAGAAACCAGATAACATTACGACGATCTGTCGAAATATGGGCTGAAAAATGGCACATCAAAACAGACTGGATCGTCACGCACGCGATGAATCTACTCCCTCTCTGGTCCCTATATCCTCACGATTTTAAGACTAATGTTGAACTCTGGCCGGTGCTCAGCGATGGCTGGTCTTTGAAATTAGAAGACCTGAGACCGGCAGAAGGATGGCCAATATGGCACATTGATAACGAACCTAATCCCGATCCCTACGTTGCGGGAATTGTGAACAGTGCTCAAATTACTATTGAGCAACATCCGATTTTACGGACCGTCAACGCTAAGTACCGCAAAGCTTTTCTTGATGGGGTAAAAGACAAAGCAACAGAACTCTGCAAAGAAGTTGCCGATCGCGTTAGATGGAATCTTCCGAAAGAAAAACGAAATATCGAAAGGAATGTGTGCTGGGCAACTGCATATCAGATTGCAGAAATTCCTTACAACGCAATTGCAGAGGCCAAACAGGTTGACCCTAAATCCATTAGGGAGGCGGTTAACAACACTCTTGAGTTGCTTGATTTAGTACCAAGAGAGACCCGGCCAGGTGCTCCAAAGAAAAATAAGGGGTGATTGCCGGGTATTTTTTTTAGATTGCCCTCTATTAAAGACATAACCCGGTCTATATCTTTCCCCTTGTCTGAATCTCATTCAAAGGAGCTTGCGAATGGAAAAACTTTTGACCGCTGAGGAAGTTGCCTCGTTGACAGGTTTGGAAGTACACGCGGTGTATAGATACGCGCGAGAAGGGATACTGCCATCAATTCGAATCGGAACGAAAGTTCGCTTTCCTGAATCTGCCTTACAGCGCTGGGTCAACGTTCAACTCGCCGACAACGCGCGAGCGGAACCGGCTGAAGCGAGCGCGACAGCCGCATGATAATGGCCCTTTACAGGATCGCAGGCCTCGCCAAAGTTCCGCGACCCTGAAAAGGCCAAAAACCCGATCACTCAGGTTGCGCGAAAGCTTACCGCGCTTCGCTCGGCCTGCCAACTTGGAGAGTTACGTGGAAAAAAAGAAAATCGCCGGTGCGTTGCAGGCACCGGCGACGAAGGTTTACTTGCATAATTTTGATGTCGGGAAACTACCACATCCTTCCAATCCAATCCAATCCAAAAGATTCACCTGCGGCCACCGACTCGCACGGAAGCAAGCTTCGTTTGTCGCCGTGCCGGGCGGACCATCAATCTTTGTGTGTCGCTCGTGCTGGCGTGCGGCGCTCGAAGAAGAGAGGCAGCAGGCCTCTCGCCGCAGATTCCTTGCGCTGTTTGCGCCAAGCCCCCGGATCATTCGATCCGGGGGCTTGCTGGCATCGCTTCGCTTGCAAGGGAGGGCTGCCGCATGAACTCACTTTGGGTAAGCGCGAATCGGCTGCGAGATGCCGGGATTGCCACAATCCCAATCAAGCCTGATGGCTCCAAAGCGCCAGCCATTGGCGCTTGGGCACAATATGAATCTCGCCTGCCGACCGAAGCCGAGTTGCAAAGCTGGTTCGGCAATGGCGCCGAGCGAGGCATCGCGCTCATCGGCGGCAAAGTCAGCGGCAATCTCGAAATTCTCGACTTCGACGCGCCGGAGTTGATCGCCGAATGGCGCGCACTGGTCGAAGAAGCTGCGCCCGGACTCCTCGCCCGATTGCCCCAAGTCCAAACACCGACCGGCGGACTGCACATCCTATTTCGCTGCTCAACTATCCAGAGCAACCAAAAGCTCGCCGAACGCGAGGTGGAAGTCGCCGAAAGCACCAAAGGTGCCAGGTATCGCGATGGCCAATGGTTCTCGATCAAAACGATGATCGAGACGCGCGGCGAGGGCGGATACGTGCTCACCGTGGGCAGCCCTGGTCAGTGTCATCCATCCGGCAAGCAATATCAGCTCATCAATGGCGATCTGACTGCCATTCCACAAATCACTGAAGCCGACCGCGAAGTCTTGCTGACTTGCGCCCGCTCGCTCAATCAATATGTAAAGTCGGCCAAACAGTGCGCACCGGAACGGGCAGCGAAATCGGCGCCTGGATTGATGCCTGGCCAAGAATTCAATCAGCGCGGCGATGTGCGGGCGCTGCTGGAAAAGCATGGCTGGAAATATCTTCGCAAAAGCTCAGCGGGAGAAATGTGGCAACGCCCAGGCGGCGATCATCAAAGCGCGACACTCTTCCCCAATGGCAACCTTTTCATTTTTTCTTCGAATGCGGCACCTCTTGAGCCGGGGTGCTCTTATTCACCTTTTGCTCTGCTGGCCGAGCTTGAGCATGGAGGGGACTTTCAGGCAGCCGCACGCGCACTCGCCGCCGTCGGCTATGGGGATCGAGGCATTCAGTCGGCTCCCACAGCCGATAATGAAAAAGACGAATGGGAAGCGCCAGCCAGCTTCAACGAATATGAACTGCCGGAGTTTCCAGTTGATTCCTTGCCCGCCTGGCTGGCTGCGTTTGTCACCGGACTGGCGCGGGAAACGCAAACTCCGCCTGACCTGCCTGCAATGTTGGCGCTGTCTGTCTGCGCTGGGGCGGTTGCCGGTAACGTTGAAATTGAAGCGCGGCAAGGCTGGCGCGAGCCGCTCAATCTTTTTACCGTTGTAGCCTTGCCCCCGGGCAACCGGAAATCGGCGGTCTTTTCATCTGTTATGAAGCCTCTCGAAGCCGTCGAGGCAAACTTGATTGCGGACAGACGAGCAGAAGTCGCGCAGGCCGAAAGCGAATATCGAACCCTTGCAGCGCGCATCGAGCATCTGGAAAAGCTCGCCGCAAAGGCGGAAGACGACCACGAACGGGCAGCCAAACAAAAAGAAGCGACACAAGCGGCACAAGAACTGGCAGCGACCCGCGTGCCGAAGTTGCCTCGCCTGTTGGCCGATGATGCGACGCCGGAAACGTTGGCGACATTGCTCCACGATCAAAAGGGGAGGATTGCGCTCTTCTCTCCAGAGGGCGATCTATTTGATCTGATGGCGGGCCGATATTCGAACGGCTCCCCCAATCTTGGCATCTTTCTCAAAGGGCACGCCGGCGACGATTTGCGCGTTGATCGGCGAGGGCGTAGCGAATACGTGAAAAGCCCAGCGCTGACGATCGGTTTGGCAATCCAACCGGATGTGCTGCGGGGGCTGGTAAGCAAGCCTGCGTTTAAGGGGCGGGGGCTATTGGGCCGATTTCTTTATGCTTTGCCCAAGAGCACTCTCGGCAGTCGCAAAGTGCGGGCTGTGCCGCTGGACGATGAGGCGCGGGCAGAATATGCAAGCTGCATCAGAGGGTTGGCGGGCTTATCGGTCGGCTTTGATGAGGATGGCAATCGCCTATCCAAAATGCTTCGCTTGTCTCCTGACGCTGACGACTATCTCGCCGCGTTCCAGGAAGAGATTGAGCCGCAATTGGCTGAGGCTGGCGAACTCGGCGCACTTTCAGATTGGGCGGGCAAGCTTCCGGGGGCAATCCTGCGTATTGCCGGAATACTGCATCTGGCAGAACACGCCTCACAGCTCCAAAACTTGCCGGAAAGAATTGGAGCCAACACGATCAAAAGAGCAATCGAGATTGGGCGCTACTTGATCCCGCATGCCCAAGCTGCATACGCGGAGATGGGCGCAGACCCTGAGATAGAAGCAGCCAAAATAGTATTGCGCTGGATCGAGAAGACCGGCGACGAGGCCTTTACAAAGAGACAAGCCTTCGAAGCGACCAAAGGGCGATTCAAAAAGGTTGAGAACCTTGAGCCAGCATTGCGCTTGCTCGAAGAGCACGGCTATATCCGCACGCAGGTCAACGGAAGCGAACATCGCAGAGGGCGAAAAGCCAGCCAGCTTTTTGCCGTAAATCCTTTTTTACTCACTCCCTCGCACAATTCGCACAATTCGCACAATTCGCCGCCGAGGATAAATTCTGCGAATTCTGCGAATTCTGCGAATGACCCTGACAATCATATTTCCTTCAACTTGAAGGTAGATCAAATGCGGGAGATATTTGAAATATGAGCCCCCAAATCCTTCTTGATTATCTCCAGGCGCGCGGCATACGCATCTGGGCAGACGCCGACAGGCTAAGGCTTGATGCCCCGGCAGGTGTGTTGACCGACGAAGATAAGATGCGCCTGGCCAAACACAAAAACGAGCTGCTCGCTGCACTCTCTGTCCAATCAAAAACCTGCCTGGATTGTAGTGGTCGGCTGAACCTTTCCGACCGCGCTTTGGATGTGTGGTGGTGTCCCGGTTGTCAGCAATGGTGCGACGGCACGGGCCGGTTGTTGGACCGGCACGTTTTCGATGAACCGCTGACCAAGGAGTTAATCGAAGCCCGACGTCTGCTTGCTGATTTGCAAGCTGCCGGGTGCGGATTTGTGCTTGAAAATGACGAACTGAGATTGATCTACCCAAATAAGATGAGTACCGCTCTTTGGGCGCGATTTGAAACGGTTGGAGCATCTCCTGCGTTTATAAAGCTTGCGCGCGGTCTGGCTGATAACCTGATGGGAGGGCAAGACGAATACGATTGGGTTCATTGAGACCGATGAACAAAAACTTCCGCTCGCTGTGGAGAGTTTTTCAGTTTGCTTCATTGCAAACCACAAGAAAAGACACGAATGTGAATAAAACGTTGCTCTATCAGGCAATCTTCCTTCGGTTTCTATGGGCAGCCTGCAAGCTTCAACATTCAGATTTACCCAAAAGACCGCCCACTTAGCGATATTTTACACAAGAGGCAAACTTCTTTTCGGTCTATTATGAGCCATCTGCGGTTTTCCCTGTTCGCACTTTTTAATGAAAGACTTCCCCTCAAGACAACAGTGCCAAAACAATCAAATCCCGTCCAAACAAAAGCTGCCCAACCTGAACACCAAAACAGGCAAGAGCCAGTTCAAACAATGGTGACGATCTGGCGGCGGTCTTTAATTCCGCGGTCGCACGCAACCGCCGTATGAGCCAACCACCGTGTGAGCCAACCACCGTCAGGCAAAAACTTCGGCCAGGGCGCGCGGTGGCCGCTTCCCTGCCCGCCGTGTCAATCGTTCCGAAGCCACCGGCGACGGTCGCCAGGGATGAAGCCGCAGAGCGCGAAAAAGAGCGAAAGCGCCTCTTGGCAATGACGCCGCTTGGCCAGCGCGTTTTAGGTCGCAAATTTTGATTTGGTGAAAGGCCGGGGCGATAACTCTCCGCCGCCGGTGTTTTCCTTGCTCCGGTAAGCCCGTCAACGGCTTCCCGGAATTTTGCCCGCTCTGCAACCGACTCGCGGAGCGGGCCTTTTTCTGCTCGACAGAAACGCCGCCAAGACCGGTTTTCGATCTGGCGGCGTTCGTGTTTTGCGGCGCGTTTTGCTCACGTGAGCAAAAACCGCTTATTGGTTTGCGTTCAAGGCTTTGCCCGCGCGCTCGAATTGCTCTCGAAGTTCGGGCGTCAGGTCGCCTTGCACGATGTTTTCGAGCCGTCCGACACAGCGCAAAATGCGTTCCCGTGCGGCTTCGTCCGGGTGCGTCCGGGCGTCCGCTGTGATCTGTGCCAGGTCAGCCGTTACCACGACTGCCAGTTCGTGCGCGTTGGGCGGTTCGTTTTGTTTTGCTGCTTTGGTTGCCATGCTGTTGCTCCAATTCCTGAATAGCAGCCTTCGTGTAGAAGGCGACATATTTGCCACCGGCGCGCCGAATCAAGGCGAATCCGCCGGAGTCTCTACGGAAGAAAAAACCAGTTGCCGAAACGCCCGGATAGTCGGCTTTTCGAGTGAATTTTCGCGGTCGCCAAACCGGCGTTGCGCTCGCTCCCCAAAGTGTTGAAAAGGAAAGCAGTTGCGCGGTTTTGCTCACGTGAGCAAAATCGTTCGGTTTTTCGTGCGAAATCTTCGGGTTTTGCTCCGCGCTTTCTTCCCATGTAACCGTGTCGC
>JAEUQO010000375.1 GCA_016789605.1 Acidobacteriota bacterium
TTACTTCGGCAATGGAGGCGGGCAGCTTCTTGCCGTTTGAGTCTTCCAGCAGCAATCCGCCACCGTCGCGCGGGCTGATGCCGTGGCCGGTGAAATGCAGGATGTGATAGCCGTCTTTTAAGCTGCGTTCGAGGATTTCCAGCTTCGCTTCGTCTTCAACATCGGCGGAGATGCGCCCCTGAGCCGCCGGGTCGTTGATCGCTTCGAGCAGGATTTCCTGTTCGCGTTCGGCGTTCAATCGCTCGTGGTCTTGCAGATCGAGCGGGCTGGCAAAGAAACCGAAGAGCTTGAGCGGGCGCGGAATCGGCGGCAAAGAGCTTGGCCGCGCGACATCCAGCGGCAACCGCGTCAGCGTCGTTTTGGCTCCGGCGGCGATGAACTCCGCGCCGTCGTGCAGCGTCTCCCAGGGCAAGACTTCCAGCTTCGTCGCGCCTTCGGCAAAACGCAGGCAGAGCGTCAGAAACTCGCTGCGCTGTTTGTACGTTTGCCAGACTTGCTCGACGGCGGGCGGAAAGAGTTTTTGATACAGCTCGCGGCCCAGCTTCTGCAATTCATCGAAGCGTTCCGCCGCGTCTTTAGTTGAAGCATTGAGCCGATCCACGCTGAAGTCAGTCAGGAAATCTACGCGATGGCTGAACGTGGCGGCTGCGAGCGGTTGGGCAGAACCGCGTTCGCAAACGGTTACTGAATAGCTCTCGGCGGAAAGCGGCTGAATCTGAAAATCGAGAATGGGCGGCATCGGTTGACCTCCGGCTGTGACTGTAGGGCACATAAGGTTGCGCGGAGTCTGAATATTACCGCGACTGGGAGGGGGCCGGAAGAACGAAGGCCGCTTTCTCTACAGGAAAAAGCGGCCTTACAGGTCTGGGGGCGATCATTTTTCGCCGTGAGTTGCTAGCGCAGGAAGAGCACGGCCATTTTGCCATCGGTGATCAGGCGGTCGCCGGTGGCGTTTTTGTCGTTGCGGGGAGCCGTCGGGCGGTCAACCAGCGTGAAGCTTTTGACGGCTCCGGCAAAGCTCAGATCGTTTGTGACTTTCGTTCGTTCGCGATCTACCTGGGTGTCAATGCGGTGCGCCCACTCGCGGCCTTCTTTGTGGACGACGACGGCAATGTCGTGCGTGGCGGCGGCGATCCAAACATCTGAATTCTGATATTGGGTTGCGGCTTTCCACAGACGGATGTGGTGGCGTTTGGCAAACGTATCGTTTTGTTTTTGATAGACAAGGTCGGGTTTTCTGCCGTCAAGCAGCAGCAACGAAACCGGCGCGTTGCGATAGCCTTTTGATTCGGCCAGGGCGAGAAAGGTCTTCAAGCCGGATTTGACGTTGAGGTCTTCGGCGACTGACCAGCCTGCGGTTTGAAAGGCTTTTTCCAATTGTTCTCTGGAACCGACCAACAGCAGATTGGTGAGATCGGACGGCGTCTGACTATCTGTTTGCGTGCGCAACGGCTGGGCTTTGACAAGTTCGGTTACGGTAGAAGTTGCCGGTGTCGGCAGGACGGGAGCGGCGGCAGAAAATTGCGGCTGCCCTTGAAACTTGATGGGGTTTTGGATGGTCAGGGTCATTTCCGTGCCGGGCGAATATTCGATTGCACGTTTATATTCCTTGTCGCGGATGAAGATGGCTGATTGCAGGGCATAAGACAGGACGGGATCGGCCATCCCCAGCAAACGAAGCCCCCAACCCAGTTTGGAATTGTTGGGATGGGCCAGCCCCAGAATGCGGCCCGCCTGCACGGATTCTTTGGCGTTATCCACGTCAACCAGCCGCGTTGCCAGCCGCGTTTTGCTTCCGTCCAGATGCAACAGGTTGGCGAAATTCAGAATCAGTTGGGCGCGCTGGTAATCATTGGCGGGTTTTTGCGACAGCATCACGGTTCCCTGCAACCGTGTGCCAGCGGGCAATGCGACCCGGTCGCCGCTCAGCACGGGGGCGATGAGAACTGCTTCGACGACATCGCCGCTGCGCGATTTGTGGCTGCTGACCTGGGTCATCAGTCGCACTTGCAATTCCGCGCTGAGCGGAAGGTCAAAATCCAGGGCGGCGCGTACCGCCGCCGGATTGCCGGTTTGCGAAGCGGATGACACGCTTTCGAGCAGTTGTTTGAGGCGCGCTGATTCATCCTGGCTGCTGCCATTGCGCGCGCCGTTTTCGAGCAAGAGCGGCGTCAGCTCTCCGTGCGGAGAATTCTCTTGATAATCCAGCGCCGTGGCGCCGAATTCGTCTTCGGCATTTACGTCAGCGCCACGCGTGATGAGTTGTTCGACGACGTCCAGATATGTCTGCAACTGCTTTTCGCTTTTGGCATACATCGCGCCGATCACGGCCCAGTGCAGCGCAGTTCGCCCCTGGTCGCCAACGGCTTTCACATTCGCATTTTGTTTCAGCAGGTCTTGCGCCTGGGTCAACAGGCGAGTCATTTCCTTTTCATTGTCCTGGCGCGAAGCCTGGTAAAGCGCGTCGAGCAATGGCGACGACTCAGGTTTGGTCGCACCCAGGGCAAAAAATACAGTAGAGAGCATAAGCACACAGCTTAGAGAGAATCTTTTCCGCATTGCATCCTCAGTGGGTTAGGTCTCGGCTATATCCAGAAACGGTGTTTTAGATCGTTTTTCGATTCGCTTTACGGATTAGCCACAGAGTCACGGAGCCTCAGAGAAAGACTTGGAAACCTCTGTGGCTCTGTGCCTCTGTGGCAAAACCCGTACGCCAAAATGAAATCTGATCTAGCATAACAGAACACTCTTTCGCGATTCTTGCCGTGCATAGAGGTGGATGCGTTTTCTTCCGCGCTGTGTCTGGTTGATGACGCAGAATGACAACCGGCAGAGCATAATTTGTCTGCCTTGGCGGCACGGGGTGACCGCAGAGTTACGCAGGCTCAGAGCGTGGTTTTGAACTGGTTTGATGGCTACGAAAATCCTATGAATTTTACCGAAGCGGTTGCTTATCTGTATGCGCGCGGGCACGAGTTGGCGGCGATGAAATTGGGGCTGGAGCGCATCGCGGCGCTAACACAAGCCTTCGCGCAGCCGCAGTCGCGCTATCCCATCGCGCAGATTGCCGGAACCAATGGCAAAGGTTCGACGGCGGCGATGACGGCAGCCATCGCGCAAGCGGCAGGGTTGAAGACGGGTTTGTTTACGTCGCCGCATCTGGTCGAAATCACCGAACGCATTTGCGTCAATGGCGTTCAGATTGCGCCGGATGATTTTGCGCGGCTGGCGACTTCGGTGCGAGACGCAGGCGCGCAATTGATGGCGACCGGCGTGCTGGCCGATGAACCGAGTTTGTTTGAGCAGATTACGATGATCGCGCTGCTGTATTTTGCTGAACAACGGGTTGACGTCGCCGTGCTCGAAGTCGGCCTGGGCGGACGGTTTGATGCGACCACGATTTGCACGCCGACGGTGACCGCCATCACGCCGATTGCGTTTGATCATATGCGACTGCTCGGAAATACCCTGGCCGCAATCGCGGGCGAAAAAGCAGGCATCATCAAACCCGGTGTGCCGCTAGTCGTGGCGCAGCAACCTGACGAAGCTTTGGGCGTGATTCAGCAACGGGCGGCGGAATTGAATGCGCCGGTGATTTCTGTGGCGGAGGAACTGCGGGCGGCCACGCTTTTCCAAACCGAAGCGTTAACGCTGGGACAGTATCGAATTCGCTATCGCAGCCGTCGCACGCAATACGACGCCGTGTTGAATCTGCGCGGCAAACATCAGGTAGACAATGCCCTGGTCGCCATTCATCTGGCAGAACAGTTACAAGACGCCGGTGTCGCCATTTCTGCGCAAGCCATCGTGACAGGGCTGGAACGGGCAGAATGGCCGGGCCGGTTGCAGTTGTTGCAAATCGCGGGTGTGCCTGTGTTGCTGGATGGCGCGCACAATCCGGCAGGGGCGCAAGTCTTGCGAGAGTTCCTGGCTGAACATTGCGCTGACAAACCGTTGACGCTGTTGTTTGGCGCAATGGCCGACAAAGCCGTGGACGAAATTATTCCGCTGCTCTTTCCGCTGGCCGAGCGCGTTGTGCTGGCCAAGGTGAACAATCCGCGCGCCGCCGAACCGCAAGCGATGGCGGATTTGGCCCGAGAGTTTTCGGGCGAGTTGATTTGCGCGTCGGATGTGGCGGACGCATTCGCCACGGCGTTACGCGTGACGCCGCCCGGCGGATTGGTGTGCGTGTGTGGCTCGCTTTTTTTGCTGGGAGAGCTGGCCCCGCATTTGACCGCGTACCAATAATCCGGCGGAAAAAGCTGCGCAAAGTCCGCTCAGGATTCCGTTCTAAAGTGCGTTGCCAAATGGGCCAGATGGCTTGGTTGACGGTCACGCGACCGGCGGCTACACTCATCTTCCAACGAAAACCCAACATCCATCGGAAATCATTTGTTATGAAGCTCACGAAGTTGTTCTCACTCTTGTTGTGCTGTGTTTGTCTGGTGAGTGCGGCTGTGCCAGCGCAGGCGCAGAAAAAAGACAAGAACGCACCCGCGACCGACACCCAACCGCCCACGCCCTATAGCCAGGTACGCCGCGATACCTTGCTCAACGGATTGCAGATCGTCACGTTCGACCGGCCAGGCGAACCGTTGGTCAAATGCGACATCATCGTGCGCGCGGGAGCGATGTTTGATTTGACCGGAAAGACCGGCTTGGCCGCGCTGACGCAAGCTTCGTTGTTGGCGGTCAATCCAAATCTGAAAGAAGAAGTCGCTTCGTTGCAGGCGAAAATTGATTGGGGCGTGAACTCAGATACCACCTGGTTTCACGTCGAAACGCCCGCCAATACCTTTCCACAGGTCTTCGAAATCCTGGCCCGTTTGCTGGTGGTAGATGCCGTCCGCCCCGAAGCCTTGAAACTGGCGCAACAGGCGCAATTGGAGCGCGCGAAGGCCCAGACGTTGACTCCTGCCCAGCAAGCCGACCAAGCGTTTTTCGGCGCGCTATATGGCGTGCACCCGTACGGACACAATGTCGAAGGCGATGCCACGACGATTGCCGCCATCAAACAAGGCGATGTGTACGATTTCTTCCGGCGCTTTTATCTGGCCAACAATGCTTCGGTGGTGATTTCGGGCAATATCTCGCAAGAGCGCGTGATGCAAACCTTCAAGGTGTTTTTCGGCGGTTGGGTCAAAGGCCAGATTGTCCCGGCGACGTTTCGTCAACCGGCACAGGTCGCGCAAGTCCGCCTGATCAAGGTCGAAGCTCCTGCCGCGCCCAATGTTGAATTGCGCGGCGGATTGATCAGCGTCAAACACACCGACCCGGATTTTCTGGTGACCGAAGTCATGGCCAAGCTGTTGCACGCGCGGCTGAAGGCGGAAGCCGGTTCGCTGGCGAATGATTTCAGCGTGACGGCGCACGCGCGTTCGCTGGCTGGGCCGTTGTGGTTTGCGGCGTCAGCGCCTGCCGACAAAGCTCCTGAATTTTCACGCGCCGCGACCGAAGCGTTTGCTGCGCTCGCTGCGACGCCGGTTGCGGCAGACGCGCTGGCGGCGGCCAAAACCAGTTTGTCCGGCGAATATTTTGCGCGTTCGGTGGAACATTACCTGCGCGAGATTGAAACCTATCAGTTGCCGCGCAGCTATCCGTTGACCGTGGGCAAAAAGATCGAAGACATCACCGCTGCCGATGTGCAACGCGTGGCCAAACGATTGTTTGATGCCAATGCTTTGACCGTGGTCGCCTTGGGCAAAGTCAACGATACGTTCAAAGCAACTCCGTAATTTCTTTATTCGATCTCCTCGCCGATTTTGTGCGGGCAAATCAACCGGTGGCGTAACCGCAACCGGCGGCAATGTCTGACACAACGGCGGGGAGATTTGTCATTATGCCAACAACTACCGATTCCAAGACTCCCGCCCAGCCGATGCCCAATCCCGAATTCAATGCGCCGGGCAAAGACCGCGCTGTGCGCGCCATGTTCGCCGAAATCGCCCCCAGCTATGACCGGCTGAATCATCTGCTTTCGGTCAACATAGACAAACTGTGGCGGCGTTATACCGTCAGCAAATTGCAGGACGTACTGGCCAGACCTGATGCCGTGGCGCTGGACCTATGTTGCGGCACCGCCGATCTGACGTTGGAGCTGGAAAAGCACGCGCGCGTGATCGGCTGTGATTTCTGTCATCCGATGCTGGTCATCGGCAATGAAAAGATCGCCACGCGTGCCGCAACCAACGCCCGCCTGGCCGAAGGCGATGCGCTGCATTTGCCGTTTGCCGATGCCAGCTTTGACGCCGTGACCAATGCCTTCGGCTTGCGCAATCTGGCCAGTGTTGAAACCGGGCTGGCAGAAATTCACCGCGTGCTCAAACCGGGCGGACGCGCCGCCATCCTGGAATTTTCCCGCCCCATCCTGCCGGGATTTCGCCAAGCCTTCGAGTTCTATTTTCATCGCATTCTACCGCGCATCGGATCGTTGATTTCCGGTTCCGGCAGCGCCTATACCTATCTGCCCCAATCCGTGCGCAATTTCCCGGACCAGAAACGCCTGGCTGAACTGATGCGCGGCGTCGGGTTTGTGAATGTGCGTTATCACAATCTTTCCGGCGGTATTGCCGCGTTGCATTTAGGGGATCGCGCATAACTGCGCGGCGTGGTTTTCTCGGCGAGTACAGAAAAGCTATGACAGATCCAATCAAGTTTTTTACGGACAAATTCAACATCACGACTTCGCAGATCGAAGCGTTGCTGGGCGCTGCCTTGTCGAAAGGCGGCGATTATGCCGATTTGTATTTTGAATACACGGTGCTCGACAGCCTGAATCTGGAAGAGCAGTTGATCAAGGCCGCCAATCGTTCGGTGAAACAGGGCGTTGGCGTGCGCGTGAT
>JAEUQO010000181.1 GCA_016789605.1 Acidobacteriota bacterium
AGAACGACAACGCTATGAACAGACCGCCGCCGAACTGCAGCGCGCGTATGACGAGTTGCGCAACACGGTGAATCAGTTGCTCATCGCAGATCGTCACGCTTCGCTCGGTCAGATGTCAGCGGCGATTGTCCACGAGATTCGTAATCCGCTCGGCGCGATTCATGGCGCCGCTGAGGCGCTTGAAACAATCGTGCCGCCTGAACACGAGAAAGCGGAGTTTCTCACCATCATCAAGCGCGAAGTCGAACGACTCAACGGCCTGGTGACAGACTTCCTGCAATTTGCCCGCCCACGTTCGCCGGAATTGCTGCCAACCCCGCCCCGCGAGATTGTCGAGTCGGTTGTCAAACTGGCAAGCAAACAGGCGGAGCAGGCGCGTGTAAAAATCATCGTAGATGTCGCTGATCCCCTGCCTTTGGTGTTGCTGGATGCCGAGCAGATGAAGCAGGTGTTGCTCAATCTCATTCTCAACGCTATTGAAGCAATGCCGGAGGGCGGGCAACTAACGATCAAGGCTGACCAGCGCGGTGAAGAATTGTCGCTTGCTGTGCGCGATACCGGCAAAGGAATTGACCCGACAATACGCGAGAAGCTGTTCAGTCCGTTTGTGACGACCAAATCGCGTGGTACGGGACTTGGCCTGGCGATTGCACATCGCCTCGTGACACAACACAGTGGACGCATTGAGGCTATGGATGGAGAAAACGGTGGCGCTCTGGTTGAAATCCGGCTGCCGATTAATCATTAAGCTTATGCGCTATCGCTCTCGATTGTTATGCCAATGACTAACAAAACAATCCTGCTTGTGGATGACGACGCCAGTTTGCGGCGCGTGCTCGCGCACCATTTGTCGGAAGCTGGCTATCAGGTACTTACCGCAGCTAACGGCAAGGAAGGTTTGGAGGTGTTCACCAGCCAGCAAGTGGAGATGGTGATCACTGACATTCAGATGCCGGAGTTAAGCGGGCTGGAGTTGATGCGGCGCATCAGCGTGATGAGTCCCGACGTGGTGGTGCTTGTGATTACCGCCTATGGCTCAATTGAAACAGCAGTCGAGGCGATGAAACTCGGCGCTTACGATTACATCACCAAGCCCTTCAACCGCGAAGAACTGCTGCTCACCGTCTCAAAAGGGCTTCAATATACAGCCCTCGTGCGCGAGAACCGGTCGCTCAAGCAGTTTATTGAGAGCCGCTTTTCGCTCGATAACATGATCGGCTCTTCGTCCGCGATGCGGCGCGTTTACACCCTCGTCGAAAAGGTCGCGCGCACCGACCTGGCCGTCCTGATTACGGGCGAGAGTGGCACCGGAAAAGAACTGATCGCCAAGGCCATTCATCAAAATAGCGTGCGGCGTGAAGGGCCTTTTGTCGTGATCAATTGCGGGGCCATCCCCGAAGGCCTACTTGAATCAGAGTTGTTTGGCCATCGCAAGGGTGCATTTACTGGCGCGCATGCCAACGCACGTGGCAAGCTCGAAGCTGCGGACAAAGGGACTGTGTTGCTTGATGAAATCGGTGAACTGCCGCTGGCCTTGCAGGTGAAGTTGCTGCGCGTGCTGGAAGGCGGCGAATTTCAACGGGTCGGCGAAACCGAAACACGCTGCGTAGACGTGCGCTTCCTCGCTGCCACTAACCGCGACCTGTCGAAGATGGTGGCGGACGGAAGCTTCCGCGAAGACCTCTTCTTCCGCCTCAAAGTCGTTCCGGTTCATCTGCCGCCATTGCGTGAGCGGCGCGAAGACATCCCGCTGCTGACCGATTACTTTCTGAAGGAACTGGCGCAGCGTTATCAGCGCCCAGGGCTGCACTTTGAGAAAGATGTCTTTCGCTACTTTCAGACTTACTCGTGGCCGGGCAATGTGCGTGAATTGAAGCATACGGTCGAGCGTCTGGCGGTGATTGCGGAGGGCGATGTAATAAGCATCAGCGACCTGCCGGAAAATCTGACGGCGACGACCGGTCACGCTGCCAATGTTTTGCTTCGATTACCGGATGATGGGATTGATCTGGAAGAAGTGGAACGAGAAATACTGCGCCAGGCGCTCGATAAGCATGATTGGAATCAGACGCGGGCGGCGCAATATCTGAACATTACACGGAGCGCACTGATTTATCGCATGCAGAAGTATGGCTTGCAGTCCGTCGCCCCTGCCGAAGATGCGCAGAAAACTTGATCAGGAACCGCACCGTGATGCTTATCTGTCAGGATCAGTCCCACTTTGCCAACTGCTTCCCGATTGCCGCAACCATTAATCACGTGCCATCGCAGAATGCTTAGCTGGCTGAAAACAAACTAGCCCTTGTCTATTTTCAGCAAGAGCCACGTGACCATTTATTCTGTACCTGCCCGATGACCTTCTGAACTGATCGCCCTGTTATCAGCCTTCCCACCGGCTAAGTCTCAATCCGTGAAGACTTACCGCCGTTCTTCCATCATCAAAAATAGAAACAACCGTTGAGCGTCTTTGTGCTTCGCCGCTGGCTTGCCAGTTGCTAATAACGTGGCGGATTTAGTGGACGATGAGTCAGTCCCTTGCTCGATGTGATGGTGTAAGAGACTGAAATTGAGCGAGCCAGACGTTGGAGTAAAAGCTGAATCCGCTCGCTATCGCAAGGAGGAATGATGTTGATACGAGTCAAGAAAGTGTTGGCGCTGGGTTTAATCCTGCTGGCTTTGCCGTCAGCCTCTTCGGCAAACGAAGGGCATGACGACGGAGCGAAGAAACCGGCGGTGACCGCCGATGCGGGGATGATTGCGCGGACTGCCCGCGTAGGCGATTACGAGGTGATGATGAAGCATCCGGCGCTTGAGCAGTTGCACGAACATTCGGCGCGCCTCTTCATCACAACTTATGCAACGAATGAACCCGTCAAAGAAGCAACGGCCAATCTGATAATTGCAGCCAAAGGAAAAGAGCCGATCAAAATTGCCGCCAAGCCATCGGCGCGCGCGGGTGAGTATGAGTTAAAACTGCCACCGCTCGATTCGGGTAATTACAGCTTTTCAGTTGTCGTGAAAATTGGGAGAGTCGAGCAAACGGCGAGCTATAGCGTAGTCACAATTGAAGCGCCTCAGTCTGCAGCAACGGCGGGCAAGCTGGCTGGCGCGGGGAACGCGCTGTTGTGGTCGCTGGGCATGTTGCTCCTGACGGTGGTCGGCGTGACAAGTTATCGCGTCTGGCATCGCCACGCGATTTTGCAGCCGGAGAGTTGAACAATGCTCTTAAATCAATTCCTCCGGCGTCGCCGGTTCATCGGTATCGGGTTGCTGTCTTTGATCGCGGCCTTGAATAGCGCCGCGTTTGCACAAGAAGCGACACAGGATCGAAATGCAATCAGCATTGCCGACCTCACATCGCTGAACGTGCAACTCACTTCGCGTCAATTCATTGGCCCGGCGGGTTTAACCGCCGAAAACCTGGCTGAGGAAGCCTTCGCCCGCAGCCGCGAATTGTTTGCCGCCCGTCAGACGCTGGAAATCGCCAAAGGCCGATTGCTGCAGGCCGGATTGCGCCCGAATCCGAGCATCGGTGTCGAGCAGACGACCGATTACCTGACAGGCCGCAGTGGTGAAGGAAATACCGGCGTAGGCGTGACGCAGGTCTTTGAGTTGGGAGGCAAACGCAGCAAGCGCGTCGCCGTTGCGCAACTTGAATATGACCGCGCAGTGGCCGACGTGCGCGCGCTGGAACGCCAGATCGCGGCAGAGATTCGCTCCGCTTACGCGCAGGCGCTGGCTGCCGCGCGCCAACTTGACATCGCCGAACGGCTGATCGCGCTCGATCAGGAACTGGCGCGGGTCACCGAAGCGCGGCTAAAAGAAGGGGATGTCGCGCCGCTCGACCTCAATCTCGTGCGCGTCGAAGTTGACCGCTTGCACGCGCAATCGGTGCAGTCACGCGCCGATCTGACAGCGCAATTAGTCACCTTACAAACGCTCGCAGGGTTTGAACCGACTGAGCCTTTGACACTCGCCCCCGCACTTGAACGACCGCCGTCACTGGAGCTGACAGTTGCGGCGGCAACTGAGATTGCGTTGCGCGAGCGTGCTGATTTACAGGCCGCGCGCATCGCGGAAGAACTCGGCGATGCACGCATCAGTCTGGCTGAATCGCAGCGCACGCCGAATCTCGCCGCCTCGGTTCGGTATTCGCGCTCGCGCTCGGTTTTTGACAATACACCTATCGGAGTACTGAACGACGTGGATCACCTGCTCACGGCAGGCCTTTCGATTGAAATTCCGCTACGCAATCGCAATCAGGGCGAGATCGCCGCGGCTGTGGGTGAGCGAGCGCAAGCGAAATACCGGCGCGAATTTGTCGAGGCGATAGTCAAGCGTGACGTCGCGCTGGCGCTCAATCGTTACACGGCGGCGGCGCAGTCGCTGGCAATTTACGGCGGCCAGGTGCTGCCGCGCGCCGAAGAAAATCTCAAAACTATCCGGGCGGCTTATGGCTTCGGTGAAATGCCGGTGATGGAGGTGATCGCCGAGCAGCGTCGCCTGGTCGAAAACCAGACGCAATACAACGCCGCATTGCGCGATTACTACACGAGTCTGGCTGAGTTGGAGCGCGCTTTGGGTAAGCCTTTGCCCGCTTCAGCTTTCTCTTCCAGGCCGCTGACGGCAAGCACTAAAGAACAGGTGTCAGAGTCGGCTTCATCAAGGCGTTGAAGCCGACCGCAAAAACTGATGTACGAAACACACGAGTTGGAAGCAAAGGAGCACAAGCATGAACAGACAGATATTTTTCACGACAATCATCATACTGGCGGCGGTGGCAGCCGCCTGTTCATCGGATAATCACGCTTCGTCCGCGTCTTCTCACGAGGCAGCGTCAGCCACGACGGCCAGCGCATCGCCTGCGGCAGCAAGCACAGCCAGCAGCGAAGGAGCCAAGACCGATGATATTCCGGCGGCAGTGCGCGCCGCCTTTCCGAATGCGCAGTCAATCACCAAACAGCACAAAGACTTGACAACAGCGCAAGCCGCCAGCATCGAAAAGCAAAGCGGCGTGAAGCTGGATGACAAAGACCATCATTCTTATCTCGCCTTCGCCACTGAGGGCGGGACGCGCAAGCAGATTGGCGCAGCCGCCGTGGTGAAAGCCGAAGGGCGCGAATTGGTGATCGTTTACGTCAGCGAGAAGGGATCGCCAGTAATCAATGAAGTTCACGGCGAAAGTGGCGGCATCCCGCACGCCTTCCTCGATCAGTTCAAAGGAAAGGGGCACGACAACAAGCTGCGGCTGGGACAGGACATCAAGGCGCAGGGAGTGGAAGAAGCACTGGCTCGCGCAGTTTCGGACGCGATTCGTCTGGACGTGGTGACGATGCAGACGCTTTACGGCGCGGCGCATTCGCACTGACCTGATGGGTTATTTCTTGTGGGAAGAGGAGGAGCGGCGCGGTAGTGAGATTCATCCTTAATCCTTATTCACTGCCGCGCCTTACATCTATGCATCATTCGGCAAAAAGTCATCGGTCAGCGGCGCTCGCGCTCGTGGTTGGCGTGAGCCTTATTTTTATGCTTTGGCTCGCGCAAGCGGCGTCGGCGCATGGCGATGAGGATCACGGCAAGAAGCCTGCGCAGGCCGCTAACCCGCTGGCTCCGAAACCGCGCACGGCTGAGCGCAACGTGCCAACGCCGCAAGGACAATTCCGCGTGCGGCTGCGGCAAGCGCCTGCCGATCCGCGCGATGGCGAAGAGGCGCAGTTTGAAGCCACGATTACGGAGCGCGTTGAAGGCGGCTTCGCCGGCGGTGATCAGCCGGTTGCCGATGCAAAAGTGACAGCGCGCATTACACAGGCAGATGGCAAGACCGGCGTGGCAGGCAATCTCAGCTTACACAAAGAGGGCGAGGAAGGCGTTTACGGCCTGCATTATGTTTTTCGTGAGCACGGCGATTACAAGGTGATCTTCGTCGCGCGCACTTCGGACGACCGTCAATTCGAAGCCGACTTTCCCGTTGC
>JAEUQO010000411.1 GCA_016789605.1 Acidobacteriota bacterium
GGTGCGAGTTTGCACCGCCTGACTGGGGCGATCGGTGATGAAGGAGGAAACAGCGATGAACGTCAGCAACGCAACGGCGGGTCTGAATAGCTTGAACATGCAACTCCTTTGGTACAGCGGGCTGTACACCCTGAATGCACGAATATGAATGTTAGGCGGGTTGTGCGCCTCAACGGCGCACGACAGAACGAAATGTCGTCGTACTTGCTAGTCGGTGCGATTGAGCCGCGCCACGACGCGAAACAATCCGATGACGGCGTTGATGGTTCCGAGCACCAAACCAGCCAACACCAGCCAGGGCCCGGTGTGTAACCAGCGATCCAGCAAATAGCCGAGCACGATGCCGCCCACGATGTTGGCGGAAATCACCGTCCCGACCGAAAGCGCCAGCGCCAGTCTGGCTGATTTGTTTGCCTCGGACGAACGCGGCATTACGGTTTTTTGGCAGGTTGCGGCGGCGTCGCCGGCGCAGCGCCCAGGCCCTGAATGCGAGCGCGGACTTCGGGCGGCATCGCCTGCAAGGCTTTCTGCATTTCTTCGGGCGTCAACGGACGACGCATGGATTCCGGCACCGAAACCGGCACGCCCGGTTTGGCCATCGCTTCTTTCATGATCGGCAACGGAGTCGGCGTGACTTTGGGCGATGCGGAAAGCGTCGCCGCATTCGCGGCATTGGGTTGCGCCTGTTCAGTCGCCGCCGCAGGCGCAACGCTGGCCGCTGCCGCGGGCTGGCTTTGCGCAGGCGCCTGACCGGCTGGCGTCGTATTGGCGGGCGCGTCATTCACGACGCTGCTTTTGTTACATGCCGAAAGCGTCAGCGCACCGGCCAACACGGCCAGCGCGCCAAAACGGAAAAACGATTGTGCGTACTGCAACTTCATAGACTCCTCAAAAAATGTGAATTGAAGGAAAACTGAATGGATAAAGCGGGCGATAAACACACAAACCGCAGAGCGCAAGCGGTCAGACCTGGCTTGCGGCTCTGCGGCAATTTACGGCCAACGCCCTGACACAAAACTAGGGCTGGATTTCCACGACCACGCCCAACGACGTTTTCAGGTCGCGCAAATCAAAATCTTCTTCCAGCGTTCCCTGGCGATCAAGCACCAAAAACGTGGCGCTGTCCGACAGCGGAAACGCGCTGACGTGCCACGTGCCGCGATGCAATTTGAACGCGCAGGAGCCATCCACCAGAAACGCCGCCAATTGCTCCAGGTCGGGCAACGCCGAATTTTCCGCGCTCGGCGGAGCCACGGCCAAAACGGATTGTGCACCGCCCAGCGGTGCAAAAACCTGTTCGCTGCGCAAATGCCGACCAATGAAATCAAAACTCAGCGGGCGCGCTTCGACCGTTTGCGCGGCCAGACTGGCGCTGCCACCATCCAGATCAAGCGTGACGTCGCCTCGTTCGCCGATGATCTCGCCATACGGCGCGAACGACTCACGGGTCATCGGTTGCACAGTCAAACAAATCGTGCGAATCAGAACTTCGCGGTTGTCGCGATTGCGCTCACGCGCGCGTGCAGTTGCGGTTGCTGTCATGGATTGTTGCCTCGCTTTCCTTTCGTTGAGCTGATGGGGAACGAGTGCCAGAAGGGTGATTCTTGCCTGGGCCAGCCTGTCGCGTGGCCGAGCCGGTTACGGTTTTGGCAGGGGCAGCTCACTTCGTCGTTAATCAAATACGGTCGAATGTCATAAACGTATTGAGAAATAAGAGCTTGATGGCGTTATGTAACACAGCGTTTGGCGGAGTGTCAAAACCGCGCCGTCACGACGCGGGTTTTCTGCGCGCAGCCAGCACCAGGCGGATGTCATCAAAACCGATTCGCTCTGGCAATCGCTCTTTGATTGCGCGCAATCCCGCCTGGCCGGTTTGCTCGTTTTCCGCGATGGCGTTCTCGATCAAAACCTGGTCGTCAGTTGCAAGCAGGTCAGCCAGGTTGATCGGACGCCCATCGGCAATCAGGTCAGCCAAATGACCGGCAATCGTGCCGGGTTTCAATTCGCGCCGGGCGGCGATTTCGGCAATGCCCAATCCCTGTTGATACAGTTCAAAAGTCAGCTCAAGCGTTGCGCCTGCGATGCGCGGCGTTGTTTTTTCGCTGACGACGACGACGGGCTCTTCACCGACGTCATCTGACAAATCGGCGGCGACGCTGGCCAGATCGAGCGCCACACGCGCGCGGTCGTGCATCACCTGACGCCCCAATTCGGTCAAACTGACCACCGGATATGCCAGCCCGCTTTGCCGCACACAGCCCGCCACGATCAACGCATTCAAAAAGCGCGTCAGTTCATCTTGCGCATAAGCGCGCAACAACCCGTAGGTCGAAAGCTGATCCAGTTGGTTGCTCAAAATCTTGCTGGCGCGTGAACCGCGCAAAACTCCCGCCACGATGTTCTTGCCGAATTTGCCATCCAGCCGCGCCACGCAGCTCAAAATTTTGCGCACGGTCAGATGCTCTTCGTCAGTCAATGCGCGCGGCCCGTCATCCGGCGGCAGCGGGTCGTTGCTGGCGGATTGTTGTCGCGCATTCAACTCTTCGACGGCTTCTTCGATCCGCTTCCAGCGCATTTGCGGCTGGCAATGCGAACAGTGGCAATTGCTGACCTCTTTGCTGTCGCCGAAATATTCCAAAATGAAGCGGCGCAAACAGCCGGTGTGATAGGCGTAATTGACCATTTCGCGCAATTTGCGCTCTTCGGCTTGACGACGTTTGACCAGTTCGTGCCAATCCACGCGCAGCGCATTGCGCGCCACCCGCTCCAGAATGCGCAAGGCGCTGTGGCTGCCTGTGCCGCGTTCGATGTGCCCGGCTTTTTCCAGCAACACCAACGAAGCGTTGAGCGCCAGTTCGTTTCTGACGCCCAGACGCGGCGACAATTCACGCGCTGTCAAATCCAGTTCGTCGCGCTCATACCCCAACAAACAGGCATAGACGTCGCGCACCAGATCGGGCGTGGGATAACTGCCTTCGAGAAAGAATTCGTGGGTGCGCGTGTCAATGTAATTGAACAGCAAGGTACACACCGACGGCAGCCCGTCGCGTCCGGCGCGTCCGACTTCCTGGTAATACGCTTCGAGCGAACCCGGCAGGTTGTAATGCGTGACAAACCGCAAATCGCGTTTGTCCACGCCCATGCCAAATGCGTTGGTCGCGACAATCGCGTGCAGTTCGCCCGCCATAAAACGATCTTGCACGCTGGTGCGCGTCGCTTCGCCCAACCCCGCGTGATAGCCCGCCACTCTCAGTTTCAAGCTTTGCAGTTGTTGGGTGACGTCTTCGACGGCTTTGCGCGTCGCGGTGTAGATGATGCCGGTGCCGTCGCTGCGTTCGATGATTTGCGCGGCGCGCGCAATGCGTTCGTTGTCGGTTTTGCAGGGCACGACGCGCAACGCCAGATTCGGACGATCAAACCCGGCGATGAAACTGGCCGGATCGCGCAAGCCAAGCTGTGCGGCGATGTCTTCTCTGACTCTGGGCGTCGCCGTCGCCGTCAGCGCGATCATTTGCGGGCGTTGTCCCTGCTGGCCAATGGCTTCGGCGGCGGCTTGCAAGCGCAAATAATCTGGCCGGAAATCGTGCCCCCATTGCGAAACGCAGTGCGCTTCGTCCACGGCAAAAAGCGACACATTGACGCCGCGCAACGCTTCGACAAAGCGTTCGTTGCGAAAGCGTTCCGGCGCGACATACACCAGCCGAAACTCTCCGTCGGCCAGCGCCCGCAACCGCGCCAGCTGCTGCTCAAAACTGATGGAACTATTGATGACGGTGGCGGGAATGCGGCGGGCGTTCAGGGCGTCTACCTGATCTTTCATCAGGGCGATGAGCGGCGAAATCACCAGCGTCACCCCCGGAAAGAGCAAGGCCGGCAATTGATAACACAGCGATTTGCCGCCGCCGGTCGGCATCACGACCACGACATCGCGTCCGGCAAGCACGGCGCGAATGACATCGGCCTGGCCTTCGCGAAAGGTGTTGAAGCTGAAAAACTGTTCCAGCGCGGATTGTGCGTCTTCGAATGTCGGCATGCGTTGCGCAGTGTAGCACACGCGATTTTGCCGACGATTTTGGCCTGCGGCACCGGCGTCATTTCCCTTCCGCACACGCCACACAGCCGCTCAGGTTTCGCACTCGGCCAACGTCGCGCGGGCGTCTTCGATGTCCGAAGAAACGCCGAGCCGGGTGTAGATTTCGACCGCGCGTTGGGCAGTCGAATACGCCCGCAACGTGCTGACCGCAGGCAAAAAGAAAGGCTTCATCCTGCTCGACCATGTCCCCTCAGAAGAACGCGGGATGGAAGAGTGCGCAAAATAGCTGAAAACGTTTGTACCGGAAGCGCCGATTCAATTCCTGCCGGGCAACAATCCGTTTTGGCGCCCTTAAGGTGGGCGCACTAAGAAAAGAAATGACCTGAACTTTTCTTAGCCAGCCTCACTAAGAAAAATATGCTACGATCTTTTCTTAGCTCCCCCCACTAAGAGATGATTTTTCGTAAGGACGGGCTGCGCATGCCGCTGAGAGAAACGGGAAAACTGGTTCGCGTCACCACTGCCGGTGAGCCGTTTGAGGCGTTTGTTCCGCATCCGCTGCCGCCCGAACCGCCGCTTGCTCTGACGCCAGAGCATTTCGACCTGCTCGAACAAGCTAACCGTGCGCTTGGCCGTCTGGATGGGCTCTCGCGTCTGTTGCCAGACACATCGTTGTTCATCTATCTGTTTGTGCGCAAAGAGGCGCTGCTTTCATCGCAAATCGAAGGCACACAATCCTCGCTGACTGACCTGCTGCTGTACGAACAGGACGAAATCCCCAACGTGCCGCTTGATGACGTAGAAGAAGTTTCCAGCTACGTCGCCGCCTTGCAACACGGGTTGAAACGTCTGCGCGAAGGTTTCCCGCTCTCGCTACGGTTGCTGCGCGAAATCCACGGTGTGCTGCTGACAACTGGGCGCGGCAGCACCAAAGACCCCGGCGAATTCCGCCGCTCGCAAAACTGGATCGGCGGTGCGCGTCCCGGCCAAGCGCGTTTCGTCCCGCCACCGCCCGAACACTTGCCGGAGTGTCTCGGCGCGCTGGAAAAGTTTCTGCACGACGATCCGGTGCGCACGCCGACGTTGATCAAGGCTGCGCTGTCGCACGTGCAATTCGAGACGATCCATCCATTTCTGGACGGCAATGGACGCCTGGGCCGCCTGCTCATCACGCTGCTGCTCTGTGTCGAAGGCGCGCTGACCGACCCAACGCTGTATTTGAGTTTGTATTTCAAACAGCACCGCAATGAGTATTACGACCATTTGCAAAATGTGCGGGTGAAGGGCGACTGGGAAGCCTGGCTGGCCTACTTCCTGACCGGCGTGCGCGAAACGGCAGATTCCAGCGTTGCGGCGGCCACGGCCATGCTGGAACGCTTCGCCACCGACCGCCAACGCATTGAAAGCCTCGGACGCACCGCCGCTTCCGTGCTACGCGTGCATCAGCACCTGCAAAAGAAGCCGATCACCTCTGTGCCCCTGGCCACAGCGGCGCTGGAGTTAACCGCCCCCACCGTCCGCACGGCCCTGGGCGAACTCGCCAAACTCGGCATCGTCCGCGAAGTCACCGGCAAGCGGCGCGACCGGCTGTATGTGTATGAAAGTTATTTGCAGTTATTACAGGCGGGGGCGGAGCCGTTGTAACCACAAATGAATAAACAGCAAAAGGGCACTCATAGCTCAAATTTTGCAGACAACTTGTAAATGCGTTTCTTGTCGAGCGGCAATTTTCAACCTCAGGACGGCCTCGGCCATAGCTGCGCCTACTCTTCTGGATGTCACAACTTTTCGAGAATCTCCTCAAGGTAGCTACGGATCGTCCGAGGATTCGCGTTATCAGGCTGAAATGCTTCGAAAGCGTCTTGTAGGGACTCTCTTTTCCGATTCAGTGAAGGATCTGCAACCAAAATTGCAAGTGCTTCAAGCGTAGAAACGACGGTGTCAGGATTTACCTGACGTTGCCCTGGTTGTGCGACATCAAATTGCGTAGTTCGCGGACTAGAAACGCTATACCCAGAGAACATATCCCACCGCCTAGCCAATCGGTCAGTAAGATGATCGCGTAATCGCTTACCAATGGATGTGCCAAACGCTTTCCCTACATAAATGGCACGAAAGTCAGAGTGAAGAACGTAAATGCCTTTTGCTTCCCAAAAGTTGATTAGATAGGTTTTGTTATCTTTCTTGATATTCCCCTCAAGCTTTCCCTGATTCCCCACACCCTTTTTACCCTATTCAACAATGCCGGGATTCCATAATGTACCGTAGGCTTTAATCAACATACCTAATGACGTCCTTACTCATAGTTTGTAGTGCATTCCGCGAACGCGCATACATCTATCGCGTTTTCAGATAGAAGCATAAATCAAAAGCCTCATCTCGCCATTCGCCGGAAACCGTGCCGCTTTGCCGTCCATTTCGCCATCCGATACTCGCCTAAATCCAATTCGCCTGAAAGCGTGTCGCCGTTGAGCGTGCCCGTAAACGTGTAAGAAAGATTGTCGCCGTGCTCTTCGGTGTAAGCGCTGGTGAGGCGGACGGCGGAGCCTTCCATCGTCCCGTACAGTTCGCGGGAAACGTAATCGCCCTGGTGCGCGCCGGTGATTTGGCTGCCTTGTTGCCGGATGTGCAGAACATGTTCGGTAGTGCTGGCCAGATATTCGATCTGGACGTCCCACTGGCCGCTCAGGTCGGCGGCGGGCGGTTGCGGCGCAGGCGCGGGCACAGTTTTCGGCGGATTGGACAGCAACGTGTAAAGCCGTTCGGCGACGACTTTTTCATCGCCGGGCGACATCATATAAGCCGTAATCGAGATGCCGGTTTCGCTAGGACTGGCGCTGGCTGCTCTGCCGCCGCCAGCGACGGTGATGCGGGGTTCGGTGGACATCAGAATCTTGCTCAGGTCTGCGCCGGTAAGGCCGAATTTGGCGCTGTCCCAACGAATGCTCAGACCGGGGCTGCGGTTGGAAAGCGGACGGTTGTCGGCATTTACCGTAGCCGTGACGCCCGCCACCGCAGACACGCGTTTGGCGATGTATTCCATCCAGGCGACCCATTGGTGCCACTCGGCTTGGTGGTCGCGTTTCACCCACATTTCGACGGCGGCGAGCATGCCCATGATTTCTTCTTTGCCGACTTTCATGCTGCGTCCGTAACCGTGATGCGGCGCACTGTGCACCCAGGCGGCTTTGATCAGGTCTTTGCGGCCCAGCAAGATTCCGGCGCATTGCGGGCCGCGCAAACATTTGCCGCCGCTGTAACCGACCAGCGTCGCGCCTTTTTGCAGGTGTACGTTGGGAATGGTCAGCACTTCAGCCGCAGCGTCTACCAGCACCGGCACGTTTTTCTTGTTCGCCATGGCGGTCAGGACTTCGAGCGCCATCGGGCCTGATTCGTGACGCGGCCCGGCAAAGATGTACACCATCGCGGTGCGCGGGCCGAGCGCCGCTTCAAATTCTTCGGGCGTGCTGACTTCGATCACGCGCACGCCGATCGAACGCACGGCGGCGTCATAAACATTGCGCGACTGTTTCGGGATGATAACTTCGTCTTTGGCAAAGCCGCTCAGGTTGGGAATGCGCACGTGTTTGTCGGGATTGGCTCCGGCAACGCACGCGGCAGTCGCGTGCGCAAGCGCAGCGGCGCAACCCGAGGTCACAAGACCAAATTCGGCTTTCGTGAGTTCGGCCAACCGTTGGCCGACGGCATCCATCAATTCGTCGAGATGGACGTAATGCAACGCGGCGGCTTCTTTGGCGGCGCGGACTTCGGGCAATTCGAGCGAACCGCCAATGATCGTGAAGGTGCCGCGGCAATTGATGATCGGACGAACGCCCAACGATTGATAAATCTTTTGCCCAACTTGCGCGGCTTCAACAGAAACGGCATTGGTACTGGCGGCGCTGTGCCAGAGTCCCGCGAAGCCCGCCAACAATCCGCCGCGACGAAACAAATCACGCCGACT
>JAEUQO010000435.1 GCA_016789605.1 Acidobacteriota bacterium
CCATAAGTGGCGAACAGGTAATCCACCAGCGGGCCTTTTTCTGCATCGGTGACTGATGCGCCCCAACGCACCATCTTTTCGACTTCGCGCGTCCAACCCGGTTTGGTCAGACGCTGTTGCGCAGTCAGGTCTATTTCGTGACAGACCAGACACTTGTCTTCAAAGATGCTTTTGCCGCGTTCGACACTGCTCACGGCGTTCGTGGCCGCGGTTGGACGCGGGCCGAAATGCGCGGAAAAATAATCCACCAGAATGGTTTTCTCTGCGTCGCTGACAGACGCGCCCCAGCGGATCATCTTTTCGACTTCGCGCGTCCAACCTTGTTTGGTCAGGCGTTGTGCGCGGATCAGGTCGGCTTCGTGGCAAGTAACGCATTTGGCCGTTGCCAATTCAACGCCTTTGCCGGGCGGCAAATCCTGCGACGCATAGGACGTTGGCCAGTTAAGAGAAACGCCAGCAGCAAGCATCAGCGCCGCCAGCGCCAACTTCACGAATGTTGCGTTAGGCTTCGACATTGACCCTCACTTTATCAATCACGTTCCACAAATACCCCGACGGATTCCAGTGCGGCGAAACCGGCTGGACGTTGCCTTTGTCGTCTGTGGCGCGCGCCATCAGCAAATACGAACCGGGTTTGGTAATGGTGAATTCGTATTCAAACGATTGCCAGGCATACCGTTCGCGTTCTTTGCCGAGTTTGGCCAGCACCCAGGTCGCGCCGTTGTCTTTCGAAACTTCGACCTTGCTGATAAAGGATTCGCCTGCCCAGGCAAAACCGGCGATTTTCACTTTGCCGGGTTTGAAGCTCGTGTCGTTGGCGGGCGCATTGATCAACGATTTGACGACCAAACCGGTCAACGGCTCCATGTTTTCGGGCGGAACGGCAGCGCCGGGCGCGACTTGTTTGTTGGGGAAGCGATAGGCGGTTTTGACGAAAAAGCCTTCGTGTTCCTTATCAATCACCTGCACGTGTTGCAGCCATTTGACGGCATACGCGCCTTCCCAGCCGGGCGCAATCGCGCGCAGCGGAAAGCCGTGAATGATCGGCAACGGTTCACCATTCATTTCATACGCCAGGATGGTATCCGGGTGCAGTGCTTTGGCGAGCGGCAAATTGCGGATGAAGTCGGGCTGTTTGCCCACCGGTTTGTCGGCGCCGTTTAGCGCGACATATTTGCCGGTCGCTTTGACACCGGCTTTTTTCAGCACGTCTGCCAGTCGCACGCCAGAAAAGCGCGCGGTGCCGACTGCGCCGCGTTCCCACTGAATGCCCGGCATCGGCGGATCAAAAAACGCCCGGCCATTGCCCGCGCATTCCAGCGTCACGGTGACTGTGGCCTTGGGCAGTTTTTTCAGTTCGTCCAACGTCAACGAAAGCGTTTGGTTTACTTCGCCATCCACGGTTAATTTCCATTGGGCCGCATCCACTTTGGCGGCGTAGGCATGATGGCGCACATAAAACAGATCAATGGGCGTAATCCAGGTGTTGAGCAAGGTGACGGGCGTTTCCAGGTCTTCGGGGCGCAGGGAACGCACAATCAGTTTTTCTTTGCCTTTGATCGAGTTCTGGGCAAAGGCGAGGGAAAATTCGTTGGGCAGTAGCTGGCTTAGCGTGGCGGCAGCGCCGGTTTGCGCGGCTCCGATCAGCAGGTCGCGGCGCGAAATTCCAGAGCGCCGGGGACGACTCTCGTGCTTTTTCATATGTAGTTGACCTCTTGATGTTTGTTGATGATTGCTTGCAATCAGATTCTATGTGGCAGGTGAAGGCGGGTCAACGCTGGCAGGTTCAAACGCCAGGGCAAGCAACAGGGTCGCCGTTGGCGTTACGTGTAAAAGTAAGCGCGGAAATGACGATTCCAGGTGACCGGTGAAGAGCGTAAAAATATAAACGCTGGCATATGCCGTGATCGGCAATAAAACCGCCAACGCCAACGGCAGCCACTCCCGCAGTGAGCGCCGCCAAAGCAGCCATACCAAAGCGGCAGCAATCAGCACCCAGAAGACGCCCCAATGACGCAACGTGAGCATTTCGCTGACGACGCCGTGGGCGATTTCGGGGATGCGCCACAAATTGTCGCGCAGATTACCGGGCGTGACGGGCATAAATTCTTCTGTGCCCGGTTGCGCAATGACGCGCATAAAAATGCGCCAGCCTGCCAGGATGACAATGCCGGGCAACGCCGCCAGCGACCAATGCTTCAGGCCGAAGCGCCATTGTCGGGTCGCGAGAAACTTGCAGGCGGCCAGCCACATCACCGACATCCACAGGATCAGGCCTTCCTGTTTGAGCCAACAGGTTGCTGCCGCCAGGATGCCGGCCAGCCACAAAGAGGCGGTTGCGCCCGTGCGCCAAAATTCAACCAGATAGATGACCGCCGCCAGATAAAACACCGCCAGCGGAAAGTCTGCATAACCGGAAGAGGCGCTGCCATCGCCCAGCCAGAGCAGGGGAATGCCAAACAGGGCCAACGGCGCAACCAGCATGTGCCCCGCACGCACACCGCTCATTCGCTGTCCCAGGTATAGCAAGCCCAATGCCGTCGCGAAAAACAGCGGCCCGATAATTTTCAGCATGGCTTGATCAGGGCGACCCAGCCACAAATACAGCCAGCTTTCTGTCAGCGGCAGCAACAACGGATAATTTGGGTGTTGCCATAACCGTGTTGGGTCAGTGAAAAACTGCCAGGGAATGATGCCGCCCTGCAAAAAGGCGATGCGCGCTTTGCCTTCAAAGTTGAACAAACCGTCCCAGCCCAGTACGCGTAGGTGTGACACGATAGAAAGCACGCCAAGCTGAACCACGCTCAGGGTCAGCAGGATCGGTTGCCAGGTGGCTGGTGGATTGGTCGGCAGGGAGGCCTTGGCGCTGTGCCGCCAGCCGATTCCGCCGAGCAGTAAACAGAGGATCGTTAGTGGCCAGCGGACGGCTACACCAGGAAGCAGCAAGCCCCAGCAAAACGTCGCCAGCGAAAGAACCGTCGGGCCGAGCAACAACGCCAGCACGCATCGTTCAACAAAACTGACCGGGCGCAGGGTAGGGGATAAGAACTGACTTACGCCCCAGCCACCCAAAAACAGCAAGAGCAACGCTATTGAGAGCAATAAGTAGTCCATTGATTCGATTCTGTCAGTGGCAGCAGGGTTAAGTGAGGACCGATGGTACGGGCTTGAGCGGTTTGCGCTGGCGTCGGTTTGAGTTGATACAACAACAGCCAGCGCACGCGCGTTTCCGTGCGCGGTGCAAACATCACCAAAGGCGGTTGGCCACACACGTATGCGCCGACTTCGCGCGGCCAGCTCAGATAGGCAATCGTGCGATAGATAAGATCGGTGCTGGTTTGCTCATCGGGGGTGATGACGAGTAAGCCGTCTTCGCGCGGCAATGAGGCGATTTCTTTGCGGATGGTTTCTGACGGTTCAGCGAGGTCGAGACTCAGCAGGTAACGATCGGTCGTGGCATTGACGCCACCCTGAGAGCGCGCCAACGGTTTGGCGGCCAGCGCGGGCATGAGCTTTTGCATCCAGGGATGACTTACGGGCAGCCAATACGTCAGGGATAGCCAGCCTGTGATAAACAGTAGCAACAAACCGCAAGCAGGGAGTAGGGAGAAAGTGTCTTTCTTAGTTAACTTCATGCTGATTGCTTCGTGATTTCTGCAATTCTTTTTATTAAACCGCAGCGAGTCTAGGCAATGCCTCTGTCCTGGTCAATAGATCGCGGCGTTAATTTGACCTGGCGTCGGTGCGCTCCTACAATGCGCCGCCGCAATGCTCAACCGTGAGCAGGAGGCCATCCCGGTTATGATGAACGCGCAGATCATCGAAGAGTTACAGCGAACCTATCAGGAAAAAGACGCAGCCATTCGCGCGCGCATGGCTGAATTTGCTAACCTCGGTGCGCAAGCGGATGACGCGGTGTTGTTTGAAGAGTTGGTCTATTGCATTTTTACCGCAGGCGCGAGCGCACGCATGGGATTGAATTCCGTCGCGCGTATCCGGCGGCATTTGCTTAACGGTTCGCAAAACCGGCTGGAAAACCTATTGGTCGGAGCGCACCGTTACCCGCGCGCACGTTCCGGTTACATCGTTCACACGCGCCGGTATTTGCAACGCGACTGTGAATTGCGTTTGCGCGAGCGGCTGGCATCGTTTGGCGATGATGCCGAAGCGCGGCGCGATTTTTTTGCGCGCAACCCTGGCATTAAGGGGATTGGCTACAAAGAAGCCAGTCATTACCTGCGCAACATCGGCTATCGCGGGTACGCGATATTGGACAAACACATTTTGCGCACGTTATATGAGTTCGGTGTGCTGGATTCTGACCAGCCACCGACGACGAAAAAAAAGTATCTGGCCGTCGAAGAGCGCATGAGAAAATTCGCGGCGGAAGTTAGAATCAACTTTGACGACCTTGATCTCCTGTTGTGGTCAAACAAAACCGGCGAGATTCTGAAGTAGAGGTGATTATGATGAAAACCGCTCTCCGGATAGGAACCTTAGCACTGGCTACGGTATTGCTGACGCTGTTCAGCGTGGCGGCGCTGGCCGAATCACGTGGCAAAGCGCTCAAACGCGCGCAAGGCGAATTGCGCAAGGCTAACTTCGATGTGGCTGAAAAAATCTTTCGCGAGCTGATCGCGCAGGACCAAAGCGACAAGGAAGCGCGTCTGGGGCTGAGCTTTGCGTTGATGAAGCAGTTAAAGCTGCAGGACGCGTATGAGCAGGCCGCCGTCGTGATTGCGGCAGACCCGCTCAATGCGCGCGGCTTTGCGTTGTTGGGCACTGCGTTGTTGCGTTCGGGCGAATTCCGCAATTCGGTCGAAGCGCTTTACACCGCCGCCAAGTTCAACAACCGCGAAGCGCTGGCGCTGGCCGGTTTGTCAGAAATTGAATACTTTGAAAATCGTTCGCGTAACGCTTACGAAGGGTTGCGCCGTGCCATCGCGCTGGATCCGCTCGAACCGGATTACTATGTTTCGTTGGCGCGCGCTTGTTCACGGCTGGAATATTACGGTGAAGCCGCCGACGCGTATCAGCGCTTTCTGGATGTCGCGCCGAAAACCGACGCCGAACGCCGTGCGCGCATTCGCGGGTTGATTGATTTCTATCGTTATTTGGGAACCACCAAAATCAATCGCGCCAGCGGTAAAGAAGTCAGCGTTATCTCGTTTGATTTGATCAACAACCGCCCTTTTATCAACTTGACGATCAATGGCAAAGGGCCGCTGCGCTTTGTGATTGATTCGGGCGCGAGTTTGTCGGTGTTGTCGGACAAAGCAGCCGCTACGTTGGGCATCAAGCCGGTCGCCAAGGGCGGAAACGCCCGCGCCGTCGGCGGCACGGGAACTTTCCCGATTGTGTATGGGTTGCTGGATTCGCTGGTGATTGGCGATGCGCGCATCGAAACCGTTCCGATTTACATTCGTACGGTGCACAGCACTGCCGACACGCCCGAAGCCGAACGCGCGGACGGGTATATCGGATTGTCCGTGCTGTCGAATTACGCCGTGACGTTGGATTACCAAACGAAACAGATGACACTGGATCGCACGCCGATTCGCGAAGAACCCGCAGTCGCCAAAGCGCCAGACGGGACTTTGCCTGAAATGGGCAAAGCCGATACGGCGAAAGTCGTCACCGGCAGTTTGGAAGACGGCTTTGAAATCCCGATTCGCAGCACCAGCGGTGGCTTGGCCAGCGCAGAAGCGCATTTGCCCACGATGGAACGCCCGCTCAATTTCATCATTGATACCGGCGCGACCACGACCGTGGTTTCCAAGGCGGCAGTCAAACGCCACCAATTGGAAGGCATGAAACTGGCTGGCGAGACCGTACGCGTCATCGGCGCTGCCGGGGTGGAAGAAGGCGTGGAGGCGTTGGGGCTTTCAACCTTGACGGTAAACGGATTGCGCAAACGAAATGGCCGTGCAGTGATTTTGGACCTGGAAGCAGTTAACGAGACTTCGGGGTTTGAACAGCATGGCATTTTGGGCGGAGACTATCTGTCGCATTTCCGCGTAGTGCTGGATTTGCGTCGTCACCATTTCCGGTTGACGCCGCAGAGCAAGGCCATCACCGTCGCGGCGGAAAAGTAGCAGGATCATGATCACCAGCATTTATCTGGAAACTTCGGTCGTCGGCGCATATCTTGATAAGGGCGAATCTTTTCGCCGCGATCTGACGATCCGCTGGTGGGAGCACGAGCTGAAAAATTACCGCGCGTACGTTTCGCCGCTGGTCGAGCGCGAATTAGAGCGGACGCGCGAACCCTATCGCCAGAGCTATCTGGCGCTGATCAAGCCGCTGCCGCAAGTCGAAATTACGGAAGAGGCGGCGATTCTGGCCGACGGATATGTTTCGCGCGGAATTTTTCAACGAAAGTATTTGGGCGATGCGTTACACGTTGCGCTCGCCTCATTTCACAAAATTGATTATCTGGTGACGTGGAATTTTGGTTACCTGGCGAATGTACACCGGCAGGCGCGGATCAAGCTGTTCAACACGGCTGCCGGTTTTTTCGTGCCAGAAATCGTGACCCCGGAGTTTTTGGTGAGCGAATTGTAGCGCATTGCCTGGCTGTATCGCTCCATCCGCTCACCGCCGCTTTATGTATCAACGACCAAGGTTTTTAGAAGAATTGCATGCCATCCGCGAGGAAATGTCGCGGGAATGCGATTATGATGTAGACCTGTTTGCTGAAATGGTGCGCAGCAATCAACCACCCGCGCACGGCCCCGCTCGTAACATTCGCGGTTTTCGACAGTACGCCCCGCCCAACCCCGCCTTTGTGCGGCCAACCTCACGACGGGAAAAGAAAAAGCAATGAACAGGACCGAAGTCTCAACTACATTCCGTACGCGCTGGACGATGATCGAACCGTTTCACGCCATCGGATTGCGCGTGACTGATCAGGCGACTTATGAATCGCTGGCCGAAGCTGCGCATCAGCGGGGCGAACTGAGCCTGGCGCGGCGTGAACAAGGCGTCATGCACGGTTGTTGTTGGAGTCTGGGTGACGGCCTGGAAGTCTGGACCGTTTTGTATGAGACGCGCGGCGGAAAATTTTATGCGGATTGCCGCCCGGCGTTTCGCGGACGCCAGCTTTTTCACCTCTTTCCCTGGGAAATTGTCGAATACGAAGAAGGCGGGGAAGCCTGGGCGCGGGGCATCACGGCTGACGGCGATGTCTCTGTCGCGTTTGCCCTGCAAAACATCACCGAGATTGATCCGCGTCAGTTTCGTGATCAGCCTTTGATCGCGGCGGTTTCCGGTTTGGCGTATCGCGCGCAGATCAACAAACGCGCTGGCAAGCCGGTTTTTGAGCCGCTTGGCCGCCGGTATCCGCGTCGCGATACGGCGGATAACGATTATGCCGTGCGCGGTACGGTGCTTTCGTGGCGCGACCTGACCAATTCGTTGACGCGTTGCAACGTCGTCTGGGTCGAAGTCGAAACGGGCAGCGCACGTCTGGAAGTGCTGCTCAACCGTGACGCTTTGAAAGGCGAATTGAAGCGCGGCGCGTGGCTTTCTGCCGAAGTCTGGTTGCAAGGTCATGTCTTGCGCGCGCAGGACGTTCGTTCACGGTATGAGGGCGTAGACTTTTCGACGCCGCGCCGCACCTGGTGGCAAAAACTGCGTCGCTATCACTGAGCACATTTCTTTCTTTTCTTCTCAGCTTCCTGCGCACACGATCCGCGCACTGCTTTCGGTCACGTTACGCGCTTGCCCTGGTTGCCAGTCAGAGCCGCAGCCGCTTATTAGATCAGATTTCATTTTGGCGTACGGGGATTGCCACAGAGGCACAGAGCCACAGAGATTTCTAAGCATTTCTCTGAGCCTCCGTGGCTCTGTGGCGAATCCGTAAAGCGAATTGAAAACCGATCTAGAAACAATAGCCAGAGCCAACCTTGCGCCGTTTGCAAGCGTCTCGTTATCGGCGCGTTCTCCTGACGTTCAGCCTCTTGCATCATCAAGACTGTGATCTCCTGCAACTGAAAAGGTGGTATTCATGTCTCTTGCAACGCTTTTTCGCTACAAATCATTGGACGCGATTCCTGGCCGGTCTCGTACGGTAATTACGGTTTCATCGTTATTGGTTCTCACGCTAGGGATTTTGTCCTCAGTGTTTTTGGTTCGTTTGCCTTGGCGGGGCGCGTCAGTGCAGGCAGCGCAAACCGGGCTGACAGTCGTTTCGGCAGCCAGCTTCAGCGAAACGGCACTCGCGCCCGAATCGCTGGCCGCTGCATTTGGCGCGCATCTGGCGACGGTGACTGCACTGGCGCAAGATACCGATGCCGCTACACCGGGTGTGCAGTTGCCGACTTCGTTGGGGGGAACCTACGTCAAGATCAAAGGCGTAGCGGCTCCGCTGCTTTTCGTTTCACCACAACAAGTCAACTTTGTTGTGCCGTCAGAACTTCCCATCAGTGACCCAGACCCGCTTCCCGTCGAAATCAAATCCGCCGATGGGCAAATCACGACCGGCGCATTGCGTTTGCGCCCTGTTGCGCCCGCCATCTTTACCTTTGACAGCAGCGGCGGCGGATTGCCTGCGGCGTATTTGGTGCGCGTCAAA
>JAEUQO010000469.1 GCA_016789605.1 Acidobacteriota bacterium
TCCGCGCAGCTTGCTTACGCGCGCCTGGCTGCGTGCGGTGACTGGCGCGTTGACCGGCCCTGACAGTGCGCAAGACGACCTGGAGGAAGCCTGGGACATTGCGGCGCGCGGTTCGATGAAGCTCTTTCTGGCCGACATTCACCTGTACCGTGCGCGCCTGTTTGGCGGCAGACGCGACGTGATGTATCCCTGGGATTCGCCCGCCCACGACCTTTCCGCAGCCGAAGGCCTGATCCACGAATGCGGCTACCACCGCCGCGACGAAGAACTCCGCGCCGCCCGGGCAAGCGCCTGACGCCGTGTGGGGATTGGCCACGGAGTCACTGAGCCAGAGAGCTTTTTTGGTGAAGGGGGGCCATACAGACACTGAGACACTGCGCCCTTTCGGGGCTTTCTCTGCGCCTCCGCGACTCTGTGGCCAACCCTTTTAGAAAATCTGTGGCCAATCCCTTTAGAAAAGCGGCGTTGCGCCATTGCAGCCGCCCAGCCGGTGTGCAATATTGCGCGCCGCTCACCAGTTCGCAATGCAAGGAGTTCACCAATGACAATGAAGCTTTTGTGGCGCTCGTCCACCGTGGTCGGCGTGTTGCTGTGGCTGACCATCGCCAGTCTGGCGCAATCGGCGGCTCCGCTCGCCAAAGACGATCCGCGCCGGTTTGCGTCGGCCATCGAAACCTTTCAGAAAGAAGACCAAACCGGTACGCCGCCCAAAGGACAAATTCTTTTTGTCGGCAGCAGCATCTTTCGGCTGTGGAAAAACCTGAAAGAACAAATGACGCCGTTGCCGGTGCTGAATCGCGCGTTTGGCGGATCGCGCACCGCCGACCAGTTGTTTTATCTGGAACAGGTCGTGTTGCGCTACGAACCGAAAGTCATCGTCTATTACTGCGGCAGCAACGACATCAACGCCGACATCAAACCGGACCAGATCGCCGCCAACTTCCGCACATTCACCGAACGCGTACACGCCAAATTGCCGCGCACCCACATTCTGTATGTTTCGATCAACCGCGCGCCGCAAAAAATGGAGCGCTGGGATTGGGTGGACGACGCCAACCAACAAATCAAAACCGATTGCGAAAAAGACAAACGGCTGGGTTTCATTGACGTCAACCCGGCGCTCTTTGACCGCGACGGCAAACCGCGCCTGGAACTTTACCTGCCCGACAAATTGCACTTTCAGGAACCGGCCTATGTCGCATTCACGGCAATCATCAAACCCGTGCTGAGCCAGGTCTGGGCGAAGGTCAAATAACGCCCTCGCTGCGCTGAAAGGAAATCATGATTCTGTTCACCCGTTTCTGCTTGCTGTTGGCGCTGACCGTTGTCGGCGCAGCGCTGTTTGGTTCGCCCGTAACCCAATCACAACCGCGCAAACCCAATGTGCTGTTTATCGCCGTGGATGACCTGCGCCCCGAATTCGGCGCGTATGGCAGCAAATACATACACTCTCCGAATCTGGATCGGTTGGCCAAACAGGGCGTGACTTTTGATCGCGCGTATGTGCAGCAAGCGGTGTGTTCGCCGTCGCGGTCTTCGCTCTTGACCGGCACGCGTCCCGACACGACCAAAGTCTGGGATTTGGTGACGCACTTTCGCACGGCCATTCCCGATGTCGTGACGTTGCCGCAGCGTTTCAAAAACAACGGCTATTTTGTGCAAGGCATGGGCAAGCTCTATCACGGCGGATATGACGATCCGCCTTCGTGGTCGGTGCCGTGGAGCAATCCCAGAGTCGTCACTTACGGCATTGCGGAAAACGAGGCCCGCCAAAAGGGCAGTCGCGGACAGGAAGGCCAAGGCATTCGCGGCCCCGCGTTTGAAGGCGCGGCTGTGCCGGACAACACCTTTCACGACGGCGCGCTGGCTGATCTGGCCATCAAGACGCTGGGCGAAATGGCGAAAAAGAATCAGCCCTTCTGGCTGGGCGTAGGTTTCACCAAACCGCATCTGCCCTTTGTCGCGCCGAAAAAATATTGGGATTTGTACGATCCGAAAAAGATTCAGCTTGCGCCAAATCCTTTCCGCGCCAAAGACGCGCCGGAATTCGCCGTGCTGCCCGGCGGCGAACTGCGCGCGTATCAAAATATTCCCACTGGCGACATTCCCGACGATCTGGCGCGCCAGCTCAAACACGGTTATTACGCGGCGATCAGTTATATGGACGCACAGCTTGGCCGCGTGCTGGACGAACTCGACCGGCTGAAACTGCGCGACAACACGATTGTCGTGTTGTGGGGCGATCACGGCTGGAAGCTGGGTGAACACGGCGCGTGGTGCAAACACTCCAACGTCGAAAACGACACCCACGCGCCGCTGATCATCTCCGCACCGGGGATGAAAACCGCCGGTAAACACAGCGCTTCGCTGGTGGAATTTGTGGACGTTTATCCGACACTGGCCGAACTCGCCGGTTTGCCCCTGCCGCAACATCTGGAAGGCGTGAGCCTGGTTCCCGTTTTGCGCAATCCGGCCAAAGCGGTGAAAACCGCCGCCTTCAGCCAGTATCCGCGCCCGAACCGGGGCCAACGCTTGATGGGCTATTCGATGCGCACGGAACGCTATCGGTTCACGCGCTGGGTCGCGCGCGACGATCACAGCAAAGTCGTGGCCACGGAACTGTACGATCACCAAACCGATCCGCAGGAAAACACCAACATCGCCGCCGATCCGAAACACGCCGCGCTGGTGACCAAACTGACCGCCCAATGGGAACAAGGCTGGCGCGGCGCAAAGCTCAAATGAACTTCAGATCAGGCGCGGCAACAGGAAAATGCGGGAAAGGAAAATCAACCCCGGCACTCTGGGCATTTTCCTTTCCTACATCTTCCTGTCCAAGGCAGGCAACCGCGCGCTGGCGCAAGTGGCCAAAGCGATGAACTTCAATCAAGACACGAGCTCCACCCCGCCTCTCGGATAGATTTGCTCTTGCACAATCCGCCGAATCGGTAAACACTGCGCCCATCCAATCGGCCCTTGCATGGCCGACAACCGCGCGAAAGACAACGGTTGCACAAAATCGGTACCTACAAAAACCGAACTGCTTTCTTTGCTGGGTTTCGCATTACCAAACAATCAACGTCACGCGGCAGCCAACGGACTGCCACGGCGTCCCCTATTCCGGAGATCGTTATGAAGAAGCCCATCCTTGCTTTTGCCCTGCTGCTTGCGGCCATCACCGCCTTCGCACAAACGCCGACGGCAGGCATTACCGGGCGAGTGACCGACGCCAATGGCGCGGTCGTTCCCGGCGCAACCATAAAAGTCACCAATCTGGCCACGAACATCGCGCAGCAAACGGTTGCCAACGACTCTGGGGATTTCTTGCTGCCGTATCTAAACCCGGC
>JAEUQO010000486.1 GCA_016789605.1 Acidobacteriota bacterium
ACGCGCCCGGCTGAAATCTGTCGGCTGACAATCTTCCAACCCCAATTTGACGATCAGCACCTGCGCTACCAACTGAGCCACGTTCAGATAATTGGCCTTCAATTCCGCCAGCGAAGCAAAACCGAGCGTGCGCATCATTGCCTCCAGCTCAGCAGGCGAAACCTGAAAATATCGCGCCGCCCATTTCCCGCCCAAATCAGGCGTTTGGCCTTCGGCGACAGCGACCTTGTTGGACTTCTCGGTTTTGACCGAAACGGGCAAGAACACGCCGCCGGTAAATTCCAGGCGCAAATCCGCCGCGTTGGCGTTGGCGAATTCTTGCGCGGTGTGCCGCACACGCACGAGCGTCTGTGGCTTGGCCCGCGCCAGCAAAAGCGCCGCGCCGCGCTGTGTGGCGGCGGTGATGTTGGCTTGTTCCTGCGTGAAGCGCGCGCCTGCGGGATGACCGGCGGGCAAACGCAAAATTGCCTGACGCATTTTGGCTTGCGCGCGCGCGATATCGAAAAGCGGCTGGCTGGCTTGCGCCTGTGTCAGCAATTCGTTGGCAAGCGACAATTCGGCAAACGTGCCCAGTCCGTCGTGAAAGAGGCCTTCGATCACGGTGAATTCGGCGGGCGAAAGCGGCGAAACACCAGCAGAGTGGTTTTCAGACTGACGCGTTGGCGCGGGCACACCCTGCGCAAAGAGCGGCCCAAACGCACACCACACCCAAAGCAAACTGATCCATTGTCTGTGTCGGCTGATCATTTGATTGTTCCTTTGCTGAAGAAATGCCGGGGTGTGCGCAAAGGAAACGAAATTTGACGGCGGGTGTCAATGCCGGGTCAACGCTGAGTCAACGGCGAAAGAGGCTTTTGCGGCGGCCTGCGCGTTTGTGCGTCAGGCTGCGCACGGTCAATTCCAAACCAACCAGGTCTATGGTTTCGAGCGCGGCGACTTCTGCGTCGTTCAAGCCCGCGCGCAAGGCTTCGCCGCGCGGATCGGCCAGAAAGCGACGGCGTGCGTCTTCATCAACATAGATTTTGGCCAGAAAGGCTTCCAGGCGCGGTGTGCTCATGCGGCAACCTCCAGCCGGTTTGCTGCACGGCGCGCACGCCCCAAAGCCAATGCGTCACGCGCGCAATCCAGTTCCGCCAACAATGACGCGAGCGGCGGATATTGGCCGTCACGTTCGAGAATAACCGTCAACGAATGCGGCACACATTCACCAACAAGAGTCAGCAATTCATACACCGGCGCAGGCACGTCGTGCAGGTGATCATCCAGCCAGCGTTGCGTGCCGCGCGCCTGCACCCATTTGCCGCCGGCCAGATGCACAGCGCGAATGCGTTCCGCCGGCAAAGCCGCCAGAAACGCTTTGGGGTCATAGCCGAAGTTGGTGGCGTTGGCGTAAAGGTTGTGCAGATCAAGCAACAAATCCGCATTGGCTGCGGCAAGAATGTCTGTCAACCAGGAAAGTTCGTTGCGGTCACTGCCCGGCGGTTCGATCAAGGTGGCGATGTTTTCAACCAACGGCGCAGCGCCGACAATTTGCTGTGCGCGGGCGAGATTTGCGGTCGCTCCGGCAACGGTTTCAGCGTTGCGCGGTGGCGCGGTCAGATGGCCGATTTCGATGCCGCCGCCGCGCACAAACGCCAGATGTTCTGACCAGAATTGCGGCTGCACTTCGTCACACAGCCGCGCCATCTTGCCCAGACGTTTTGCAGCTACGGCAACGGAAGACGCCAGCCCCAACGAAACGCCGTGCAACACCACGGGTACTTGTGCGGCCAAAGTGCGCAACGAACGACGTGCCCTTGTGGGCGCATCGAAAAAGTCATCCGCGATGACTTCCACCACGTCAATGCGGTCGAGCTGCGTGAATACCTCTGCGGCCAATTCCCGCCGCCAGCCCAAACCAAAGCAATCTGTTTGCGTCGTCGGCACAGATTTCATGATCCGCAACCTCCGCAACCGCCCCCGCAACCGCCGCCGCCGCATGAACTGCCAGAACTGCACGACGACCCGCAGGAGGAACCGCACGAACTGCCGGACGCGCTGCTGGCCTGGGGAAAGAGCGTTCGGGCGTATGAAAACGATGACGCATCCAGCGCGCCCAGCCCAAAAACCGCCGCCAGCATCACGGCGTCTGCAGTTGCCCCGCCGGGACGTAACAACGCCGCGCGCGCTTTCAGTCCGGCATAAAGCGATTGAATGTCTTCAAGCACCGCCTGACCTCGCGCGGTCAATCGCGGCGCGCGCAAAACAAAAGCCGCAATCACGGCAACAACCAACAAAATTACCAGGAACCACACGGGCCTTTCCCGCGAAAGGCCAATGTAAATCTTGGCTCCGCCGACTGCCACAAGCGCCATCAACACCAACCCAAAGCGCAGTTGCCGCTCGCTTCGGACTTGCTCATCAGGAAGCACCCCGGTCCGCTCCAACCGTTCACGATACGGGGCACAAATCGCTTTCAACTCATCGTCTTTGAAAACCTCAGCCGCTTCGCTTTGCGTACGAAAGCGCTCAAGCAACGCGCGTTCGATGGTGTGGCGTACGGTTCCGGCGGCGTGTTTGACACGTGTTCTGAGCTTGGTGCCATCAGCTTCCAGCAAGTGACGGTCTATCAGGGAAACAATCGCCACGCGCAGCACTTCGTTTTCGCCGCCGCGCAAATAAGCGATCAAATACGGATCAGAAAGTTCCAGTTGTGGGGCGGGGCCGGATTCCGCCACTCTGCGCGACCAAACCATCAGGCCAATCGCGAAAGCGGAAAAACCGGCGAAGAAAAGCAGGAAATTTGGGCCGGTCCAATC
>JAEUQO010000487.1 GCA_016789605.1 Acidobacteriota bacterium
TTGTCGAGCGTGGTTCTCTGGCGTTCGCAGGCGTTGCTGTTTCAGGGCGGAACGCTTCAGATCGTTTCTTCGGCGACGTTGCAAGCGGGGGCGTTAGCGCCTGACGCATTTGCCACCGCCTATGGCAGCGGACTGGCCACCCAAAACGAAGTCGCGGCTTCGCCACAAACGACGCTGGGCGGAACGACGGTTACAGTACGCGACAGCACAGGCGTCGAACGCGCCGCCAGCCTGACCTATGTGTCGTCAGAACAGGTGAATTTCATCATTCCAGCGGGCACGCAAACCGGTAATGCGACGGTTACGGTGCGCGCGGCAAACGGAGCCAGTTCAACTGGCGTCATTGCGATCAATGCCGTTGCGCCTGCGATCTTTACGACCAATGGCGTGGTGGCCGGGTTTGCGTTGCGCGTCAAAGCCGACGGCCAACAAACGTATGAAAGCCTTTCTCAACCCGACGCCGTCACCGGGCAAAACAAAGCCAAGGCCATTGACGTCGGCAACCCCGGCGAATCTGTGTATTTGTGTTTTTACCTGACGGGCATTCGCAACGCAGACTCAGCTCAGGTGCGCGTGTTTTTGGGAGGCGACGCCTATACGCCGGTGTTTGTCGGGGCCGTGAGTCCGGGGCTCGATCAAATCAATTTGTTGCTGGATGCAAAGCTGGCAGGCAAAGGCTTGCTGGAACTCTATGTCAACGCGCCCAATGCCAGCGATTCAAATCTGGCGCAGGTTGAGCTTGGCGGTGGTGTCTCAGCGCTGAATGTGACCGGGTTGAGCAGCGAAACCGTGTTGGCCGGACAAACGCTGGAAATCAGCGGCGTGAATTTGCCGCGCACCGGTGTCGAAGTGCTTTTTTCCGGTGGGGTCGCCAGCACGCCGGTTGAACCGTTGGCAGCGGAAAAATTGACGCTGCAAGTTCCATATGGTTGTGAAACCGGGGAAGTCAGTATCAAGGTGAATGGCAATGTGTTGTGGCGCAGCCCGCGTTCGGTCAGTGTGCGGACTTCGATCAGCGGCGTTATCAAGGATGCGTCGGGCGGTTTTATTGAAGGCATGACCGTTCGCTTACTGCGCGGTAACAACAGCACCACGACCAACGGTGATGGCGTATTTGTGTTGCCGGATGTCACGCCCGGGTTGCAACAGATCGTCGTGCAAGCTCCGAGCAGCTTGTCCTATCCGGCGCAAGTTTTCAAACTCGCGGTTGCTGCGGGCAAAGACAATCTCTTTCCGCGCGTGGAATTGACTGAAACTCTTACGCCTGCCTTAGCGGTCGCGCGCACAAAATCCGCCCGCGTCACTGACATTGTTCTTGAATTGCCGCAATGCACAGAGACAAACGTTTGTCCGTTTACGTTGACGTCGTTTGTACCGGGGCGCACGCCCGTAGATTTGCCGCCCGGCACGTTTAGTTCAGCCATTGCCCAGATCACGCCATTTGGCCAGCCGATTTCTCCAGGAGGAAAATTGCGCTTTCCAAACAGCGAAAACCTGCCCGTTGGCACACCACTGCGTGTGTTCAAACTGGATCAAACCCAGGATAGCCCAACGCTGGGCCAGTTTCTGGATGTCGGCCCAGCCGTGTTTGCCGACAACGGACAGACTCTGGAAACTCCTGCCGGAGCCGTCAATCAAGGCAGCTATTATTTCATTTCGCGGCAATGGCCGACCGCGACGGTCATCGGGCATGTCGTCGAAGCGGATGGCGTGCGTCCGGTGCGTCGTGCTTTGGTGACGACGCGCGGGCAATCGGTGTTCACCGATGGCAACGGCGGATTTGTCTTACGCAATATTCCAGTGATCAAAGCCGGTGACGCGGTCACGCTCGAAATCGCGTCCTTGCGTCCAAACAGCACGGTTGCCAGCACTGACCGGGTGAACATTGCCGTCAGCGAAGGCGCGCTCGTGCAATTGCAGAGCGACATTGTTTTGCTGCCGCGCCCGGTTGCTGTGGGGCCGACGATTCTGGCGCCCTCGAATCTGACGGTCAGCGAAGGCGAAACGCGCGATTTCAATTTGCTGATTCGCGGAGTGCCTGCGAATTTCGCCCCCGCGCTGAATGGGCCGTTGTTCGGCAGTTTGCGGAATCTGGGCAATGGCGATTTTGCGTTGCGACTGGCTCCGGCTGCGGGCAGCGCCGGAACCTACACGTTCAGGGTCATCGCCTTTGACGAACAAAACAACGTTGCGCGGCAGACAATTTTGGTCACGGTATTGGCCGCCAGCAGTAGTGTGCCCAGCGCACAAAGCCAATCCATCCTGACCAACGAAGACACTGCCGTCTCGATTACGCTGACCAGCGTCAATGCGGGCAATGCGCCTGCGTTCAGCATTCTGACGTCGCCGCTGCACGGCAAACTGAGTGGCACGCCGCCTAATGTGACGTATACGCCTGCCGCGAATTACAACGGCACAGACAGCTTTCTTTACAAAGTGGGAAGCGGGACAGATGCGCGTAGCATGGCCGAAATCTCTGTGGTCATCCGTCCGGTAAATGATCCGCCCGTGTTAACCGTACCGGGCGCGCAAACCGTTGGCGCGGGCCAGGCGCTAAAACTCAATCTCACAGCAGTTGACCCCGATGGCGATGTGTTGACGTTGAATGTTCTCAACGCGCCTGCCGGTGCGACACAAAATCCGCCGCAATCCGGGCCGAACACTTGGCAATTTACCTGGACGCCGACGCTGGCGCAGGAAGGCGCATATCAGCTCAACTTTCGTGTGACTGATAGCGCCACGCCAGCCTTAAGCGACAGCAAAGCTGTTGGCATCAACGTGGCTGCGAAATGGGCGAAAACTTCCGGGCCGGAAGGCGGAATCATCCAATCGGTCATTGCCGTTGATTCGGTATTGTACGGCGGTTCTGTCGGCAGCGGAGTTTATCGTTCAACAGATGATGGCCAGACCTGGGCTTTGGTGAGCAATGGATTGACGGGGGATGCTCTGGGTGTACGCGCATTGCTGGCGTTTGGCGGAAAGCTTTACGCCGGCACTTTCGACGGGGTTTATCACCTGGATTTAGCCAATGTCGCACAAGGATGGACGCGCACCGCGACAGGTTTGGCGGGCGGTGCCTTGGTGATTCGTGCCTTGGCGCTGACAGGTTCAACGCTTCAAGCTGGCACCTCAGATGGTGTGTACGGCCTGGATTTGCTCACTGCCGGAGCCAGTTGGACGAAGACGAGAAATAACACCGGCTTGACGGGCAGCGCGCTTACGGTCTCAGCCTTATTCGCGGCGAACAATCAGCTTTATGCCGGAACCAACGACGGCGTTTACACACTGGATTTGCTGAACGCCAGTCAAAGTTGGACCAAGCTTCGAAATAACAACGGACTGACTAGCAGGTCCGTGCGCGCCTTGCTGCTCAGCGAAACAACGCTCTATGCAGGCACCCTTACTGGTGTGTACAGATTGAACCTGGCCGATGCCAGCCAAGGATGGCAACCTACCAATGCTGCAAACCCTAGCTCTACTTTCGTGGTCAGCTCACTGGCACAACGTGGGACGACGCTATTTGCCGGGTTTCTTTTCGGCGGCATCTATCGTTTGCGCGCCGGGCAAACCAATTGGGAGCGGATTAACACCGGATTGACTACGCCTGACGGCAACACCGGCGGATTTTATGTACACGCTTTGTTTGGTCAGGGAGCAAACATCTATGCGGGAACAGAGAGCGGCGTTTTCCGCTCGAATAATGATGGCGATTTGTGGAACGGCTCTGCCAGAGGAATTCTGGCCGCAAACATCACCAGTCTGGTTGCGCAATCCGGCGTTATTTACGCGGCGACCGAAGCGCAGGGCGCTTTTCGTTCCACCGACAATGGACAGAGTTGGAAGCCGATCAATGCTGGTTTTGATAATACCGAGCTTTACGTCTTCACCCTGTTCGCTGACGGGGCCAACGTATATGCCGGAACGCCAGCCGGTGTTTACCGGTTTGACGTCAACGCACAGCGCTGGGGATTGTTAGGTGTCGGGCTGGAATTCGCGCAAGTGTATTCGTTGATTGCCAGTGGCGGGATTTTATATGCCGGGACGGGCAATGGCGTTTATCGTCTGAACGCGGCAGGACTATGGGAAGTGTTAGGAACGCCGACGCTAAATCGTCAGGTGAACACGCTGGCGACTGATGGCGTGACGTTGTATGCCGGAGGTTCCGGTGTGTCGAGCCTGGCGTTGAATTCTGCTGGCGCGGCGTGGGTGAGCGTCAATGTCAATCTGACTGGGCTGGCGCAAAACGTGAGGACGTTGCTGATAAAAGGCGGGAGCTTGTTTGTGGGAGGTGAAAAAGGCGTTTATCAGCGGTTGCTTAACGCTGCTCCGACGGTTGCCTGGACGGCAGTGAACACGGGGCTGCCAGCTACTGCGCTAACGGTTGGGGTGTTGGTTTCTGCCAACGACATTCTCTATGTCGGCCTGGGAGGGGATGGCGTTTATCGTTCTCGTGACGACGGGCAAACCTGGAGCAAACTCGATCCGGCATTTACCAGCTCTGTTCCCGCGCTGGCATTCAGTGGCAATCGGTTGCTGGCTGGAACTTTTGGCAACTCGGTCTTTTTACTGAGCGACAATTTGCAAAGCTGGTCAGCCAGCCATGCCAATCTGACCAACAAATTCGTCAACGCCGTGGCCGTGAAAGGAAACAGCTATTTTGCCGGGACGCTGGGCGGCGGAGTGTTTCGTTCGACCGATCAAGGCGCAACCTGGGCGACGGCGAGCGGCGGATTGTCCCCGTCAGCCAATGTGCAATCCATTGTGAATAGCGGCGCGCTATTGTTTGCCGGAACATTTGGCCAGGGTGTCTATCGTTCTGCCGATGACGGCGGCAATTGGGCAGCGCTTAATGCCGGTTTGCCCGACAACACCGCCAATCCGCAACAGAATCCGCGCAACGTCAATGCGCTGCGCGTGCAGAGCGATATGTTGTTGGCCGCGACCGATGGCGGGGTGTTTCGCCTGAGCAATTTCGGCGGCAATAACACCTGGGCGGCTACCGGGTTGACCAAACGCACGTTGTCGTTGTTGGCCAATGGCGCAACGTTGTATGCCGGAACATTTGATGACGGCGTGTATCGTTCGACCAACGGAGGCCAAAGTTGGGAGCGGGTCAGTCAGGGCTTGGTCAGCCTGGCGATTTCCGCATTAGGTGTGAGCGCTGACGGCGCAAGCCTGTTTGCCGGGACAGACGCCGGAATTTACCGTTCGACCAATCAAGGGGCAAGCTGGGCGCCCGTGAACAAGGATTTGCCCGCGAATCTGTTGGTGACTTCGTTTAGCACGAGCGGCGCGAAACTCTATGCGGGCAGCGTCTATGGCGTGTTCCTTTCAGAAGACAACGGCGCAAACTGGCAACAACTCAATGCCGGGTTGCAGGATATTTACGTGACTTCGCTGGCGCAAAGCGGCAACACGCTGATTGCCGGAAGCAAAACCGGCGGTGTTTATCTCAGCCAGATTCCCAATCAAAGCGCGTGTGTCGGCATTGCCGCGCAACCCTTGAGCAAGACGATTACGGCTGGGCAAACGGCTACCTTGAGCGTGACGCCGCGCGGTGACCAGCCATTTCAGTTCCAGTGGTATCGCGGCGCGCGCGGCGATTTTTCGCAACCGATTGCTGGCGCAACCGCCAGCACATTCACCACACCAGCGTTAACGGCCACCACGAACTATTGGGTGCTGGTCAGCAACGGTTGCGGCAGCGTCAACAGCGAAACCGCCGCCGTTATTTTGAACGCCACGCCGCAAACCGATCTGGCGCTGACGCAAACCATCACACCCGCACAACCAAAATCCGGTGACACGTTGACGGTGACATTGACGCTGATCAACGCGGGCGCGGAAACGGCGTTCGGTGTCACCGTGACCGATGCGTTGCCGACAGGCGTGACCTATCTCGAAGCTTCGTGTCTGGCGACCGGTGGCGGTATTTGCGGCGGCAACGGCAATACCCGCACGGTGAGTTTCAACGCGCTTGCGCCGAATGCAACGGCCACCGTTACGCTGGCAGCCAAAGTGAATGCCAGCAGCGGCGCAAGCTTGCGCAATACAGCCAGCGTTTCCGCCAACACCACCGACACCAATTTGGCCAACAATCTCTCGGTTGCCAACGTGACGGTGCAGGGAACTGCGCCGATCATCGTCAGCCTGACTCCGAGCGTGGCGCTGGCAGGCAGTCCCGGCTTTACCCTAGTTGTCGCTGGCAGCAATTTCGTCAGCAATGCCAAAGTGCGTTGGAACGGCGGCGAACGTCCGACGACGTTTGTATCGGCGACACAATTGACGGCGCAAATTCCGGCGACTGACCTCAGCCAGGCGGGCACAGCGTTGATCACCGTGCTCAATCCAGACGGACAGTTTTCAAATAGCGCCAGCTTCACGATCAACCCGCCGGGGCGTTCGCCCAGCGTGGTACGCGTCGGCAATGGAGTGGGGAATCCGGGCGGCGCTGTGACGGTCGAAATCGCCCTGACGGCGCAAGGCGATGAAAACGCCTTGGGGGTCAGTCTGGCGTTTGATCCGACTGTCTTGACCAATCCGCAGATCGCGCCGGGCAGTTCTGTGGCGGGGGCGAACTTCAATGCGAATACAACGCAAGCCGCGCACGGTCGGTTCGGTGTCGTCATCGGATTGCCGAACGGCGCGCGCTTTAGCGCAGGCGTGCAACAATTGGCATTGGTTACCTTCACCATTGCGGCGCAAACCAGTGCGACGCAAACAGCCGTGAGCTTTAGCGATCAGCCTGTTTTGCGCGAGATCGCAGATGCCAATGCCAACGCTGTCGCGGGCAATTACCTGCCGGGCAGTGTGACCATTGCGCGCGGTTTCGAAGCCGACCTGGCTCCGCGCCCCGACGGAGATGGCCGGTTGACGGTGTCTGACTGGGTCGAAGCAGGCCGATTGGTTTCGTCATCAACCGGTCTGTCGCCGAGTGTGTT